>NZ_ATDK01000229.1 GCF_000444135.1 Pseudomonas avellanae BPIC 631
GCCGGCGTGCCGGGCTTTTTGCTGAGCGGCTGGTGACTAACGGGTGTTAGTGTCCAGTGGCTCTTGAGTCGGGACCGGTACGGTCTCGACGCTGTCGACGTCCTTCTGGATGGTGTCCAGCAGCGAGCCTGGCTTGGCTGGCTGTTCAGGCGGCTGCTGCGGCTGATTCTCTACAGGCGCAGTGGTATCGCTGCCTTTGCCGAGAATGGCTTCATCGCGGCTGACGCCTGGCATGAAGTCGCCGGACAGGCTCACGAGCTGGTCATTGCCATTGAATATCAGGCTGACACGCTCCTGCTGGCGTTCACCGCCACCTGGCTGCAGGCTGTACAGGTAATCCCACCGATCGGCGTGGAAGGTGTCGGTCAGCAGGGGGTTGCCCATGATAAACCGTACTTGCCGCCGGGTCATTCCGGGGCGTAACTGGTCTATCATGTCCTGCGTGACGACATTACCCTGCTGGATGTCGATTTTGTAAACCCCGGGGAATGAACAACCGGCGAGTGCGAGCAGTCCCACGAAGGTGAAACTGGTTAGCAAGAGCTTGGTGTTTTGCATCGGTGGGCGACTTCCACTATCTTGGCTGGGACAACGTAAACCCCGATCATACCTGCATTAAGAGAAGCTGCGAAGCAGCGTCTGCGAGAAAGCTGACCATGGTTGAAAATAGCGAACTACGAAAAGCAGGACTAAAGGTAACCCTACCGAGGGTTAAAATACTCCAAATGCTCGATTCTGCCGAGCAGCGCCACATGAGTGCCGAGGATGTTTACAAGGCGCTGATGGAGGCTAGCGAGGACGTCGGCCTGGCCACGGTTTACCGTGTCCTGACCCAGTTTGAAGCTGCGGGATTGGTGGTTCGCCACAATTTCGACGGTGGTCATGCTGTGTTTGAGCTGGCTGATGGCGGCCATCACGACCACATGGTCAACGTGGAATCAGGCGAGGTGATCGAATTCTTCGACGAAGAAATCGAGAAGCTTCAAAAAGCCATCGTCGAAAGACACGGCTTTGACCTGGTGGACCACAATCTGGTGCTCTACGTCCGTAACAAGAAGGCGTGAAACCAGATGACACAAAGGCGACCCAAGGTCGCCTTTGTGCTTTCTATGATTGCGTTTTAAGTGACTGCGTTTCAGTGGCTCAGGTTTTAGCCGTCACGACCATCTTCTTGGCGTGTGCCAAGGATTCCTTGGTCAGGTCGATGCCGCCCAGCATTCGGGCCACTTCTTCTATGCGCTCGGTTTTCGTCAGTTTGGAGACCGCCGTGCGCGTCGCTTCGTTATCCCTGACTTTGTGCACGAACAGATGCTGATGGCCCTGCGCGGCGACCTGCGGCAAGTGCGTGACGGTCATGACCTGCCCACGCTCGCCCAGGCGACGCAGCAGTTGACCCACGATCTCGGCAGTCGGGCCGCCAATGCCCACATCCACCTCGTCGAACACCAGTGTCGGCACTCGTGAGGTTTGTGCGGTGATCACCTGAATGGCAAGGCTGATCCGTGACAGTTCGCCTCCCGAAGCCACTTTAGCCAGCGCTTTCAGTGGTTGACCGGGGTTGGCGCTGACCAGTAGCTCCACTTGCTCAAGGCCGTGAGGCAGCGGCTCGGCATTGGCGTTGGGTTTGAGGTCGATCTGGAAGCGCCCGCCCGGCATGCCCAGGCGATGAATTTCCTGCTCTACCGCATTGGCCAGTGTGGTCGCTGACATATGACGCCGGTCGCTCAATTCGCGCGCTTTCTCCTGATAATGGCGGGCAAAGGCCTGCACCTCGTGCTCCAGGCGCTCGATGGATTCGTCGTTGGCGTTCAGTGTTTCTATTTCATCCAGCAGCTTTTGTTGCAGTGTGGCCACTTCGCCCGGCTGGATACGGTGCTTGCGCGCCAGCGTATAGATAGCATCGAGTCGCTCTTCAAGCTGTTGCAAGCGGGCTGGATCGGCATCGAAATGATCCAGAAAGCGATTCAGCTCGCCTACGGCCTCTTCTACCTGGATCTGCGCACTGGACAGCAAGCCTGTGGCCTCGCTCAGGGCGGTGGGTGAGTGGTCGACGCTGCCGAGGCGATGCAGGCTGGCGGTCAAGGCTGTGAGTACGTTGCCGGAATCGCTTTCGCTGCATTGCTCGACGACCTGTCGGCAAATGCTCAGCAGGCTTTCGGCGTTGGTCAGGTCCTTGTGTTCCTGCTCGAGCTGCTCCAGCTCGTTTTCGCCCAGGCTCAGGCTTTCCAGTTCTTCAAGCTGGTAGCTGAGCAGTTGATGGCGTGCGCGTTGCTCGTCGCCGGAGTTGGAGAGGCGCTCCAGCTCCTGTCGCGTCTGCCGCCAGCGCTGCGCAGCAAGATGAACCTGGCGGGCAAGGTCGGTCGCGCCCGCGTATTCATCCAGCAGGCGTCGGTGGGTGTCGGTCTTGAGCAGCGACTGATGCTCGTGCTGGCTGTGGATATCAATGAGCAGTTCGCCCAGCGCTTTCAAGTCTCCCTGAGGGCAGGGCGAGCCATTGATGTAAGAGCGCGAGCGACCTTCGGCGGTAATCACCCGGCGCAGGATGCAGGGGCCGTCGTTGTCGAGGTCGCGTTCTTTGAGCCAGGCCTGGGCCTCGGGAATGTCGCCCAGGTCGAACGTGGCAAGGATGTCTGCCTTGTCGGCCCCCGGCCTGACCACGCCGCTGTCGGCCCGGTCGCCCAGAGTCAGGCCCAGGGCGTCGAGCATGATCGACTTGCCGGCACCGGTTTCGCCAGTAATAACGCTCATGCCTCGATCCAGTTCCAGATCAAGGTGTTCGACGATGGCGTAGTTGTGTACGGAAAGGTGCACCAGCATTGAGCGGCTCCCGGGCTGTTTGTCTGGATATTTATACAGTGTTTTGTTCGTGGCTGACAATGCCTCTGCTTAGCTCGATTTGGTCTGCTTTCAGTGTTTTTTAGTACCGGTTGCTTCATGGCGCCATTTTTTTCTGGCCCCATATCCGGTTTTTTTGTCAGGGAATACGTATCTCGATCACATCAGACCCTTGAAGCGGGAAATTCCGATCCCATATAGGTGGCAGAAGCGCGAGTCGGGATCGCGGACGTTTTTAGAGGAGAATATTTATGGCTGACGAACAGAATCTGGATGCGCAGGCTCAGGATCAGGCTGCCGAGGCAGGCGCGGGTGAAGAACTGACAACCCGTGTGCAGGTGCTCGAAGAGCAACTGGCTGCTGCGCAGGACCAATCCCTTCGGGTGGCTGCGGATTTGCAGAATGTCCGCCGCCGTGCCGAACAGGATGTTGAAAAGGCGCACAAGTTTGCGCTGGAAAAATTTGCCGGTGATCTGTTGCCGATCATCGACAGTCTGGAGCGAGGCCTTGATCTGTCCAACCCGGACGATGAAAGCATTCGCCCGATGCGTGAAGGCATCGAGCTGACCTTGAAGATGTTTCAGGACACCCTCAAGCGTTATCAGCTGGAAGCCATTGATCCGCATGGTCAACCGTTCAGTGCCGACCAGCACCAGGCAATGGCCATGCAGGAAAGTGCCGATGTAGAGCCTAACACTGTGCTCAAGGTATTCCAGAAGGGTTATCAGCTTAATGGTCGTCTGCTGCGCCCGGCCATGGTCGTGGTCAGCAAGGCACCATCGCCTGCAACGCCGTCAATCAACGAGCAGGCTTGAAATCAGCTGTAAGGCCCCCATTTAAAGGTCAAGCGTTTAAGAGCTACCGCAATTTGTAAACGCAATTGCGGCAACTACATCAAATTTTTGCAAGTTTCGGGAGAGTCAAGATGGGCAGAATTATCGGTATCGACCTGGGGACTACCAACTCCTGCGTCTCCATTCTGGAAAACGGTAACGTCAAGGTTATCGAGAACGCCGAAGGCACGCGTACCACGCCTTCGATCATTGCTTATGCCAACGATGGCGAGATCCTGGTCGGTCAGTCCGCCAAGCGTCAGGCCGTGACCAACCCGCACAACACCCTGTACGCGGTAAAGCGTCTGATCGGTCGCAAGTTCGACGAGCAAGTCGTTCAGAAAGACATCCAGATGGTCCCTTACAAGATCGTCAAGGCTGACAACGGTGATGCCTGGGTTGAAGTGAATGGCCAGAAAATGGCGCCTCCTCAGATTTCCGCTGAAATCCTGAAGAAGATGAAGAAGACTGCCGAAGACTACCTCGGTGAAGCGGTTACCGAAGCGGTCATCACCGTTCCGGCCTACTTCAACGACAGTCAGCGTCAGGCGACCAAGGACGCTGGCCGTATCGCCGGTCTGGACGTCAAGCGCATCATCAACGAACCTACCGCAGCCGCTCTGGCGTACGGTATGGACAAAGCCAAGGGCGACCACACTGTCATCGTTTATGACCTGGGTGGCGGTACTTTCGACGTTTCGGTTATCGAAATTGCCGAAGTCGATGGCGAGCACCAGTTCGAAGTGTTGGCCACCAACGGTGACACGTTCCTGGGCGGTGAAGACTTTGATATTCGTCTGATCGACTACTTCGTTGACGAATTCAAGAAAGAAAGCGGCATGAGCCTCAAAGGCGACCCGCTGGCCATGCAGCGTCTGAAAGAAGCGGCTGAAAAAGCCAAGATCGAGCTGTCTTCCAGCACCCAGACCGAAGTCAACCTGCCGTACATCACTGCAGATGCCACCGGTCCAAAGCACCTGGTCGTGAAGATCTCGCGCTCCAAGCTGGAATCGCTGGTTGAAGACCTGGTTCAGCGCACCATCGAGCCTTGCCGTACTGCATTGAAAGATGCTGGCATCGACATCGGCAAGATTAATGACGTGATTCTGGTCGGTGGCCAGACGCGTATGCCGCTGGTACAGAAGCTGGTAACCGAGTTCTTCGGTAAAGAAGCCCGTAAAGACGTCAACCCGGACGAAGCTGTTGCAATGGGGGCTGCTATCCAGGGCGCCGTATTGGCCGGTGATGTAAAAGACGTTCTGCTGCTGGACGTCAGCCCGCTGACTCTGGGTATCGAAACCATGGGCGGCGTGATGACTGCGCTGATCGAGAAAAACACCACGATTCCTACCAAGAAATCCCAGGTGTTCTCGACGGCCGATGACAACCAGAACGCTGTGACCATTCACGTACTGCAGGGTGAGCGCAAGCAAGCCGGTCAGAACAAGTCCTTGGGCAAGTTCGACCTGGCCGAGATTCCACCTGCTCCACGTGGCGTGCCACAGATCGAAGTGACCTTCGACATCGACGCAAACGGCATCCTGCACGTTGGCGCGAAAGACAAGGCTACCGGCAAGCAGCAGTCCATCGTGATCAAGGCCAACTCCGGTCTGTCCGAGGAAGAAATTCAGCAGATGGTTCGCGATGCTGAAGTCAACTCCGAAGAAGATCGCAAGTTCGAAGAGCTGGCCTCTGCCCGTAACCAAGGTGATGCGCTGGTCCACTCGACTCGCAAGATGATCGCTGACGCAGGCGACAAGGTCACTGCTGAAGAGAAGACGGCTGTTGAAGCGGCGCTGGTTGCTCTGGAAGCGGCCATCAAGGGCGACGACAAGGCTGCCATTGAAGCCAAGGTCGAAGAACTGTCGAAGGTTTCCGCGCCAATCGCTCAGAAGATGTACGCCGAGCAGGCCGAGAATCCGGAAGCAGCAGCCAAGCCGGCTGAAGAAACTGCCAAGGCTGACGACGTCGTTGACGCCGAGTTTGAAGAAGTGAAAGACCACAAGTAAGCGCAGGCTCACTTGCAAGCCGGTTGACCTCTTTTGAGCGCTGACTGGTAGGATGTCGCCGCGCGGGAGCTTGCTCCCGCGTTGGCGTGTCTGGAACATGCAAAATTTCGGCGTGCGGATTCGCTCCGTGCGCCATGTGGCAAGATCGTTACGCTCCTGCGTGGCGAATCATTCTGCCGCTTTCTCGGCCAGTTCGTCTGGCTGTTGAACGAAGACCAGGATCGTTGAATTGACGTGAGTTGGGTCCGGGCCTGTATGGGGCTCAACGAGTTTGGCTGGGCTCAGGAGAGTCTTGCCAAACGTCCTCAAGAGTGCGGAAGAACTATGGCAAAGCGTGATTATTACGAAGTGTTGGGTGTGGAGCGAGGCTCCAGCGAGGCGGACCTGAAGAAGGCTTATCGTCGTCTGGCGATGAAGCATCACCCTGACCGCAACCCTGATGACAAAGCGTCTGAAGAGATGTTCAAGGAGGCCAACGAGGCCTACGAAGTGCTGTCCGATGCCAGCAAGCGCGCGGCCTACGATCAGTACGGCCATGCGGGCGTTGACCCGAGCATGGGCGGCGGCGGTGGGTTTGGTGGTGGTGCCGGTGGCGCCAACTTCTCGGATATCTTCGGCGACGTGTTCAGCGACTTCTTCGGCGGTGGCCGGGGCGGTGGCGGCGGCGGTCGTGGCGGTGCCCAGCGTGGCAGCGACCTGCGTTACACGCTTGAGCTGAACCTCGAGGAAGCGGTTCGTGGCACGACGGTCAATATCCGCGTTCCGACGCTGGTCAACTGCAAGCCTTGCGACGGCAGCGGCGCCAAGAAGGGTTCGTCCCCGGTGACCTGTCCGACCTGTGGCGGTATTGGCCAGGTGCGCATGCAGCAGGGTTTCTTCTCTGTGCAGCAAACCTGCCCACGTTGCCACGGCCACGGCAAGATCATTTCCGACCCGTGCGATTCGTGCCACGGCGAAGGGCGTGTCGAAGAGTCCAAGACCCTTTCCGTCAAAGTGCCGCCAGGTGTTGATACCGGTGACCGCATTCGCCTGTCGGGCGAAGGCGAGGCAGGTGCTCAGGGTGGGCCGACCGGCGACCTGTATGTCGTGATTAACGTGCGCGAACACGCGATCTTCCAGCGTGACGGCAAGCATCTGTTCTGCGAAGTGCCGATCAGCTTCACCGATGCGGCGCTGGGCGGCGAGCTTGAAGTGCCGACGCTCGATGGTCGCGTCAAGCTGAAAATCCCTGAGGGCACCCAGACCGGCAAGCAGTTCCGCTTGCGTGGCAAGGGTGTTGCTCCGGTGCGTGGCGGTGGCGCGGGTGACTTGATGTGCCGTGTCGCAGTCGAAACACCGGTCAACCTGAGCAAGCGTCAGCGTGAATTGCTCGAAGAGTTCCGCACATCGCTTGAGAGCGACGAGTCGCACTCTCCCAAGGCCAGTGGCTGGTTCGAGGGTGTGAAGCGTTTCTTCGGCGATCTGTAAGGCTTATCAACGGGAGCAGGGCATGCGACGTATTGCTGTAGTAGGCGCCGCCGGGCGCATGGGCAAGACTTTGATCGAAGCGGTTCAGCAGGCGCCTGGCGCCGGGCTGACCGCTGCCGTCGATCGTCCCGACAGCACGCTGGTGGGTGCTGATGCGGGCGAACTGGCGGCGCTGGGGCGTATCGGTGTGCCGCTGTCAGGTGATCTGGCAAAGGTGGCGGATGAGTTCGACGTGTTGATCGACTTCACTCACCCGTCGGTCACGCTGAAAAATCTGGCGTTCTGCCGCAAGGCAGGCAAGGCCATGATTATCGGGACGACCGGTTTCAGTGCCGAAGAGAAGCAGCGTCTGGTCGAGGCGGGGAAAGATATCCCGATCGTTTTCGCGGCCAATTTCAGCATCGGTGTGAATCTGTGCCTGAAGTTGCTCGACACCGCTGCTCGCGTGCTGGGTGATGAGGTCGATATCGAAATCACCGAGGCGCACCATCGGCACAAGGTCGATGCGCCGTCTGGCACCGCGCTGCGCATGGGCGAAGTCGTAGCTAATGCATTGGGCCGTGATCTGGAGAAAGTCGCGGTCTACGGGCGTGAAGGTCAGACCGGCGCGCGCGATCGTCAGACCATCGGTTTTGCGACTATTCGCGCCGGTGACGTGGTCGGTGACCATACTGTGCTGTTCGCAGCGGACGGTGAGCGGGTTGAAATCACCCACAAGGCGTCCAGCCGCATGACCTTCGCCAAGGGCGCGGTCAGGGCTGCAATGTGGCTCGACGGCAAGGCCCCAGGCTTGTACGACATGCAGGATGTACTGGGTCTGCATTGATTCAATACATGGTCTTTAAAGGCCCTGTCGCATTTTCCCGCATTTCAGGCTCATTGGTGGTAGACCAAAATGGGCCTTTTCTGTAAGCTACAGCTTTAGTGTGTCCACTAAAAGCGCGCAGATGATTCCATAAGAAAGCGGGGTGACGTAACTACGTCATTCCGCTTTTTTGCAACCTGCGATCGCCCTTTCAGGCTTTATTTACGGGAGGTCTTCTTGACTAAGCCAGCCATACTCGCCCTTGCTGATGGCAGCATTTTTCGCGGCGAAGCCATTGGAGCCGACGGTCAAACCGTTGGTGAGGTGGTGTTTAACACCGCAATGACAGGCTATCAGGAAATTCTTACCGATCCTTCCTACGCCCAGCAGATCGTTACCCTGACTTACCCGCACATCGGCAACACCGGTACTACACCTGAAGACGCCGAGTCGGATCGTGTCTGGTCAGCTGGCCTGGTCATCCGTGACCTGCCACTGGTTGCCAGCAACTGGCGTAACAAGATGTCCCTTGGTGATTACCTGAAAGCCAACAATGTCGTTGCCATCGCAGGCATCGATACGCGTCGCCTGACCCGCATCCTGCGTGAGAAAGGCGCCCAGAACGGCTGCATCATGGCGGGTGACAACATTTCCGAAGAGGCAGCGATCGCCGCCGCTCGCGGGTTCCCTGGCCTCAAGGGCATGGACCTGGCGAAGGAAGTCAGCACCAAGGACACCTACGAGTGGCGCCACAGTGTCTGGAACCTGCAGACCGACAGCCACCCTGAAATCGCCGCTTCCGAGCTGCCTTATCACGTGGTTGCCTACGACTACGGCGTCAAGTTCAACATCCTGCGCATGCTGGTCGAGCGCGGTTGCCGGGTGACGGTAGTCCCTGCGCAAACGCCTGCCAGCGAAGTGCTTGCCTATAAGCCGGACGGTGTTTTCCTGTCCAACGGCCCTGGCGACCCTGAGCCATGCGACTACGCCATCAAGGCGATCAAGCAAGTGCTGGGAACCGAAGTGCCGGTGTTCGGCATCTGCCTCGGTCACCAGTTACTGGCGCTGGCTGCCGGTGCCAAGACCGTGAAAATGGGTCATGGCCACCACGGTGCAAACCACCCGGTTCAGGATCTGGACACCGGCGTTGTGATGATCACCAGTCAGAACCACGGTTTTGCGGTTGATGAATCGACGTTGCCGGGCAACGTTCGCGCTATCCACAAGTCGCTGTTCGACGGCACCCTGCAGGGTATCGAGCTGACTGACAAAAGCGCGTTCAGCTTCCAGGGTCACCCTGAAGCAAGCCCGGGCCCGAACGATGTAGCGCCCCTGTTTGACCGCTTTATCGACGCCATGGCCAAGCGACGCTGACCGGTTGCCTTGAGACTGTAAACGCAGGTGCCCAGGGCGGCCCCGGACCACACGTCCGGTTGCTGCCGCCCAGGCCACCTCAGAAAAATGTTCAAGACGGCTTGCCGACTGACCTGCGGATTTGAGTGACAACCCATGCCAAAACGTACAGACATTAAAAGCATCCTGATTCTCGGCGCCGGCCCCATCGTGATCGGCCAGGCCTGTGAATTCGACTACTCCGGCGCCCAGGCTTGCAAAGCCCTGCGCGAAGAGGGTTACCGCGTCATCCTGGTGAACTCCAACCCGGCGACCATCATGACCGACCCGGCCATGGCCGA
Source organism: Pseudomonas avellanae BPIC 631 (assembly GCF_000444135.1). Lineage (GTDB taxonomy): Bacteria > Pseudomonadota > Gammaproteobacteria > Pseudomonadales > Pseudomonadaceae > Aquipseudomonas > Aquipseudomonas avellanae. Next base: position 9,644 of record NZ_ATDK01000229.1, read on the forward strand.
CGCCACCTACATCGAGCCGATCAAGTGGCAGACCGTTGCCAAGATCATCGAGAAAGAGCGTCCGGACGCGTTGCTGCCAACCATGGGCGGCCAGACCGCACTGAACTGCGCGCTGGATCTGGAGCGTGAAGGCGTTCTGGAGAAATTCGGCGTCGAGATGATCGGTGCCAACGCCGACACCATCGACAAGGCTGAAGACCGTTCGCGTTTCGACAAGGCCATGAAGTCCATCGGCCTGGCGTGCCCGCGTTCCGGCATCGCGCACAGCATGGAAGAAGCCAGCGCGGTTCTTGAAAAACTCGGTTTCCCTTGCATCATCCGTCCGTCGTTCACCATGGGTGGCACGGGTGGCGGTATTGCCTACAACCGTGAAGAGTTCGAAGAAATCTGCGCCCGTGGTCTGGACCTGTCTCCGACCAAGGAACTGCTGATCGACGAATCGCTGATCGGCTGGAAAGAGTACGAAATGGAAGTTGTCCGCGACAAAAAGGACAACTGCATCATCGTCTGCTCCATCGAAAACTTCGACCCGATGGGTGTGCACACTGGTGACTCCATCACCGTTGCTCCGGCACAGACCCTGACCGACAAGGAATATCAGATCCTGCGTAACGCCTCGCTGGCGGTACTGCGCGAGATCGGCGTTGAAACCGGTGGTTCCAACGTTCAGTTCGGCATCTGCCCGGACACCGGCCGTATGGTCGTCATCGAGATGAACCCGCGCGTGTCGCGTTCCTCGGCGCTGGCTTCAAAGGCGACCGGCTTCCCGATTGCCCGGGTCGCGGCCAAGCTTGCAGTGGGTTACACCCTTGACGAGCTGTCCAACGAAATCACCGGCGGCAAGACCCCGGCGTCCTTCGAGCCGTCCATCGACTACGTCGTCACCAAGCTGCCGCGCTTCGCTTTCGAGAAGTTCGCCAAGGCCGATGCACGCCTGACCACGCAGATGAAGTCGGTCGGTGAAGTCATGGCCATCGGCCGTACCTTCCAGGAATCCCTGCAGAAAGCCCTGCGCGGCCTGGAAGTCGGCGTTTGTGGTCTTGATCCGAAGCTGGACCTCAGCCATCCGGAAAGCATGAGCACGCTCAAGCGCGAGCTGACCGTGCCGGGTGCCGAGCGTATCTGGTACGTCGCCGATGCGTTCCGCGCAGGCATGACGGTCGAAGAAATCTTTGCCATGAACATGATCGACCCCTGGTTTCTGGTCCAGATCGAAGATCTGGTCAAGGACGAGGAAAAGATCAAGACGCTTGGCCTGTCGGCAATCGATCGCGACCTGATGTACCGTCTCAAGCGCAAGGGCTTTTCCGATGCACGCCTGGCCAAACTGGTCGGCGTTACCGAGAAAAACCTGCGCACGCACCGTCACAAGCTGGATGTGTTCCCGGTCTACAAGCGCGTCGACACCTGCGCGGCCGAGTTTGCAACTGACACCGCGTATCTGTACTCGACGTACGAAGAAGAGTGCGAAGCCAACCCTTCGACGCGCGACAAGATCATGATCCTCGGCGGTGGCCCTAACCGTATCGGCCAAGGTATCGAGTTCGATTACTGCTGCGTGCACGCAGCCCTGGCGCTGCGTGAAGACGGGTACGAGACCATCATGGTCAACTGCAACCCGGAAACCGTCTCCACCGACTACGACACCTCTGATCGTCTGTATTTCGAGCCGGTCACCCTGGAAGACGTCCTGGAAATCGTGCGCGTCGAGAAGCCCAAGGGCGTGATCGTGCAGTACGGCGGCCAGACCCCGTTGAAACTCGCCCGTGCCCTGGAAGCCGCTGGCGTGCCGATCATCGGCACCAGCCCGGATGCCATCGACCGTGCAGAAGACCGCGAGCGCTTCCAGCAGATGGTCGAGCGTCTCAACCTGCGTCAGCCGCCAAACGCCACCGTGCGCAGCGAAGACGAAGCGATTCGTGCTGCCGCCAAGATCGGTTATCCGCTGGTCGTGCGTCCGTCCTATGTACTGGGCGGCCGGGCGATGGAAATCGTTTACCAGGAAGACGAGCTCAAGCGTTACCTGCGTGAGGCGGTTCAGGTGTCCAACGACAGCCCGGTGCTGCTCGACCACTTCCTGAATTGCGCCATCGAAATGGACGTCGATGCGGTCTGCGACGGTACTGACGTGGTGATCGGCGCGATCATGCAGCATATCGAACAGGCGGGCGTTCACTCCGGTGACTCCGCATGCTCCTTGCCGCCATACTCGCTGCCTGCTCACATCCAGGACGAGATGCGCGAACAGGTCAAGAAGATGGCCTTGGAGTTGGGCGTTGTCGGCCTGATGAACGTACAGCTGGCACTTCAGGGCGAAGACATCTACGTCATCGAAGTGAACCCGCGTGCATCGCGTACCGTGCCGTTCGTTTCCAAGTGCATCGGTGTTTCCCTGGCCATGATCGCTGCGCGCGTGATGGCGGGTAAAACCCTGAAAGAGCTGAATTTCACCAAGGAAATCATTCCTAATTTCTACAGTGTGAAAGAGGCGGTGTTCCCGTTCGCCAAATTCCCTGGCGTTGACCCGATCCTTGGCCCGGAAATGAAGTCGACCGGCGAAGTGATGGGTGTGGGCGACACATTCGGTGAGGCGTTTGCCAAGGCCCAGATGGGCGCCAGCGAAGTGCTGCCGACCGGCGGGACTGCGTTTATCAGCGTACGTGATGACGACAAGCCACTGGTTGAAGCGGTTGCTCGTGACCTGATCAACCTGGGTTTCGAGATTGTCGCTACAGCTGGAACGGCCAAGCTGATCGAAGCGGCCGGCCTGAAAGTGCGTCGCGTCAACAAGGTGACCGAAGGTCGCCCGCACGTGGTCGACATGATCAAGAATGACGAAGTCACCCTGATCATCAACACCACCGAAGGCCGTCAGTCGATCGCTGATTCCTACTCCATCCGTCGCAATGCCTTGCAGCACAAGATCTACTGCACCACTACCATTGCAGCAGGCGAAGCGATCTGCGAAGCGCTCAAGTTCGGTCCAGAGAAGACCGTGCGTCGCTTGCAGGACCTCCATGCAGGATTGAAGGCATGATCAAATACCCGATGACCGTTCAGGGCGCTCGCGCCCTGGAAGAAGAGCTGACCCACCTGACCAAGGTGATCCGTCCCAAATTGAGCCAGGACATTGGTACTGCGCGCGAGCTGGGCGACCTCAAGGAAAACGCCGAATACCATGCTGCCCGCGAGCAGCAGGGTATGGTTGAAGCGCGCATTCGCGATATCGAAGGCCGTATGCAGAACGCGGTGGTGATTGACGTCACCACGATCCCGCATACCGGCAAGGTGATTTTCGGCACGACAGTCGAGATCGCCAACGTCGAAACCGACGAGCGCGTGACTTACAAAATCGTGGGTGAGGACGAGGCGAATATCAAGGATGGCAAGATTTCAGTGGGTTCGCCCATTGCTCGCGCCTTGATTGCCAAGGAAGAAGGCGATGTCGTGGTCGTGAAAACGCCGAGTGGCGTTATCGAGTACGAAATCATCGAAGTGCGTCACGCCTGATGGCGGTCGCCCGCTTCGGCGGGCGCAGTCAGCGGCAAAAAAAGTCAGGGCACGCGTTTCGCGGTCCTGACTTCTGTTTTTATCCGTGTGCGCGGTGGACGTTTGACAGTTGCTTGTTTACCTTTGGGTTCTTGCGGTAGATCAGCGCCATTTTGCCGATGACCTGTACCAAGTCCGCTGAACCAGCCTTGCACAATTCTGCAACGGCGCCGAGGCGGCTTTCGCGGTCAAGGATATTAAGCTTGATCTTGATCAGCTCGTGATCGCTCAATGCGCGTTCAAGCTCTGCAAGTACACCTTCAGTCAAACCATTGTCAGCCACGGTCAATACCGGTTTCAGATGGTGACCAATGGATTTGTATTGTTTCTTCTGCTCTGGAGTGAGCGGCATAATCTGACCTCTGCGTCTGATCTTTTAAAAGCGGCGGCCAGTTTACCCGAGCGAGTCCGGGACCGCCCAGTTAATCACGACTCGTTTATTTTTGAGGTGCCCTGTGGCCCGTTCCAAGACAAGCCATAACTGGCTCAAAGAACACTTCGACGACAAGTACGTCAAAATGGCACAGAAGGACGGCTACCGTTCGCGTGCCAGTTACAAGCTTCTCGAAATCCAGGAAAAGGACAAGATCATCCGCCCTGGCATGACCGTTATCGACCTCGGCGCTGCGCCGGGAGGCTGGTCGCAAGTGACCAGTCGTCTGATCGGGGGTCAAGGTCGCCTGATCGCTTCCGACATTCTTGAGATGGACAGCATCCCGGATGTGACCTTCATTCAGGGGGATTTCACCGAGGACGCCATCCTCGAGCAGATTCTCGAAGCGGTCGGTAATACGCAGGTAGACCTTGTGATTTCCGATATGGCCCCCAATATGAGTGGATTGAGCGCTGTCGATATGCCGCGTGCGATGTTTCTCTGTGAATTGGCGCTCGACCTTGCCGGTCGGGTACTGCGTCCCGGTGGCGATTTTCTGATCAAGGTCTTCCAGGGTGAAGGCTTCGATATCTACCACAAGGACATTCGCAAGCTGTTCGACAAGGTGCAGATGCGCAAGCCTTCGTCGTCCCGCGACCGATCGCGCGAGCAGTACCTGCTGGCTCGTGGTTTTCGCGGAATCGATGGCGCAGCCAGCATCGAACGTTTTTGATAAGGCGCGATAGCTTTTTTCAAATGGCGTCGTCAGTGCAGCATCAACGAACATTATGGTGTCAAAGTTTCACAAAGGGTTACAGACGGTGTCTGCCGTATCTGTAGGTTCTGTAGTAAGTTAGGCCAGTGAATATCATGCGAGGCACGCTTGCTGCGTGGAGCTTGCTTCAGAGGGTAGCTAATTGAACGATATGGCAAAGAATTTGATCCTGTGGTTGATCATCGCAGCTGTCCTTGTGACGGTGATGAACAACTTCTCAAGCCCTAACGAGCCGCAGAACCTCAACTATTCCGAGTTCATCCAGCAGGTCAAGGATGGCAAGGTCGAGAAGGTTTCTGTCGATGGCTACGTGATTACGGGCAAGCGCAGCGACGGTGACACCTTCAAGACCATTCGCCCGAACATTCCGGACAATGGCCTGATCGGCGATCTGGTCAGCAACAACGTTGTGGTCGAAGGCAAGCAGCCTGAACAGCAGAGCATCTGGACCCAGTTGCTGGTCGCCAGCTTCCCGATTCTGGTGATCATCGCCGTCTTCATGTTCTTCATGCGCCAGATGCAGGGCGGAGCGGGCGGCAAAGGCGGCCCGATGAGCTTTGGCAAGAGCAAGGCGCGTCTGTTGTCCGAAGATCAGGTCAAGACCACCCTGGCGGATGTTGCTGGGTGTGACGAAGCCAAGGAAGAAGTCGGCGAGCTCGTCGAGTTCCTCCGTGATCCGGGCAAGTTCCAGCGTCTGGGTGGTCGAATTCCGCGCGGCGTGCTGATGGTCGGTCCTCCGGGTACCGGCAAGACGCTGATCGCCAAGGCGATTGCCGGCGAAGCCAAAGTGCCGTTTTTCACGATTTCCGGTTCCGACTTCGTTGAAATGTTCGTGGGTGTCGGTGCAAGCCGCGTCCGTGACATGTTCGAACAAGCCAAGAAACACGCGCCGTGCATCATCTTCATCGACGAAATTGATGCGGTCGGTCGTCATCGTGGTGCCGGCATGGGCGGTGGTCACGACGAGCGCGAGCAGACCCTCAACCAGTTGCTGGTAGAGATGGACGGCTTTGAAATGAATGACGGCATCATCGTCATTGCCGCGACCAACCGTCCTGACGTACTGGACCCTGCATTGCTGCGTCCAGGCCGTTTCGACCGTCAGGTTGTTGTGGGCCTGCCGGACATCCGTGGTCGCGAGCAGATTCTCAAGGTCCACATGCGCAAAGTGCCTATGGGTGAGGACGTCAATCCAGGCGTTATTGCTCGTGGTACTCCGGGTTTCTCCGGTGCCGATCTGGCCAACCTGGTCAACGAAGCGTCGCTTTTCGCTGCGCGCTCCGGCAAGCGCGTCGTCGAAATGAAGGAATTCGAACTTGCCAAGGACAAGATCATGATGGGCGCCGAGCGCAAATCGATGGTCATGTCCGACAAGGAAAAACGCAACACGGCGTACCACGAGGCGGGTCACGCCATCGTCGGTCGTCTGGTGCCCGAGCATGACCCGGTCTACAAGGTGTCGATCATTCCTCGCGGTCGCGCCCTGGGTGTGACCATGTTCCTGCCGGAAGAAGACCGTTACAGCCTGTCCAAGCGTGCACTGATCAGCCAGATCTGCTCGTTGTATGGCGGTCGTATCGCTGAGGAGATGACTCTGGGCTTTGATGGCGTCACGACGGGTGCGTCCAACGACATCATGCGTGCCAGCCAGATTGCCCGGAACATGGTCACCAAATGGGGCTTGTCTGAAAAGCTGGGTCCATTGATGTACTCCGAAGACGAAGATGCAGGCTACCTGGGGCGCGGCGGCAGCCAGAACTCCAGTGTTTCCGGCGACACCGCCAAGCTGATCGACTCGGAAGTACGCAGCATCATCGACCACTGCTACGGCACCGCCAAGCAGCTGCTGACGGACAATCGCGACAAGCTTGAAGCGATGGCCGATGCTTTGATGAAGTACGAAACCATTGATGCCGATCAGATCGATGACATCATGACCGGTCGCCCACCGCGCGAGCCGCGTGACTGGGATGGCGGTTCAGGCACCAACGGTACTCCGATCACACCTGATCCTCGTCCGGAAGCGCCTATCGGCGGTCCTGCTGCTGAGCATTAAGGTCTGACATGACATCTGCGCTGTACCCAACCCGGTTGCCTTGCGGCAACCGGGTTCTTGATTTGGCCCATACGCATGTGATGGGCATTCTCAATGCGACTCCAGATTCGTTTTCCGACGGCGGCCGCTACAGCCAGCTCGATGCTGCCCTGCGCCATGCAGAAGCCATGGTGCTGGCCGGTGCCACGCTCATCGATGTCGGTGGTGAGTCGACCCGTCCTGGCGCACGTCCGGTGTCCCCCGCGCAAGAAGTCGAGCGTGTGGCGCCGGTTGTCGAGATTATTGCGCGTGAACTCGATGTGATCATCTCGGTTGATACGTCAACGCCTGAGGTCATGCTGGCGACGGCAGGGCTGGGCGCTGGCCTGATCAACGACGTTCGCTCGTTGCAGCGTCCAGGCGCGCTTGAGGCGGCTGCAAGCACCGGTTTGCCGGTGTGCCTGATGCATATGCAGGGCGAGCCGGGCACCATGCAGAATGATCCGCACTATGAGGACCTTCTGGCTGAGGTCAGTGCCTTTTTACTGGATCGCATGAATCAATGTGTGGCTGCGGGGATCGATCGGCAGCAGATCATCCTTGATCCGGGTTTTGGTTTTGCCAAGACGCTGGAACATAATCTGAGCCTGTTCAAGCGTATGGAAGCGTTGCACGCGCTGGGTCGGCCGCTGTTGGTGGGGGTTTCGCGCAAAAGCATGATCGGTGCAGTGCTGGGACGCCCCGTAGATCAGCGTTTGTTCGGCGGGCTGGCCCTGGCCGCCCTGGCGATGACCAAAGGGGCAAAAATTCTACGTGTGCACGATGTCGCCGAAACGGCTGACGTGGTGCGCATGATCGCAGCTGTCCAGGCAGCTGAATAACAACAGTGGGGCATCCATGACTACCAGAAAATACTTCGGAACCGACGGCATTCGCGGTCGTGTAGGGCAATTCCCGATTACGCCAGAGTTCATGCTGAAGCTGGGCTGGGCTGCAGGCATGGCCTTTCGCAAGATGGGCGCCTGCCGCATTCTTGTCGGCAAGGACACGCGCATTTCCGGCTACATGTTCGAATCCGCACTGGAAGCCGGGCTATCTGCAGCGGGCGCTGATGTGCTGCTGCTGGGGCCGATGCCTACACCTGCCATCGCGTACCTGACGCGCACATTTCACGCCGAAGCAGGCATTGTCATCAGTGCTTCGCACAATCCGCACTACGACAACGGCATCAAGTTCTTCTCTGGTCAGGGCACCAAGCTGCCTGACGAGATCGAAATGATGATCGAGGAGTTGCTCGACGCGCCGATGACCGTGGCCGAGTCCGAAAACCTCGGCAAGGTCTCGCGGATCAACGATGCTGCCGGGCGTTACATCGAATTCTGCAAGAGCAGCGTGCCTACCAGTACCGATTTTGCCGGGCTCAAGGTGGTGATCGATTGCGCACACGGCGCGACCTACAAAGTGGCGCCCAACGTATTCCGTGAGTTGGGTGCGCAGGTTGTAGTGCTCTCGGCGCAGCCCGACGGGCTCAACATCAACAAGGACTGCGGTTCTACGCACATGGAGGCCTTGCAGGCCGCTGTGGTTGCGGAGCACGCCGACATGGGCATCGGTTTTGACGGTGACGGCGACCGCGTGCTGATGGTCGACCACACCGGGACCATCGTTGATGGCGATGAGCTGCTTTACATCATTGCGCGTGATCTGCACGAGCGCGGCCGCTTGCAGGGTGGTGTCGTCGGCACGTTGATGAGTAACCTTGGCCTTGAGCTGGCCCTTGCCGAACAGAATATTCCGTTCGTGCGGGCCAACGTTGGCGACCGTTATGTCATTGCCGAGCTACTTGAGCGCAATTGGCAGATCGGTGGTGAAAACTCCGGGCACATCGTGTGCTTCCAGCATGCCACCACCGGTGACGCCATTATCGCCTCGCTGCAAGTGATACTCGCCCTGCGTCGCAGCGGCATCAGCCTTGCCGAGGCGCGCCTGAAATTGCGCAAATGTCCGCAAATCCTGATCAATGTGCGTTTCGAGGGTTCCAGTGTCGACCCGGTTACCCACCCGTCTGTGCAGGAAGCCTGCGCGCGCGTCACCGAGCAGATGGCAGGGCGTGGCAGGGTGCTGTTGCGCAAATCCGGCACAGAGCCTCTGGTGCGTGTGATGGTCGAAGGTGAGGATGAAACGCAGGTCAGGGCGTACGCCGAAGAGCTCGCAAAACTGGTTGCTGAAGTTTGCGCCTGATTTCGGCTTGCCAGTGTCGGAAGTGTTGGGTAACATCTGCGCCCACTTTGACCCACGAGGTGTAGCATGCGTCGCCCAATGGTAGCTGGTAACTGGAAAATGCACGGTACCCGCGCCAGCGTCGCTGAGCTGATCGAGGGTTTGGTCAAGCAGGCGTTGCCTGGCAGCGTCGATATCGCCGTTATGCCTGCAAGCCTGTTTACCAGTCGAGTGATCGAAGGCCTTCAGGGCACGTCGATCATTGTCGGTGCGCAGGATGCAGCCATTCAGGCTGAGCAGGGCGCTCTGACCGGCGAAATCGCATCGAGCCAGTTGGCTGATGCAGGTTGCAAGCTGGTACTTGTCGGGCACTCGGAGCGTCGTCAGCTGATTGGCGAGCAGGACGAGGTGCTTAACAAGAAGTTTGCAGCGATCCAGGCAAGTGGCCTCACCCCTGTGCTTTGCATAGGCGAGACGCTTGAGGAGCGCAAGGCAGGGCAAACGCTTGAAGTTGTCGGGCGTCAGCTTGACAGCGTCATTGCAGAGTTTGGTATCGGCGCGCTGGTCAATGCAGTAATTGCCTACGAGCCAGTTTGGGCCATTGGCACCGGATTGACCGCTTCGCCTCAAGAGGCGCAGGAAGTGCACGCAGCAATCCGTGCGCAACTGGCAAAAGAGAATGCCGAAGTCGCACAAGGCGTGCGACTTCTCTATGGCGGCAGCGTGAAGGCGGCCAATGCGGTCGAGCTTTTCAGCATGCCGGATATCGATGGGGGGCTCATTGGTGGAGCGTCCCTGAATGCAGATGAGTTCGGTGCGATCTGTCGCGCCGCGGGAAACTGAAAAAATGCTGGAAACAGTCGTAATCGTTTTTCACCTGTTGGGCGCTCTGGGCGTTGTCGCTCTGGTATTGCTGCAGCAGGGTAAAGGTGCGGACGCAGGTGCGTCTTTCGGAGCAGGTGCATCAAATACTGTCTTCGGAGGTCAAGGAACCTCTACCTTTCTCAGTAAGTTTACTGCTATACTTGCTGCATGTTTTTTCATAACCAGCTTGGGGTTAGGTTACTTTGCTAAAGAGAAAGCTCAACAGCTGACTCAGGTAGGTTTGCCAGACCCCGCAGTACTGGAAGTGAAGCAAAAGCCGGCGGCAAGTGATGTGCCGGTTCTCGAAGAGCAAAAGCCAGCAGTTGTTCCTGCTGATGCACCTCAGGCTCCAGAGAAGAAGTAAAAAAGAATTCGGCGATGTTTTTGCGAGATCGCCAAAGAGTTGTAATGCCGAGGTGGTGGAATTGGTAGACACGCAACCTTGAGGTGGTTGTGCCCAATGGGTGTAGGGGTTCGAGTCCCCTTCTCGGTACCAATTAACAAGGAAGCCCGCATTGGCGGGCTTGCTTGTAGGTGGATGTTGGATTGACCCAGCAATGGATCGGTCGTATACTTCCGCCCCAGCTTTGTCGCGGGGTGGAGCAGTTTGGTAGCTCGTCGGGCTCATAACCCGAAGGTCGTTGGTTCAAATCCAGCCCCCGCAACCAGTTTTAGCGGAGCCCCTTTTAAGGGGCTTTTTGTTAGCTGGACAGTACGTGACGCCGATGTTCAGCGGCGTTTTCAGGGATGGGCTTTTGCCCATTTTTTTATTTCTAAAGCATGTACGAGGGGGTTCAGGTGTCGAGCAAGCTAGAACAGTTGCAGGGCTTGTTGGCCCCTGTGGTCGTGGCGCTTGGCTATCAATGCTGGGGGATCGATTTCAGTTCCCAGGGCAAGCATTCGGTGCTGCGCATTTATATCGATAAAGAAGGTGGTGTTCTGGTAGACGACTGCGCAATCGTCAGTCGCCAGATCAGCGGTGTGTTGGACGTAGAAGACCCGATCAGCACCGAGTACACCCTTGAAGTCTCTTCTCCTGGCATGGAGCGCCCGCTGTTCACTATCGAGCAGTTCGCTTTGTACGCCGGGGAACAAGTAAGAATAAAGCTGCGTTCGCCTTTCGAAGGTCGACGCAACTTTCAAGGCCTTCTCCGCGGGGTGGAGGAGCAGGATGTCGTGGTGCAGGTTGAAGACCATGAATTCCTGTTGCCGATCGACTTGATCGACAAGGCCAACATTATTCCCACGTTTGACTGATACGTGCCGGTTACTGCGGATCCCGCGGATCCAATGGCTTGCGAAAGGCGAGGCGTACGATGAGCAAAGAAGTACTGCTGGTTGTTGAGTCGGTGTCCAATGAAAAGGGCGTTCCGGCAAGTGTTATTTTTGAAGCGCTGGAGCTGGCTCTGGCCACTGCTACCAAGAAACGTTTTGAAGACGAAGTTGAGCTGCGTGTAGAGATCAACCGCCAAACAGGCAACTACGAGACTTTCCGTCGCTGGACAGTCGTCGAAGACGAAGATCTGGACGATCCTGCTTACGAGCTGGCCGTCGATCAGGCTCAGGCTAAAAAGCCGGGTGCCGTTGCAGGCGATCTGATCGAAGAGAAAATCGATTCCATCGAATTTGGTCGTATTGCTGCACAGACTGCAAAACAGGTCATCGTGCAGAAAGTTCGTGAAGCCGAGCGTGCTCAGGTAGTCGATGCCTACCGTGAGCGTCTGGGTGAAATCATTTCTGGTACTGTTAAAAAGGTTACACGTGACAATGTCATCGTTGACCTGGGTAACAATGCCGAAGCCTTGCTGGCTCGTGAAGACATCATTTCCCGGGAAACTTTCCGGGTCGGTGTTCGCGTCCGTGCTCTGCTGAAGGAAATTCGCACTGAAAACCGTGGCCCTCAGCTGATTCTGTCGCGTACTGCGCCAGAGATGCTGATCGAGCTTTTCCGCATTGAAGTGCCGGAAATTGCCGAAGGTCTCATCGAGGTGATGGCTGCCTCTCGTGACCCGGGCTCTCGTGCGAAAATCGCTGTTCGCTCCAAGGACAAACGAATCGATCCGCAAGGTGCCTGTATCGGCATGCGCGGTTCGCGAGTTCAGGCTGTTTCCGGCGAGCTGGGTGGCGAGCGTGTGGATATCGTGCTTTGGGACGATAACCCTGCGCAGTTCGTGATCAACGCAATGTCCCCTGCAGAAGTAGCGGCAATCATCGTAGATGAAGACGCTCATGCAATGGACATCGCGGTAGGCGCGGACAACCTGGCCCAGGCTATTGGTCGTGGCGGTCAGAACGTGCGTCTGGCCAGTCAGTTGACTGGCTGGACACTGAACGTGATGACCGAATCGGACATCCAGGCCAAGCAGCAAGCTGAAACCGGTGACATCCTGCGCAACTTCATCGAAGAGCTCGAAGTCGATGAAGAACTGGCTCAGGTGCTGGTTGATGAAGGCTTCACCAGCCTGGAAGAGATTGCCTACGTACCGTTGGAAGAAATGCTCAACATCGACGGCTTTGACGAAGATATCGTCAACGAGCTTCGCGCTCGTGCCAAGGATCGTTTGTTGACTAAAGCCATCGCTACAGAGGAAAAGCTGGCAGACGCCCATCCGGCCGAAGACCTGCTCTCGCTTGAGGGTATGGACAAGGATTTGGCGATGGAACTGGCGGTGCGCGGCGTAGTTACCCGCGAAGACCTGGCCGAGCAGTCTATAGATGACCTGCTCGACATCGACGGCATTGACGATGATCGTGCCGGCAAGTTGATCATGGCCGCCCGAGCCCACTGGTTCGAGTAAGTAGGCGCGGCCTGAGGAGAGAAGTGCATGACGCAAGTCACGGTGAAAGAACTGGCCAAAGTGGTCGACACACCGGTAGAGCGCCTGTTACAGCAGATGCGTGAGGCAGGTCTGCCGCACACCGCCGCCGAGCAAGTTGTGACCGATAACGAAAAACAAGCCTTGTTGACGCACCTGAAAAGCGGTCACAAGGCCAAGGTGGAAGAGCCTCGCAAGATTACCTTGCAGCGCAAGACCACCAGCACCCTGCGCGTTGCTGGCAGCAAGAGCATCAGCGTTGAAGTGCGCAAGAAGAAAGTCTTTGTGCAGCGTAGCCCGGAAGAGATCGAAGCCGAGCGCAAGCGCGAGATGGACGAACGCCGTGCGGTAGAAAATGCCGCTCGTCAAAAGGCTGAAGAAGAAGCCAAGCGTCGCGCTGAAGAAGATGCGCGCAATCAGCCTGCTGCCGGCCAGCCTGCTTCGGCACCTGCGCAACCTGTTGCTGCAGTCGAGCCTGTACGTGAAGCACCTGCAGCCGCTGCTCCGGCACCTGCCAGCGCAGCGCCGTCTGCCGATGCTCGCAAGCGTGACGAACAGCGTCGCCCTGACAAGCCTCGTGCTGATGACCGCAATGCCCGTGGCGGCGACGGCGATCGCAAGAACGCTCCGCACCGTGCTTCGGTCAAAGAGAAGGCTCCGGCCCCTCGAGTTGCACCTCGCACCACCGACGAAGAAAGCGACAGCTTCCGTCGTGGTGGTCGTGGCAAGGGCAAGCTGAAGAAGCGTAACGCGCATGGTTTCCAGAGCCCTACCGGCCCGGTTATCCGTGACGTTGCCATCGGCGAGACCATCACTGTCGGCGAATTGTCGGCACAGATGTCCGTCAAGGCTGCCGAAGTCATCAAGTTCATGTTCAAGATGGGTACTCCGGTAACCATCAACCAGGTGCTGGATCAGGAAACTGCCCAGTTGATCGCCGAAGAGCTGGGCCACAAGGTCACGCTGGTCAGCGACAACGCCCTGGAAGATTCCCTGGCTGAATCGCTGAAGTTCGAAGGCGAGTCGTTCTCCCGTGCGCCGGTTGTGACCGTAATGGGCCACGTTGACCACGGTAAGACCTCGCTGCTCGACTACATCCGTCGCGCCAAGGTAGCGGCTAGCGAAGCCGGTGGTATTACTCAGCACATCGGTGCCTACCACGTTGAAACCGAACGCGGCATGGTGACGTTCCTCGACACCCCTGGTCACGCCGCGTTTACCGCAATGCGTGCTCGTGGTGCCAAGGCGACCGACATCGTGATTCTGGTGGTTGCTGCCGACGACGGCGTGATGCCTCAGACCATCGAAGCCGTTCAGCATGCTGTTGCTGCTGGCGTTCCGCTGGTGGTTGCGGTGAACAAGATCGACAAGCCGGGTGCAGATCTCGATCGCATTCGCAGCGAGTTGTCAGTCCATGGCGTGACCTCCGAAGAGTGGGGCGGTGATACGCCTTTCGTTTCGGTCTCCGCGAAAATGGGTACTGGCGTCGACGAGCTGCTGGAAGCTGTCTTGCTGCAAGCCGAAGTCCTGGAACTCAAGGCAACGCCTTCGGCTCCTGGCCGTGGTGTTGTTGTCGAGTCCCGTCTGGACAAGGGCCGTGGTCCGGTTGCTACTGTTCTGGTTCAGGACGGTACGCTGCGTCAGGGCGACATGGTTCTGGTCGGTTCGAACTTCGGCCGTATCCGCGCCATGCTTGACGAGAACGGCAAGCCGGTCAAGGAAGCGGGTCCTTCCATCCCTGTCGAGATTCTCGGCCTGGACGGTACCCCGGACGCTGGCGACGAGATGAGCGTGCTGTCCGACGAGAAGAAAGCCCGTGAAGTGGCTCTGTTCCGTCAAGGCAAGTTCCGCGAAGTCAAACTGGCCCGTGCTCACGCTGGCAAGCTGGAAAATATCTTCGAGAACATGGGCCAGGCAGAGAAGAAGACGCTCAACATCGTCCTCAAATCTGACGTTCGTGGTTCCCTCGAAGCGTTGAACGGCGCCTTGAACGGCCTGGGTAACGACGAAGTACAAGTGCGCGTAGTGGGTGGCGGTGTCGGTGGTATCACCGAGAGCGACGCCAACCTGGCACTGGCTTCCAACGCTGTACTGTTCGGCTTCAACGTGCGTGCCGATGCTGGCGCGCGCAAGATTGTCGAGCAGGAAGGTCTGGATATGCGTTACTACAACGTGATCTACGACATCATCGAAGACGTCAAGAAAGCCCTTACCGGTATGCTTGGCAGCGACGTTCGGGAGAATATCCTGGGTATTGCCGAAGTCCGCGATGTGTTCCGTTCGCCTAAATTCGGCGCGATCGCAGGTTGTATGGTTCTGGAAGGCACGGTTTACCGTAACCGTCCGATCCGTGTTCTGCGTGAAGACATCGTTATCTTCGAAGGCGAGCTGGAATCCCTGCGTCGCTTCAAGGATGACGCTGCCGATGTACGTGCCGGCATGGAATGCGGTATCGGCGTCAAGAGCTACAACGACGTCAAGGTTGGTGACAAGATCGAAGTCTTCGAGAAGGTCCAAGTGGCTCGCAGCCTCTAAATCGCGAGCTTCAGGAGTCATGGTGGGGGCGTCGCATGTACATGCAGCGCTTTCTCCATGGGCTCTAAACGCAACGCCCGGTCTGGCAATTGTCAGGCCGGGCGTTTGCCGCTTTCAGACTGTCAGGGTTTGGTCCCGGATCAGTAACAGGTAACAAGCATGGCAAAAGAATACAGCCGTACCCAACGTATCGGCGATCAGATGCAGCGCGAGCTGGCGCAACTGATCCGTCGCGAAATCAAGGACCCACGTGTGGGTCTGGTCACGATTACCGCCGTAGACGTCAGCCGTGATGTCGGTCACGCAAAGATTTTCATGACCGTCATGGGCCAGGACAACGCGGAAGACATCGCGCAGACCATCAAGGTGCTCAACGCTGCCGCAGGCTTCCTGCGCATGCAGCTGGCGCGTGAAATGAAGCTGCGCAGCGTGCCTCAGTTGCACTTCCATTACGACGAAAGCGTCGTGCGTGGCGCGCACCTCTCGGCACTGATCGAGCGCGCAGTGGCGCAGGACAGTCAGCACCAGGAAGGCCCTGCATCGCCAGATGCAAAGCCTGAAAGTACCGAGGAATAAAGGGTGGCTCAGGTCAAGCGTATACGTCGCAATGTCAGCGGGATCATCCTGCTCGACAAGCCTCTGGGCTTCACGTCCAACGCCGCTCTGCAAAAGGTTCGCTGGCTGCTCAATGCCGAGAAGGCCGGGCACACGGGCAGCCTTGATCCTTTGGCAACCGGCGTTCTGCCGTTGTGCTTTGGCGAGGCGACCAAGTTCTCTCAGTATCTGCTCGATTCGGACAAGTCCTACGAGACGCTGGCCCAGCTGGGTAAGACCACGACCACTGGCGACTCCGAGGGCGATGTTTTGCTCACGCGTCCGGTGACCGTTGGTCGCGATGATATCGAAGCGGTTCTGCCCGATTTCCGCGGGAAAATCAGCCAGATACCTCCCATGTACTCGGCCCTCAAGCGTGACGGGCAGCCACTTTACAAACTGGCGCGTGCAGGGGAAGTAGTGGAGCGCGAGCCCCGTTCTGTTACTATTGCGCGCCTGGAACTACTTGCTTGCGAAGGCGAGACAGCACGTCTGTCGGTGGATTGCAGTAAAGGCACCTATATCCGCACGCTGGTCGAGGATATCGGTGAAAAACTCGGTTGTGGTGCCTACGTCGCAGAGCTGCGCCGCACCCAGGCCGGGCCTTTCACACTGGCTCAGACGGTTACGCTGGAAGAGCTCGAGCAAGTGCATGCCGACGGTGGCAACGAAGCGGTTGACCGCTTCCTGATGCCTTCGGACAGCGGCCTGCTGGACTGGCCACTGCTGAAGTTTTCCGAGCACAGTTCGTTTTACTGGTTGCATGGCCAGCCGGTACGCGCCCCGGATGCACCGAAATTCGGTATGGTGCGGGTGCAGGATCACGAAGGTCGCTTCATCGGTATCGGTGAAGTCAGCGAAGACGGGCGTGTTGCGCCGCGTCGATTGATTCGGTCAGAGTGACCGGAACCAGTCCACTGGCAGGCTAGCCTGGCAGTGGGGTGGAACGAGGATGGCTGTCAACAGGCACGGTCATATCTCATTTTTTAATACGAGGTTTTGTCCTCGGCCTGTTGGAAGCGTTTCCCCGGAAGCGCTTCCCTGAAATAAGGATTGCCCACATGGCACTCAGCGTTGAAGAAAAAGCTCAGATCGTAACCGACTACCAGCAAGCTGTTGGTGATACTGGTTCGCCAGAAGTGCAAGTTGCACTGCTGACCGCCAACATCAACAAACTGCAAGGCCACTTCAAGGCCAACGGTAAGGACCACCACTCCCGTCGTGGTCTGATCCGTATGGTAAACCAGCGCCGCAAGCTGCTGGATTACCTGAAAGGTAAGGACGTTAGCCGTTACAGCGCCCTGATCGGTCGTCTGGGTCTGCGTCGCTAATAACGACGTTGCTAGAGGTTGGTTGTCTGTCACGATCCGTCGGGTTTACCCGGTGGGTCTGGCAGGCTCCCAGCCTCAAGTTTTATCTGGGCTGTGGAAGGGGCCGACTCCCCACGCTGCCCAAGAATTCGCAAGAAACCAGTTCCCCAAGAGCCACAAAGAAAGGTAGGAAACCGTGAACCCGGTAATCAAAAAGTTTCAGTTCGGTCAATCGACCGTAACCCTCGAGACAGGCCGTATCGCCCGTCAAGCCTCTGGCGCAGTATTGGTCACCGTTGACGACGACGTCAGCGTACTTGTGACTGTGGTCGGCGCCAAACAGGCTGATGCTGGTAAAGGCTTCTTCCCTCTGTCCGTGCACTATCAGGAAAAAACCTACGCTGCCGGCAAGATTCCTGGTGGTTTCTTCAAGCGTGAAGGCCGTCCTTCCGAGAAAGAAACCCTGACCTCGCGCCTGATCGACCGTCCGATCCGTCCGCTGTTTCCAGAAGGCTTCATGAACGAAGTGCAGGTTGTCTGCACCGTCGTTTCCACCAGCAAGAAGATCGATCCGGACATCGCTGCGATGATCGGTACTTCGGCTGCTCTGGCCATCTCCGGTATCCCGTTTGACGGTCCGGTTGGCGCTGCGCGCGTTGCTTTCCATGAAAGCACCGGCTACCTGCTGAACCCGACTTACGAGCAACTGCAGGCTTCGAGCCTGGACATGGTCGTAGCCGGTACTTCCGAAGCCGTTCTGATGGTTGAATCGGAAGCCAAAGAGCTGACCGAAGACCAGATGCTGGGCGCTGTGCTGTTTGCCCACGACGAGTTCCAGGTGGTCATCAACGCCATCAAGGAACTGGCTGCCGAAGCCGCCAAGCCTACATGGGATTGGCAGCCAAAGCCTGAAGCGACTGCACTGCTGGGCGCTATCCGTGCCGAGTTCGGCGACGCGATCTCGCAGGCTTACACCATCACCGTCAAAGCAGACCGCTATGCGCGTCTGGGCGAGCTGAAAGACCAGGTCGTTGCCAAGCTGGCTGTCGAAGAAGGCAGCCCGTCTGCCGGCGAAGTCAAAGCGGCTTTCGGTGAAATCGAATACCGCACCGTTCGCGAAAACATCGTCAACGGCAAGCCGCGTATCGATGGCCGTGACACTCGCACTGTCCGCCCGTTGAACATCGAAGTCGGCGTTCTGCCAAAGACTCACGGTTCGGCACTGTTCACCCGTGGCGAAACTCAGGCGCTGGTTGTTGCCACCCTGGGTACTGCACGCGACGCACAGCTGCTCGACACCCTTGAAGGCGAGAAAAAAGACCCCTTCATGCTGCACTACAACTTCCCTCCGTTCTCGGTGGGCGAGTGTGGTCGTATGGGCGGCGCGGGTCGTCGCGAGATCGGTCACGGCCGTCTGGCACGCCGTAGCGTACAGGCCATGCTGCCGGGCGCTGATGTGTTCCCGTACACCATCCGTGTTGTGTCGGAAATCACCGAGTCCAACGGTTCCAGCTCCATGGCTTCGGTCTGCGGCGCTTCCCTGGCACTGATGGACGCTGGTGTTCC
This sequence comes from Pseudomonas avellanae BPIC 631, assembly GCF_000444135.1. Classification (GTDB taxonomy): domain Bacteria; phylum Pseudomonadota; class Gammaproteobacteria; order Pseudomonadales; family Pseudomonadaceae; genus Aquipseudomonas; species Aquipseudomonas avellanae. The sequence goes on from NZ_ATDK01000229.1 coordinate 28,281, forward strand.
GATGAAGGCACCGGTTGCCGGTATCGCCATGGGTCTGGTCAAGGAAGGCGAGAAGTTCGCCATTCTGACCGACATCCTGGGTGACGAAGATCACTTGGGCGACATGGACTTCAAAGTAGCCGGTACCTCCAAGGGTGTTACCGCGCTGCAGATGGACATCAAGATCAAAGGCATCACCGAAGAAATCATGGAGATCGCTCTGGGCCAAGCCCTGGAAGCTCGCCTGAACATTCTCGGTCAGATGAACCATATCATCGGTCAGTCGCGTAACGAGTTGTCGGCCAACGCTCCGACCATGATCGCGATGAAGATCGACACCGACAAGATCCGTGACGTGATCGGCAAGGGTGGCGCAACCATCCGTGCAATCTGCGAAGAGACCAAGGCTTCGATCGACATCGAAGACGACGGCTCGATCAAGATCTTCGGCGAGTCCAAGGAAGCGGCTGAAGCAGCACGTCAGCGCGTTCTGGGTATCACCGCAGAAGCAGAGATCGGCAAGATCTACCTGGGCAAGGTTGAGCGCATCGTCGATTTCGGCGCATTCGTCAACATCCTGCCTGGCAAGGATGGCCTGGTACACATCTCCATGTTGAGCGACGCTCGCGTAGAGAAAGTGACCGACATCCTGAAAGAAGGTGAAGAAGTCGAAGTACTGGTACTGGACGTGGACAACCGCGGCCGTATCAAGCTGTCGATCAAAGACGTCGCCGCAGCGAAAGCGTCGGGCGTCTGATTGATTTAAGCAGCACTTGAAAAAGGACTCTTCGGAGTCCTTTTTTTATGAGTGCAATTAGGGGCTTACGTTTGCACCGCGCGAAATGCCTGATGTGAACATGCATCTTGCAAGCCCGGGAAGTGGTGAACGGGCAATCTGCACGATTTCGTCAAACAACGAAAAATTCAAGTTATTGATTTTAAAGTGTTTTTTGCCTATCTCATATTTGGCACACCGCTTGCGACATAACCGATAACCCTGCAGCCACACAGCTGGCGCAGATTTTGAGAAAAACAGGAGTTATCGTATGAAGAAGTTCGCTATCGCTGCTGCTACCGCTACTGCCCTGACGCTGACCATGGCAAACGCTGCATTCGCTCAGACTTCGGCCCAAGCTCCGATGGTTCTGGCAGCCAACACCACGACTCAAGAAGTCAAAGAAGATACCTCTGACACCTGGATCACCACCAAAGTCAAAGCTGACCTGCTGACTGAAAAAGGCATCCCTGGTTCGGACATCAAGGTTGAAACCAACAAAGGCGTGGTTTCCCTGTCCTCCATGGTAAAAGTCACTGAAGCACAGAAAACCACAGCTGTAGCCATCACCAAGAAAATCAAAGGCGTCAAAGATGTATCGGCTGCTGGCCTGAAAGCCGAGTAATAGAACACTGCACATGAACACCCGCAGTCATTGATTGATGGAAGGTTCATGCGAGGCTACAAGGATGTAGCCATTACAGGCCCCGGCTGAAGAGTTGGGGCCTGTTCTATTGTGGGCGGGAAATATGCATAAGGAGCTGAACGCAACAAGGCGATCAGTTACGACGCTTGCTTTCAATCCTCACCAGGCGACCGCCTTCAAAGCGCAGGTACTGATACATGCCGTTATCAGGGCCGTAGATCCACTCTTCTATCCTGACCGCCTCTGACCTGCGATAAGTGCTGTTAAAGGTCTCTTGAGTGCCAAGAACCTCCTGACTCACGGGCTCGCCACACTTCTGCTGAACCTCGAACGCCCGGTCACCGGTGCTTACCAATTGGCTGCCGCACCGCAAGGTTGAGGTGGCGTACGAAAAGGTAGCGGTTGACCCTGCCAGGGCGGCGAGGGTCAGGGTGATCAGCATCTTGATTCGGGTGCGTGCCAAGGGTTTATTCACTGTCGAGGTGGAGAGGGCTGACGACTTTACCATCCGGTTGAGCCTGACCCAGCCGGGCGTCGACAAAATACACGCGCGCATCTTCCAGCTTGCCGGTGTCCACCAGATAATCCTTGATGCTACTGGCCCTGCTCTGGCCCAGCTCACGCAGCAACAGCTCGTTACCGCTCCAGAATTTAAGCACGGCGGCACGCATCTGGCCTGCGCGTTGTTCCTTGCCCAGGGTTGCCCATTCAGCAGGCGGTTGCTGTTTCAGGCGAGCTCGGTAAATGCCTTCAAGCATCGGCGCTTTCTCATCGTCCGGGACCTGAATCAGCCCGGCCCTGGCCGGGACCTTGTCACCGCGTCTCTGAAGAATCTTGTAATACGTATACTGGTATTCCCGCTCCAGCCTCTGCTGGGCAATCAACGGGCCGTCACTGCTGGCGGCACTGGTGCCTTCAATCTCAAGCTTGAGGTCCGGGCGCTCCTTAAGTGCGGCTGAGAGCTTGTCCAGCGCCTTTTGTGCCTCGGCCGACAAGTCACTGGCGCCTGGCGCGAAACTCACGCTGCCGAGGTCCTCTGAACTGCCGCCTGCGACCAGCCCGCCAAGCATCTTGAACGGCGCTTGCGCGGCGCGCAGCACCAGATTGCGCAGCGTCTGCCAGACAATAGGCATCACGCTGAACTGAGGGCTGTTGAGGTCGCCCTCAATAGGCAACTCCAGGGAAATGCGCCCCTTGGTGTCCTTGAGCAGCGCGACCGCCAAGCGAATAGGCAGGTCCAGTGCATCCGGGCTGTCGACCCGTTCGCCCAGTTGCAACTGTTCGATCAGCACTTTGTTCTGTGCCTTGAGCTGGCCCTTGGTGATCAGGTAATGCAGATCGAGGTTGAGCCTGCCCTTGCGGATCCGGAAGCCGGCGAATTTACCCGAGTACGGCGTCAGGTTGGTCAGCTCGACGCGCTTGAAGCTGGTGGTGATGTCGAGGCTGGCCATCGGGTCGAAAGGGTTGAGGCTGCCTTTGATGGTCACCGGTGCATAGCGGTCTACCTTGCCTTCGATATCAACCGGGGCCGGAGTGGCTTTGCGGTTGTCGATCGTGCCGATGCGACCATTGAGTTGCTGCACCGCGGTCGCGAAGTTGGGCGTCAGGGTCATGTCGGCAAAGTTTGCCGAGCCGTCCTTGATGTTCACTTCACCAACGTAGATCGCCAGCGGGTTCTCTGTTTTGGTTTTGGGCTGCGTCTTGGCTGTTTTTGGCTGCGAGGCAGCCTTGTCACCGGGCTGCGGAATCAGCAGGTCGTCAACGTTGGTGGTGCGGTCTTCGTTGATCATGAAGCGCGCGTAAGGCTGGCTCATGTTGACTTTGGCAATCGACAGGCCTGTGCTGTGCTGGTAGTCCAGCCCTTCGAGCTCCAGTTGCTGCCACTTGAGAAAATCGCGCTGTTTGAGCGTGTCGAGCGTGTGAAGCTGATTGACCTGGGCTTTGCCCGTGACGCTGAACGCCAGCGGCTCGGTGCTTTTCAGGTTGACCGCCAGATCGCTGCCAAGCATGCCGCTGCGCAGTTCAAGAAGAATGAACGGGCTGATGTAAGCCTGCGCGACGCGTAAATCGATGTCGCGGGTGGTCACGTTCAATCGTGCGCTCACCGGGTTCAGGTTAACGTCGCCGGTTGCAGTGAGATTGCCCTGTTTGCCCAGACCGGTGTCGAGCTTGAGCGTGAAGGGGGATTTGTTCAGGCTGTCGAAGTTTTGCATGTCCAGATTCAGCGGGCCAACATCCAGAGCAACAGGCTCTTTGGGTACGCGATCGGCCAAGTGGACCGTGTAATTGCGCAACTGCACGTCGCGCAACAGCACTTGCCACGGCTTGCTCGGCTGAGCATTGGCCTGCGCGTCAGTCTGCGTGGCGGGAGTGGGTTCAGCGGCCTTTTCATCCACTGCCGGTTTTTTCGGCGCGCCTGCCTTGCCCGCAGGGTTGGCGAACAGTTTTTGCCAGTCCAGTTGGCCGTCGGCTTCGCGCGCTGCCCAGGTTTCGAGCTTCTGGCTGCGAATCTTGCCGACGGTGACCAGTTGCCGGGCCAGATCAACCGATGTTTCGCTGACATCCAGGCGTTGCAGGCGCACCAGTGGGCGACCGTCGGGGGTGTTCAGCGCGAAGGGCGCCACACTGGCCGACAGGTTGGTCAGCTTGAGTTCGGTTTCTTTGGAGAGGTCGAGCTTGTACGCGGTGCTGAAATTCAGCACGCCATTTTCAAGCGCCAGCGGCAGGGCGTCACGTACATAAGGCCACCACAGCTTCATCTTGCCGTCCGTGACCTTCAACGTGCCCTCGGAGGTGATCGGCACCAGACTGATGCGGCCCACCCAGTCGATCTGCCCGCCATCGGGGCCTGCCGCGACCAGTGTCATGTCGGCATTGTCTTCGGGCAGGGTGCTGAGGTTTTTGAGTTCGAAATTCAGTGCGTCGTAGAGGAATTCGATCGGCTGGCTGGGGCGCACGTCCTGAAAGTGCACGTAGCCATCAGCCAGCTTGATTTCGCCGATACGCAGCGGAAACGGCTTGCTCGGCGGTTGGTCTTTCGCAGGTTCGCTGGCAGGCAGCTTGAACAGCTGCGCCAGATTGAGCTTGCCTTGCTTGTCGAACAACAGCTCGGCTTTGGGTTTGATCAGTTCGACGCGTTGCAGGTGCAGCGCTTTGGTCCAGAGGCTATCGATCTGCAGATTGGCGTAGAGCTTTTCAAACGCCACCTGTTCTTTGCCCGGCGTGCCGATGTTCAGGCCCCAGAGGGTCAGTTCCAGCGTGTAGGGATTGAATTCCAGGCGTTCGAGCCTGGCGGGCACGGTCGAATAATTGGCCAGTTGCTGATTCGCGATACGCAGGGCGACACCGGGGAGGATGAAAAACCCCAGCAAGCTGTAGAGCACGATCACAGCCAGCAGTGAGCCAAATGTGCGTTTCAATCCTTTGGACATGGGCGGCGGCGTCTCTCTCTTTTGGAAGCCCTTGGAGTATGGCACGCTTGTTCGGTTCCCGAGGTACTGCCGTCGTGGCTTGTAGGAACTTTCCAGTATTGCTTTTCCAATTTCAGGCGACGAATCAGAGTTGCAGGATCAGCGTCTTCAACGGTGGCTGATTGTCTTGAGATGGGAAGTCCCCGGCAGGCAGCATCTCTTGCCACTCACGGACCGGGCGGCCGGTTTTGGTGGCGCAGCGCAGCACTTGCTCGCGCCAGTCTTGCATGCTGACCTTTGCCAGATTGTTGCAGCAGATCAGAACGCCGCCATCTGCCGTCGCCAATAGGGCCGGTTTGAGCAGGCTTTGATAGTCGCGTAACAGGTCAACGGTGCCGAACGCGCTCTTGGCCCAGGCGGGAGGGTCGAGCAGAACCAGGTTATAGTGGCGCGGCTGCAGTTTCACATAGCTGGGCAATTGCTGGCTGCGCCGCGCGGCGACAGGCAACCCGGCCAGTTGGCGGATCGCCGGGAAGTAATCGGACTGAATGAATTGCATGGTCGGCAGCTGTGGGTTAAGCGCGCCGTTTTCGCGGCCCACGGCCAGATTGCCTTCGGCGAAGTCCAGATTGCACACCTCGCTGGCACCACCGGCCGCAGCGCTGAGGCCGACACCGCAGGTGTAGGCGAACAGGTTCAGCACGCTCTTGCCAGCACTGTGCTGCTTGACCCAGCCGCGCGTGTTACGCAGGTCGAGAAACAACAGCGGGTCCTGACCGGCATGCCGCCCCCGAACCCGGTAATTGAGCCCCCATTCATGCCCGACATGGTCGGCCAGGGCCGCTTCTTCGGCCTTGTAGACGGTGTCCTCACGGTCCACCCGCGAGTTGCCCTGCGAGCGATCGTTGTAGACCAGCAGTGTTTCCACACCCAGGTACGTATTGATCTGCGCATGCACGGCGAGCAAAGTCTCGCGATCCAGGCTGGCGTGAAAGCTCTGCACCAGCAATTGCGGGCCGTAGCGGTCGATGGTCAGGCCGCTGGCGCCTTCCTGGCTGCCATGAAACAGGCGATAGCAGTCCGTGCCTTGTGTGTGCAACTCGGCAAGCAACGGTCGACGATTATCGAGGGCGACGCTGAGCGCCTGATTCAGGGAAGACATGCCAAGCGCCTCGGGCTGTAATAAAGCGCGGGAGTTTACCAGCTACCAGTCGTTGATGGCTTGAGCTGTCGAGAATTGGCGCCTCTGTCACACAGCGCCAACATTGCCCTGCTACGTTGCTTTTTTGCCTGTTAGCGAGGGGATAACCGTGAGCCAGTTCGATCTCAAACGTCGCCGTGTCATTCAGGCCGTTGGTGCCGTCGGTGCCGGTCTGCTGTTACCGGGTGTTGCACCAGCGGTCATCGCCTCGGTGCAGGATCGTCCGAAGATGGCCGACGGCGTGCAATCCGGCGATGTATTCGGTGACAAGGCGATAGTCTGGAGCCGCAGCGACCGGCCTTCGCGCATGGTAGTCGAGTGGGACACCCGCAGCATGTTCACCCAGCCACGCCGTGTGGTGTCGGCGCTGGCCGATCAGCGCACTGACTTCACAGCGCGTGTCGAATTAAGCGGGTTACCGGTCGATCAGGCGATTTTCTACCGTGTCTCGTTCGAAGATGCCCAAACCGGTGTCGCCAGCGAACCGTGGTTCGGGCATTTGCGCAGCATGCCACAGCAGCGCCGCGATATCCGTTTTGTCTGGAGTGGCGATACGGTCGGGCAGGGCTTTGGCATCAACCCGGACATCGGCGGCATGCGCATCTATGAAGCCATGCGCCTGCGCTTGCCGGACTTTTTTATCCACAGCGGCGACACTATTTACGCCGACGGCCCGGTGCCGGCGCAGATCACGGCCGAGGGCGGGCGCATTTGGCGCAATATCACCACCGAGGCGAAAAGCAAGGTCGCGGAAACCCTCGACGAATACCGTGGCAATTACCGCTACAATTTGATGGATGAAAACCTGCGCCGCTTCAACGCCGAAGTGCCGCAGATCTGGCAGTGGGACGACCACGAAGTGACCAACAACTGGTCGCCCAGCAAGCAGCTGGATGATCGCTATAAGGTCAAGGACATCCAGCTGTTGTCATCGCGTGCCCGCCAGGCGTATCTGGAGTACGCGCCGCTACGCCTGCAAGAGGCGGACAAGGGCGGGCGCATCTATCGCAAGATTCCCTACGGGCCGATGCTCGACGTGTTTGTTCTCGACATGCGCAGTTACCGCGATGGCAATGACGCCAATCTGGCCGACAAGCCTGGCCCGACGACTGCCTTTATAGGGCGTGAGCAGCTCGACTGGCTCAAGCGTGAACTTGATGCGTCCACTGCGCAGTGGAAAGTGATTGCCGCTGACATGCCCATCGGCCTGGGTGTACCGGATGGCGAAGTGAGCCCGGGCGTGCCGCGCTGGGAAGCGATTGCCAACGGTAACGATGGCCCGGCGCTGGGCCGTGAGCTGGAAATTGCCGAGCTGCTGGCTTACTTGTGTGCGCAGAAGATTCGCGACTGTGTGTGGCTGACCGCCGATGTGCACTATTGCGCCGCGCACCATTATCAGCCGGACTTGGCGGTGTTCCAGGATTTCGATCCGTTCTGGGAGTTCGTCGCCGGGCCGTTGAATGCGGGCAGCTTCGGCCCTAACGTGCTGGACAAGACCTTCGGACCTGAACTGGTGTTCCAGAAGGCGCCTCCCGCGCAGAACACCTCGCCTTTTGCGGGTTATCAATTCTTTGGTGAGGTGAATATCGACGGGCAGACGGGCGAAATGTCTGTCGCCCTGCGCGATCTGGATGGCGTGTCGGTGTTCGAGCGCAAATTGCAGCCGGCAGCGGAAATCAGTCGCATCGTCTGACAGGCAATGAGGCCAATGGCGTAGGTTTTTCGGAAATTCCTTGCAACATGCCTGTCACGGGTAGCCTATCATGAGCTACCTAACGACGGGATCGGGTGTGTTGCATGCTGGCTATTTTTCTCGAAACCCTGAACATCACCGCCCCGGTGTTTGCCATGCTGTTTCTGGGCGTGTTGCTGCGGCGTATCGGCGCAATCAACGACGGGTTCATCGTCGCCGCTTCGGGGCTGGTGTTTAACGTCACCATGCCTGCGCTGTTGTTTCTCGGCATCCTCCATGCCGATCTGCGCACCGCGCTCAAACCCAGCCTGCTGATTTTTTTCAGTGCGGCGACGCTGTTGAGTTTCGCTTTTGCCTGGGGCTGGGCTATATGGCGTTGCCCGTACGAAGAGCGCGGCATCTACGTGCAGGGCGCGTTCCGCGGTAACAACGGTGTGATCGGCCTGGCGCTGGCGGCGAGCATGTATGGGCCGGTAGGGATTTCCCTGGGGGCCATTCTCGCGGCGCTGGTCATCGTCTTCTATAACACGCTGTCGACGGTGGTGCTGGCTGTCTACAGCCCGGTGATCAAGTCCGATCCGTGGAGCATTTTCAAGAGTGTGCTGGTAAACCCGTTGATCATCAGCGTGATCATCGCCTCGCCCTTTGCCTACTTTGGCATCGGCCTGCCCAAATGGCTGGAGACTTCCGGCAGCTTGCTGGCACAGATGACCCTGCCGCTGGCATTGATCTGCATCGGCGGCACGTTGTCGCTGGCGTCGTTGCGCAAGAGCGGCAAGCTGGCCGTCAGTGCCAGCGTCATGAAGATGATCACCTTGCCGCTAATCTGCACACTGGCCGCATGGCTGTTGGGCTTTCGCGGTCCCGAGCTGGGCATTCTGTTTCTTTATTTCGGCAGCCCGACCGCCGCAGCCAGCTACATCATGGCGCGCACCGCCAACGGCAATTACGAGCTGGCCGCAGCGATCATCGTCATCACCACCCTGGCCGCAGCGGTCACCACCAACGTAGGGATTTTCATCCTGCAATGGGGCGGCTGGATCAGTCCGGCTTGACGTAGCTGTCGATCACTTCCTGCGCGGCCCGAAATGCATCGATAGCCGCTGGCACACCGGCATATACCGCACAGTGCAGCAGTGCTTCACGGATTTCTTCGACCGTGCAGCCGTTGTTCAGCGCGCCACGCACATGGCCTTTCAATTCTTGCGGGCATTTAAGGGCGGTGAGGGCGGCCAGGGTGATCAGGCTACGGGTTTTCAGCGGCAGACCTTCACGGCTCCAGACGCTGCCCCAGGCGTGCTCGTTGACGAAATCCTGCAGTGGCTGGCTGAACTCGGTGGCATTGCCCAGTGCGCGGTCAACGAAGACATCGCCCATCACCTGACGACGGATCTGTTCGCCGTTGTTGATTGTCTTGTCTGTCATGGCTTTCCCCTTGAGCAAATGTGGATTGAGATCAGTGCTGGCGTCGCCAGGCGCGAACAGTGCCCCACGCGACGATAATGCCCAGCACAGGCAAAGCGAAAGTCAGCATCAAGCCTTCGAGCCTTTCGGCCAGCGCCATGCCGGTGCTGATCGCCAGGATATGCAGCCCGTAGGTCAGGTACAACGCCAGCAACAGCAAGCCTTCGATACGGTCAATGCGGTAGCCGGAATAGAACAGTGGCACGCACAGCAGCGAAACACCGAGCATGATCGGCAGGTCGAAAACCAGCGCGTTCGGCGAGACGGTCAGCGGCATCGGCGCGACCAGCGCGGTGAGCCCCAGCACGCCCAGCAGGTTGAACAGGTTGCTACCGATCACATTGCCTACTGCGATATCGCGCTCGCCGCGCAGCGCTGCGATCAAGGAAGTCATCAGCGCGGGCAGTGAGGTGCCGATGGCAATGACGGTCAGGCCGATAATACGCTCGGACAGCCCCAGGTGGATGGCAATAACCACCGAGGCATCAACCAGCAAGTGCCCGCCCGCGACGAGCATCAGCAGGCCGACAGCCAACATGGCCATGCGCGTGAAGGTGCGCGGTTTTCCGCTTGTGGCGGCGCGCCCGTGACGTGGGCCCTGGCCTCCCTGGCGGATGATGATGACCAGACAGACCAGCAGCGCGACCAGAAGCAGCGCACCGTCAAATTTGCTGAACTCGCCGCTCCACGACAGGCCGATGGCCAGCAGGCAGGCGCCGATCATCAGCGGGATGTCGATGTGCAATACCTGACGCGCCACGCGCAACGGAATGATCAGCGAACACAGCCCGAGGATGACCAGCACATTGAAGATGTTGCCGCCGATGACGCTGCCCACGGCAATGTCGGTGTTGTCGGAAAACGCGGCCTGCAGGCTGACGGCCATTTGAGGCGCGCTGGTGCCCATCGCCACGACAGTCAGGCCGATGATCAGTGGCCGAACCTTGAAAATCGCCGCCAGGTGCACGGCAGCGCGCACTGACAGCTCGGCCCCGATCAACAGCAACAGCAAACCACTGAGCATCTGAATCAGCGCGGGGGCGGGCAGGGCCGATAGCTGGAGAATAGGGGTGTGTCCTTGATCGAGGGCTTAGTCGAGGGCTTGAACGCGAACTGGCGCGGTGCCGCTGCGCAGCATACCCAGTTGTTCGGCTGCTTCGCGAGAGACATCGATCAGACGACCCCGTGTGTGCGGGCCACGATCATTGACACGCACGATCACTGATTTGTCGTTGTTCAGGTTGGTGACTTTGACGCGGGTGCCAAATGGCAACTGCCGGTGGGCAGCGGTCAGGGCGTTCTGATTGAACGGTTCGCCGCTGGCGGTGCGATTGCCATGATGGCGGGCACCGTAGTACGCGGCGGTGCCGGTCTCGTCATAACCGTGTGGGTCAATGACGTTATTGGCGCAGCCAGCCAGCAAGGTCAGCAGGCTGCTGGCAAGAAGAAGTCGGCGCATGGGTGGGGTCCTGAGTGCCAGTGGGATGGGGTTCTGCAAGATCTACCTGACGCTCGTATCAATAGTCTGCGTGATATACAAAACTTGTGGGAGCGAGCTTGCTCGCGAATAGGCCGGTACAGCCCCAAGAGACAGGGTGCCTGGACCATAGTCTTCGTGAGCAAGCTCACTCCCACAGAGATCTGCAGTCCGTCTGGTGCTACGGTTTCAGACCCATTTTCCCGGCCCATCGAGACTTATGCATGACGATGAGCCCGGAGCGTGGGGCGATCAACCCTCCAGTTTGGCCTTCAGCAGTTCGTTGACCTGCTGTGGGTTGGCCTTGCCTTTGGAGGCTTTCATGGCCTGGCCGACGAAGAAACCGAACATCTTGCCGCGCTTGGCTTCATCCGCTGCACGGTACTGTTCGACCTGTTCTGCGTTGGCAGCCAGTACTTCGTCGAGCATCGATTCGATGGCACCGCTGTCGGTTACCTGTTTCAGGCCGCGCTTCTCGATTACTTCATCGGCGCTGCCTTCACCATTGGCCATCGCTTCAAAAACCATTTTGGCGATCTTGCCCGAAATGGTGTCGTCAGTGATGCGCTTGAGCATGCCGCCCAGTTGCTCGGCGCTGACCGGCGACTGATCGATTTCGACACCCTGTTTGTTCAACAGGCTGCCCAGTTCGACCATGACCCAGTTGGCGGCCAGCTTGGCGTCGCCGCTGATGCTGACCACTTTTTCAAAGTAATCGGCCTGCTCGCGGCTGGAGGCCAGCACGCTGGCGTCGTACGTCGACAGGCCAAACTGGCTCTGGAAGCGTTCGCGTTTCTGCGGTGGCAGTTCCGGCAGTGTGGCGCGGGTTTCTTCGATGAACGAGTCTTCGATGATCACCGGCAACAGGTCGGGGTCAGGGAAGTAACGGTAGTCGTTGGCTTCTTCCTTGCTGCGCATGGCGCGGGTTTCGTTGGTGTTCGGGTCGTACAGACGCGTCTGCTGGATGACCCTGCCGCCGTCTTCGATCAGGTCGATCTGGCGCTGAATCTCGCTGTTGATCGCTTTTTCGATGAAACGGAAAGAGTTGACGTTCTTGATCTCGCAGCGAGTACCGAACTCGACCTGGCCCTTGGGGCGAATCGACACGTTACAGTCGCAACGCAGCGAGCCTTCGGCCATGTTGCCGTCGCAGATGCCCAGGTAACGGACAATCGCGTGGATAGCCTTGACGTAGGCCACGGCTTCTTTGGCGCTGCGCATGTCCGGCTCGGAAACGATCTCCAGCAGCGGCGTGCCGGCACGGTTCAGGTCGATCCCGGTCATGCCCTGAAAGTCTTCATGCAGGCTTTTGCCGGCGTCTTCTTCAAGGTGCGCGCGAGTGATGCCGACGCGTTTGACCGTGCCGTCTTCCAAGGGGATGTCCAGGTGGCCCTTGCCGACAATCGGCAGCTCCATCTGGCTGATCTGATAGCCCTTGGGTAGGTCCGGGTAGAAATAGTTTTTGCGGGCGAACACGTTGTGCTGACCGATTTCGGCATCTACCGCCAGGCCGAACTTGACGGCCATGCGCACGGCTTCCTTGTTCAGCACTGGCAGCACGCCCGGCATGCCCAGATCGACAAGGCTGGCCTGGGTGTTGGGCTCGGAGCCGAACGTGGTGGCGCTGCCGGAAAAAATCTTTGATCGGGTCGAAAGCTGAGTGTGAATCTCAAGCCCGATGACGACTTCCCATTGCATGTGTTTCTCCTCAGAAGCCTGCAGGTGCGCGAGTGTGCCAGTCAGTGACTTGCTGATACTGATGCGCCACATTCAAGAGACGGCCTTCCTGGAAATACGGGGCGAGCAATTGCACGCCGACCGGCAGACCATCGACAAAGCCCGCTGGCATGGACAAGCCGGGCAGGCCCGCCAGGTTGGCGGTGATGGTGTAGAAGTCTTCCAGGTATTCGGCAATCGGGTCGTTGGTCTTGGCGCCGATTTTCCAGGCCGGGTTGGGCGTGGTCGGGCCGAGGATCACGTCGACTTCGGCAAATGCACTCATGAAATCGTTCTTGATCAGGCGGCGGATTTTCTGCGCCTGCAAGTAATAGGCGTCGTAGTAACCCGCCGACAGCGCGTAGGCGCCGACCATGATGCGTCGCTGCACTTCCGGGCCAAAGCCCTCTGCGCGCGAGCGCTTGTACAGGTCAGTCAGGTCTTTCGGGTCTTCGCAGCGGTAGCCGAAGCGCACGCCGTCGAAACGCGACAGGTTGGACGATGCCTCTGCCGGAGCGATGACGTAATAGGCAGGAATGGCGTGTTGCAGGTTCGGCAGGCTGACTTCCTTGACGATTGCGCCGAGCTTTTCCAGTTGCTTGACGCTTTCATGCACCAACTGCGCGATGCGCGGGTCGAGGCCTGCACTGAAATATTCTTTCGGCACGCCGATACGCAGGCCCTTGAGCGAGGTATTGAGGCTGGCGGAGTAGTCCGGGACCGGCTCGTCGATGCTGGTGGAGTCCTGCGGGTCGAAACCGGCCATGCCTTGCAGCAGCAGCGCGCAATCTTCGGCGGTGCGAGCCATCGGGCCTGCCTGATCAAGGCTGGACGCATATGCAATCATGCCCCAGCGCGACACACGACCGTAGGTCGGCTTGAGGCCGGTGAGGTTGGTCAGCGCCGCTGGCTGGCGAATCGAGCCGCCGGTGTCGGTGCCGGTTGCCGCAGGCAGCAGGCGGGCAGCAACTGCCGCAGCCGAACCGCCAGAGGAGCCGCCAGGCACGCATTCCAGGTTCCACGGGTTTTTCACCGCGCCATAGTGGCTGGACTCGTTGGCCGAACCCATGGCGAATTCGTCCATGTTGGTCTTGCCCAGCGTCACCGTGCCGGCCGAAGCCAGTTTCGACACCACCGTGGCGTCGTACGGCGCCTTGAAGTTGTCGAGCATCCGGGAGCCGCAGCTGGTGCGAATGCCCTGGGTGCAGAACAGGTCCTTGTGCGCCAGCGGGGCGCCGAGCAGCGGCCCGTTTTCACCGGCCGTGCGGCGGGCGTCTGCTGCCTGGGCCTGGGTGATGGCCAGGTCTTCGGTGAGGCTGATGAAGCTGTTGAGCTGTGGGTCAAGCTGCGCGATACGCGACAGCAGAACGCGGGTCAGCTCTTCGGAAGAAAACTTTTTTTCGGCGAGTCCGCGAGCGATCTCGGCCAGAGTCATTTGGTGCATGCAGGCGCTTTCCCTTACTCGATGACTTTCGGAACCAGATAAAGTCCGTCTTGGACCGCTGGTGCGATGGCTTGGTAAGTGTCGCGTCGATTTCGCTCGGTTACCGCGTCTTCGCGCAGGCGCTGGGTCGCTTCCAGCGGATGAGCCAGTGGTTCGATGCCGGTGGTGTCGACGGCCTGCATCTGATCGACCAGCCCGAGGATGCTGTTAAGTGCTTCGGTAGTACGCGGAATATCGGCGTCATTAAGGCCAAGTCGGGCCAGATGAGCGATCTTTTCCACGTCGGAGCGTTCAAGCGCCATGGGGTATCTCCAGTGGAATGCTGACGGATTTGCTTTGTTGCCAATTGCGGAACACTATCGCGTTATTACTGTCTCAAGCCGCTAACGTCGAGGGTCGTGTTCGGAAAACCGCCAATTTAGCATATTGGCTCCTTGCCCAAAATCCCTGTCGTTGTTAGAGTTTGCCGCACTTTTTTTACCACGCGTTCCCTAGGGTCCCTTATCCCATGTTCAAGAAACTGCGTGGCATGTTTTCCAGTGATCTATCCATCGACCTGGGCACTGCCAACACCCTTATTTACGTGCGTGAGCGCGGTATCGTCCTGAATGAACCCTCTGTCGTTGCCATTCGTACTCACGGCAATCAGAAGAGTGTCGTCGCTGTCGGTACCGAAGCCAAGCGTATGCTGGGCCGTACTCCAGGCAACATTGCCGCCATTCGCCCAATGAAAGACGGCGTCATCGCCGATTTCAGCGTCTGCGAAAAAATGTTGCAGTACTTCATCAACAAGGTCCACGAAAACAGCTTTCTGCAGCCTAGCCCTCGTGTGCTGATCTGCGTTCCGTGCAAATCCACTCAGGTTGAGCGTCGCGCCATTCGCGAGTCGGCCTTGGGCGCAGGCGCGCGTGAAGTGTTCCTGATCGAAGAGCCTATGGCTGCTGCGATCGGTGCCGGCCTGCCGGTCGAAGAAGCACGTGGCTCGATGGTTGTCGACATCGGCGGCGGCACCACTGAGATCGCGCTGATCTCCCTCAACGGTGTGGTGTATGCCGAATCCGTACGTGTGGGCGGCGACCGTTTCGACGAAGCGATCATCACTTACGTGCGTCGTAACTACGGCAGCCTGATCGGCGAATCCACCGCCGAGCGCATCAAGCAGGAAATCGGCACTGCCTACCCGGGCGGTGAAGTACGTGAAGTCGACGTCCGTGGGCGCAACCTGGCTGAAGGCGTCCCGCGCGCCTTCACCCTGAACTCCAATGAAGTGCTCGAAGCGCTGCAGGAGTCGCTGGCGACCATCGTTCAGGCGGTCAAGAGCGCTCTGGAGCAATCGCCTCCGGAGCTGGCTTCGGACATCGCCGAGCGTGGCCTGGTACTGACCGGTGGCGGCGCGCTGCTGCGTGACCTCGACAAACTGCTGGCTCAGGAAACAGGTCTGCCGGTGATCGTCGCCGAAGACCCGCTGACCTGTGTGGCGCGTGGCGGTGGCCGTGCGCTGGAAATGATGGATAAGCACACCATGGATCTGCTCTCCAGCGAGTAATTCGCCGGGGTGCCTTTCACGGAGTCTTTTGTATGCAGGTGGCGTATGTGCTACCTGTATGCCTCAGGCTGACGCCGAAACAGGGTGCCTATCCCTCTCATTGTCCAGGCCGGTTACATACCGCATGAATAATTGCCAATCGAAGTTCGATCCAACGATCGTATGCCCCGGAGGAGCGGCCTATTAAACCGCTTTTCGCAAAAGGCCCGTCGCTGGGTGTACGTCTGCTGGTGCTGGCCGTTCTGTCGGTAGCGTTGATGGTGGTCGACGCCCGCTTTACGATCCTCAAGCCCGTGCGCAGCCAGATGTCGATGGTGCTCATGCAGTCCTACTGGGTCGTCGATCTGCCACAACGTTTGTATCAGGGCGTTGCCAGTCAGTTCGGCAGCCGCACAGAACTCATCGCCGAAAACGAAAAACTCAAGACCGAAGCGCTGCTCCTGCAAGGTCGCCTGCAAAAGCTGGCGGCACTGACCGAGCAGAACGTGCGCCTGCGCGAGCTGCTGAACTCTTCAGCGCTGGTCAACGAGAAGGTCGAGGTCGCCGAGCTGATCGGCATGGACCCAAACCCCTTCACCCATCGCATCATCATCAACAAGGGCGAGCGCGATGGCGTGGTGCTCGGCCAGCCGGTGCTCGATGCGCGCGGCCTGATGGGCCAGGTTGTCGAACTGATGCCCTATACCTCGCGGGTGCTGCTGTTGACTGACACGACCCACAGCATTCCGGTGCAGGTCAATCGCAACGGCCTGCGTGCCATCGCCAGCGGCACTGGTAACCCGGAACGCCTTGAGCTTCGGCATGTGGCGGACACCGCAGACATCAAGGAAGGCGACCTGCTGGTCAGCTCCGGCCTTGGTCAGCGTTTTCCGGCAGGCTACCCGGTGGCCACGGTCAAGGAGGTCATTCACGACTCCGGCCAGCCTTTCGCGATTGTCCGCGCCGTGCCTACGGCAGCTTTGAACCGCAGTCGCTACCTGTTGCTGGTGTTCTCCGACGGTCGCTCGCCCGAAGAGCGCGCTGCCGATGCCGCGCAGGCTCAGGAGTCGATCGACAAGGGCCTCGAGCCCACGGTCATGGCGACCTTGCCGCCGCCAACACCGGCATTCCCGATGTGGCCGCAAGCAACGGTGCCGACGTTCCCCGGCAGTACAACGACTCATAAACCCGCCGCGCAACCCGCGACGCCAGCTCCGGCTGCCACGCCTGCCGCGACACCGGCAGCAAGGCCCGCCGCCCGGCCTGCTGCGTCGCGTCCCGCTGCGTCCACGCCTTCCAACGCCAACACCCGGGAGCCTATCGATGGTTAGTCATGTTTCCGGGCGCAACGGCTGGGTGGTCTGGCTGACGTTCGCAATCGGTCTGTTGCTGAGTGTTTCGCCGCTGCCGCAGTTCATGGAAATCTTTCGGCCGCTGTGGCTGGCCTTGCTGTTAACCTTCTGGGTACTGGCGCTGCCGCACAAATACGGCATGACCACTGCGTGGATATTGGGGCTGATGGAGGACGTGCTGTATGGCACGCTGCTCGGCCAGAATGCGCTGATCCTCAGCCTGATCACATTCCTGGTGATGTCCTTGCAGCAACGTTTGCGCATGTTCCCCATGTGGCAACAGTGCCTGGTGCTGCTGGTGGTGTTCGGTCTGGCGCAGCTTGCACAGTTGTGGCTCAGTGCCTTGACGGGCAATCGCCAGCCAACCCTGGCGTTGGTGTTGCCTGCATTGGTCAGTGCGCTGTTGTGGCCTTGGGTCAGTTATGGTCTGCGTGGATTGCGCAAACGTTTGAAAATCAATTAAGCGCAAGGTGAGCGCGGCGCTCTGCAGCGTCCATCGCGCCCACCCGTACAGACACGGAGATGTCCTTATGCCCTCGCTTTATCTGGCTTCTGGCTCGCCGCGCCGTCGCGAACTTCTGACTCAGATCGGTGTGCCCTTCACCGTACTCAGCGCTCAGATCGACGAAACCCCCTTCGACGCTGAAACCCCGGCTGCCTATGTCGAGCGTCTTGCGCTTGGCAAGGCTCAGGCCGGGTTGGCCGTATTGCCGGTTGATCAGCAGGCCTGTGTGCTGGGGGCTGACACGGCAGTGGTGCTCGACGGGCGCATTCTCGGCAAGCCGGTTGATCAAGCCGATGCGCTGGCCATGCTTGCCGCGCTGTCCGGGCGCGAACATGAAGTGCTCACCGCCGTGGCATTGACTGACCGGCAGCGCAGTGAAACCTGTGTCGTGACCAGTCGCGTGCGCTTTCGCTCGATTCAACCCCATGAGGCTCACGCCTACTGGACCAGCGGCGAACCTGCCGACAAGGCCGGAGGCTATGCGATTCAAGGCCTGGCGGCGATTTTCGTTGCAGGTCTGCATGGCAGCTATTCTGCTGTGGTGGGTCTGCCACTGTGCGAAACCGCAGAACTGCTCAGCCGTTTCGGCATACCCTGCTGGCAATGCCTGGAAGGTGACAAGTCATGAGTGAAGAGATTCTGATCAACATCACCCCGATGGAATCGCGGGTGGCAGTGGTAGAAAACGGTGTACTGCAAGAGGTGCACGTCGAACGCACCCAGCGTCGTGGCATTGTCGGCAACATCTACAAAGGCAAGGTGGTGCGGGTGTTGCCGGGCATGCAGGCGGCGTTCATCGACATCGGTCTGGATCGCGCAGCATTCATTCATGCCTCGGAAATTTCCATGCGTGAAGGGCCTGCCGTCGAGAGCATTGCGTCGCTGGTGCATGACGGTCAGAGCCTGGTGGTGCAAGTCACCAAAGACCCGATTGGCAGCAAAGGCGCACGCCTGACCACGCAGCTGTCGATTCCGTCGCGGTATCTGGTGTACATGCCGCGTACTGCCCACGTCGGGATTTCTCTGAAAATCGAAGACGAGGCCGAGCGCGAGCGACTGAAAAAAGTTGTCAGCGATTGTGTCGCCCAGGAAGGCATCAAAGAGGCCGGTGGCTTTATTCTGCGCACCGCTGCGGAAGGCGCCGGTGCCGACGAAATCCTCATGGACATTCGTTACTTGCGCAGGCTCTGGGACCAGATCGGCGATCAGATCAAGACCGTCAGCCCGCCCACCGTGATCTACGAAGACCTGGGTCTGGCATTGCGGACCTTGCGTGACCTGGTCAGCCCGCGAATCGAGAAAATTCGCATCGACTCGCGGGAAACGTTCCAGAAAACCACGCAGTTCGTGGCTGAACTGATGCCTGAAATCGCCGACCGCCTTGAGCATTACCCGGGCGAGCGGCCGATTTTCGATCTATACGGTGTCGAAGACGAAATCCAGAAAGCCCTCGATCGCAAGGTGCCGCTCAAGTCCGGTGGTTATCTGGTGATCGACCCGGCCGAGGCGATGAGCACCATCGACGTCAATACCGGTGCGTTCGTCGGGCATCGCAATCTGGAAGAAACCATTTTCAAGACCAACCTGGAGGCGGCAACAGCCATCGCCCGCCAACTGCGCCTGCGCAATCTGGGCGGCATCATCATTATCGATTTCATCGACATGGAAGACGGTGAACACCAGCGTCAGGTGCTGCGTACGCTGGAGAAACAACTGGAGCGCGATCACGCCAAGACCAACATCATCGGTATCACCGAGCTGGGCCTGGTGCAAATGACGCGCAAACGCACTCGCGAAAGTCTTGAGCAAGTGCTGTGCGAGCCCTGCCATTGCTGCGTGGGCCGGGGCAAGCTGAAGACTCCAGAGACCATTTGTTATGAAATCTTCCGGGAAATCCTGCGCGAAGCCAGGGCCTATCAGGCGGTGGGTTATCGCGTTCTGGCCAATCAGCGTGTGGTTGACCGCTTGCTCGACGAAGAGTCGGGCAACGTGGCTGAGCTGGAGAGCTTTATTGGCCGCACCATCCGTTTTCAGGTAGAAACCATGTACTCGCAGGAACAATACGACGTGGTGCTGCTCTGAAGCTGCTGAGCGTATGAAATATTATGACAAGCGCCCAACGGGTTTCTGGCAGGTATGCCGTTTTATCGAGAATGATGTGTGGCAAACGAGCAAAACCTGGACCTGAGCGCAGCTGCACACTTGAGCCGGAATAGATTCGCCGATTGCGGTCTTTGCATCCCGCAGCGGAGGGCATCCTGAGATGGGGCGTCTTCCGCGTGCCGTTGCAACCCTGACCCGCTGGGGCCTGAGCCTCTGCGCCTTGATTCTGGTGCTCGCGGCGCTGTACGTCAGCCTCGGCCGTCAACTGACGCCGCTGGTTGCCGAATACCGCGTCGATGTAGAAACCCGAGCCAGCAGCGCATTGGGCATACCGCTGAGCATTGGCAGCCTGGAAGGCAGCTGGAGCAGGTTTGCCCCGGTATTGCTGGCCCACGACGTCATGGTCGGTGAGGGCGCCAATGCCCTGCGTCTGGACCGTGTGCGGGTTGTTCCTGATCTCTGGGCAAGCCTGTTGGCGCGTCAAGTGCGCATCGCGCATCTTGAAGTGGACGGTCTGCAGTTCACGATCAAGCAGGACCAGGAGGGCGGCTGGGCCGTACAGGGCTTGCCGGTGCGTAACGACACCCCGTTCGACCCAGGGCAGTTGCTCAATCAAATGCAAATGGTGTCGCACCTGTCGCTGCTCGACAGCCAAGTGACGGTGCAACCGCTCGACGCCGCGCCGCTGACCCTGACCTACGTAAACCTGAGCCTGACCACCGGCAGCTATCACCAGCGCCTGGATGCACGCCTGACCCTGCCGGATGGCCAGCCGTTTGCGCTGAATGTGCGCTCACGTATCCAGGCCAGCCAGTGGAAAGAGGGCGAGGCGGATGCCTACGCCAGCTTGCCGCAAAGCGACTGGGCCAAATGGCTGCCGAAAAGCCTCACCCGTGAATGGACGCTTTCCAGGCTGCAAGCCGGCGGCGACCTGTGGATGAGTTGGGGCAAGGGCACCGTGCAAAGCGCGACTGCGCGCCTGAATGCCCCGCAGATCAAAGGTGTCTATGCCGATCGCAAGCCGTCGACCATCGATAATCTGGCGCTCAACGCCTGGTTCGCGCGTACCGTGACCGGCTTCGACCTGAGCCTTGATTCATTGGCGATGAACCTGGGCAGCGACCGCTGGGAAAGCCGCCTGCAACTGACCCAGACCGCTGCAACGCCTGACCGCGAAGAGCTTTGGCATGTGCAGGCTGACCGCCTGGACCTGACACCTCTCACGCCACTGGTCGACTCCCTCGCGCCATTGCCGGAGAAGGCAATGGCGGTGGTCGATGGACTCAAGGTGACGGGCGGGCTTCGCAACGTACTGCTCGATTACCGCCCGCAGGCCACCGGCGACAAGCGCCTGGGTTTTGCCGCCAATCTGGACAAGGTCGGTTTCAATGCCTATCGCGGCGCACCGGCGGCCGGAAATGTCAGCGGCGCGATCAATGGCGATCTGGGGCAGGGCGAACTGCGGCTTGCCACCGACGACTTCATGCTGCACCTGGACCCTATCTTCGCCAAGCCGTGGCGCTATCAGAAAGCCAATGCCCGCCTGACCTGGAAGCTGGATGATCAGGCGTTCACCCTGATCGCGCCGTATATCAAGGTGCTTGGCGATGAAGGCAAGATCGCGGCGGACTTCCTGATCAGAATTCACCTCAGCCACGATCAGGAAGACTACATGGACCTGCGGGTCGGCATGGTCGATGGAGATGGTCGCTACACCAGCAAATACCTGCCTACCGCGCTCAGCCCGGAACTCGATCACTGGCTGCGCACTGCCGTGGTGAGTGGTGCGGTCAAGCAAGGTTTTTTCCAGTACCAGGGTTCGCTGAAGAAGAATTCGCCCGACACTGCGCATGTCATCAGTCTGTTTTTCGATGTCAGCAATGCAACGCTGGCGTTCCAGCCGGGCTGGCCTTCGCTGACCGGCGTGGATGGCAAGGTGTACGTTGAAAACAGCGGCGTGCGGGTCAATGCAAGCAAGGGGCAGTTGTTCGACACCAGAGTCAGCAATGTGCTGGTCAACATTCCCCATGTGCCGTCGGGTCAGGACAGCCACCTGCTGGTGGACGGTAACTTTTCCGGAAGCCTGGTCGATGGCCTGAAGATTCTTCAGCAAGCGCCCATCGGCACGGGCAGCACGTTTGCCGGCTGGCAGGGCGAAGGCCCGCTGGAAGGTAAGCTCAAGCTGGATATCCCGCTGGCCAAGGGCGTCGAGCCAAAGGTCGTGGTGGATTTCAGCACCGACAATGCGCGTCTGAAACTGGCAGATCCGGTGCTGGAGCTGACCCGGCTCAAGGGTGACTTCCGTTTTGACAGCAACAGTGGGCTGAGCGGCAAAGGCATCAGGGCACAAGCGTTCGATCGTCCGGTGACGGCTGAAATTGCGGCCGAAGGCAAGCCGGGCGCGAATGTCACGCGTATCACGGCAAACGGGCAAATCACCGTGAAGAAACTGACGGACTGGCTGAGCGTCACCCAGCCGGTACCCGCGTCGGGTGACTTGCCTTATCAGTTGCAACTGACCCTGGACAGCAAAGACAGCCCGTTGCTGATCAACTCCACGCTCAAGGGTGTGGCAATCGATCTGCCTGCGCCGTTTGGCAAAGCCGCCGATCAAGAGCGCCCGAGCGAATTTCGCATGACCCTGCAAGGCCCAGAGCGCAGGCTGGGTGTGGCGTACGACAACCTGGCGAACTTCGCTTTCGCAGCGCCGGGTGGCAAGTTTGCCGACGGTCGCGGCGAGCTGTATCTGGGGCGCGGCGGGGCCGTCGTGCCAGACGCCAAGGGCTTGCGGATCCGCGGTGAATTGTCCGAACTGGACATTGCCCCGTGGCAGGCGCTGGCAGAGCGATACTCCAGCAATGATCCGGGTGGCAGTGCAAAACAGCGGCTTAACAGCGTGGACCTGCAGATTGGCAAGCTGACCGCGATTGGCACAACGCTCAATGACGTGCGTGTTCAATTGCAGCGCAGCGCTGCGGCCTGGGCCTTGTCGCTGGACAGCGCGCTGGCCAAGGGCACGGCAACGCTGCCAGACGCCAAAGCTGCGCCGATCGGTATCAACATGGCGTATGTGCGCCTGCCTGCGACCGATCCGAATGCCACCGTGGTCGAAAACGCGCCCGATCCGCTGGCTGACGTTGACCCGCGCAAGATTCCGGCGCTGGATATCAAGATCTCGCAACTGTTTCAGGGCGACCAGTTATTGGGTGCCTGGGCGTTGAAGATTCGGCCGACGCCGACCGGGATGCGCATGTCTGACCTGAGCCTGGGGCTCAAAGGCATCCTGCTGGAAGGCGACGGTGCCTGGGAAGGTGCGCCGGGAACCAGCAGCAGCTGGTTCAAAGGGCGTATGGCCGGCAAGAATCTAGAGGACGTGCTCAAAGCCTGGAACTTCGCCCCGACCGTCACCAGCGAAAGCTTTGAAATGAACGTCGACGGGCGCTGGCCCGGCTCACCTGCGTGGGTAGGGCTAAAGCGCTACTCAGGCAGCCTGGATGCCACGTTGAACAGAGGTCAGTTTGTCGAAGTGGAGGGCGGTGCCCAGGCATTGCGCGTATTCGGGCTGCTGAACTTCAATTCCATTGGTCGCCGTTTGCGTCTGGACTTCTCCGACCTGCTCGGTAAAGGCCTCAGCTATGACCGGGTCAAAGGGCTGCTGGTGGCCAGCGACGGCGTTTACGTGACGCGCAGCCCGATCACGCTGACCGGGCCGTCCAGCAATCTGGAACTCAACGGTACGCTGGACATGGTTCGCGACCGCGTCGATGCCAAGCTGTTGGTGACCTTGCCGGTGACCAACAACCTGCCTATCGCCGCGTTGATTGTCGGCGCGCCGGCCATTGGCGGCGCGTTGTTTCTGGTCGACAAGCTGCTGGGCGACCGGGTTGCCCGCTTCGCCAGCGTGCAGTACAAGGTCGAAGGCCCGTGGAAAGAGCCGAAGATCACCTTCGACAAGCCATTTGAAAAGCCCCAGTAGCGTCTCTTGGAGTACAGTGGTGGCCATGTCCTCAAGGAGCACGTTGCCATGACCTTCGCTGTGATTCAGATGGTCAGCCAGAGCGATGTCCAGGCTAATCTGGCCAGCGCCCGCCGATTGCTCGAACAGGCGGCAGAAGGTGGTGCCAGGCTTGCCGTGCTGCCGGAAAACTTCGTCGCAATGGGGCGGCGTGATGTCGCGGATATCGGTCTTGCCGAGGCTGATGGGCACGGCCCCATCCTGCCATGGTTGAAACTGGCCGCTCGCGACCTCAAGTTATGGATTGTTGCCGGAACGTTGCCACTGCCGTCGAACGCGCAGCCAACGGGCAAGGTCACGGCCTGTTCGTTGCTGATTGACGAGCATGGCGATCAGATAGCGCGCTATGACAAGCTGCATTTGTTTGACGTGGATGTTGCTGACAGCCGAGGCCGCTACCGTGAGTCGGATGACTATGCTCACGGCAGCAAGGTTGTGGTGGTCGATACGCCGGTCGGTCGTCTGGGGTTGAGCGTGTGTTATGACCTGCGCTTCCCGGAGCTTTACACCGCGCTGCGTGAAGCCGGTGCTGAACTGATCACGGCCCCGTCGGCCTTCACTGCGGTCACCGGCGCTGCGCACTGGGACATTCTGATCCGGGCGCGCGCCATCGAAACCCAGTGCTACGTGCTGGCGGCGGCACAAGGCGGGGTCCATCCGGGGCCTCGCGAGACTTACGGACACGCGGCCATCGTTGATCCATGGGGCCGCGTACTGGCTCAGCAAGCGCAGGGTGAAGCCGTGCTGCTGGCCACACGCGACAGTGAAGAACAAGCGTCCATACGGGCGCGGATGCCGGTGTCCAGTCACCGGCGCTTTTTTTCGCAGGACGCCATGCGGCCTGCTTCGGAGTGAATATGAGTGATCTGTCCTCAGTCAGCGAACACCTTCTGGCACCTGGCGGCCTGACCCTCGACAGCCTGCAATCGGTGCTCGGCGAGCTTGCCGGGCCTGGTATCGACGCGGCTGATCTGTATTTTCAGGGGATGATCTCTGAGTCCTGGTCGCTCGAAGACGGCATCGTCAAGGAGGGCATTTTCAATCTTGATCAAGGCGTGGGCGTGCGTGCTCAGTCGGGCGAGAAGACCGGCTTTGCGTACAGCAACGCCATCACTGAGGATGCCCTGCGTACCGCTGCCCGTGCGGCCCGCTCCATCTCCCGCGCCGGACAGAATGGCCGGGTGCAGGCGTTCACATCGCAGGACGTGGCCCAGCTGTATGCCCCGGATAACCCGCTGGAAGTGCTGAGCCGCGCCGAGAAGGTCGAACTGCTCAAGCGCATCGACGTCGCGACGCGCGCACTGGACTCGCGCATCCAGCAGGTCTCGGTCAGCATGGCCGGGGTCTGGGAGCGCATTCTGGTCGCTGCCGCTGATGGCAGCCTGGCCGCCGACGTGCGCCCGCTGGTGCGCTTCAATGTCAGCGTCATTGTCGAGCAGAACGGCCGTCGCGAGCGCGGCGGGCACGGCGGTGGCGGGCGTACCGACTACCGTTATTTCCTGACGGATGATCGCGCCATGGGCTACGCCCGCGAAGCGTTGCGTCAGGCACTGGTCAATCTGGAAGCGATTCCTGCACCGGCCGGCACCTTGCCGGTGGTACTGGGTTCAGGCTGGTCTGGCGTGCTGTTGCACGAAGCAGTCGGTCATGGTCTGGAAGGCGATTTCAACCGCAAGGGCAGTTCGGCCTACAGCGGGCGCATGGGCGAGATGGTTGCGTCGAAACTTTGCACCATCGTTGACGACGGCGCCCTCGCCGGGCGTCGCGGCTCGTTGAGCGTCGATGACGAAGGTACGCCGACCGAATGCACCACGCTGATCGAGAACGGCGTGCTCAAGGGCTACATGCAGGACAAACTCAATGCTCGGCTGATGGGTGTTGCGCGGACCGGTAACGGTCGTCGCGAGTCTTACGCTCATCTGCCAATGCCACGCATGACCAATACTTACATGCTGGCTGGGCAAAGCGACCCGCAGGAGATCATCGCCTCGGTGAAACGCGGTATCTACTGCGCCAATCTGGGCGGCGGTCAGGTGGACATCACCAGCGGCAAGTTCGTGTTTTCGACCAGTGAGGCGTACCTGATCGAAGACGGCAAGATCACCGCACCGGTCAAAGGCGCGACCTTGATCGGCAACGGGCCGGAAGCCATGAGCAGGGTTTCGATGGTGGGTAACGACCTGTCGCTGGACAGCGGCGTGGGTACGTGCGGAAAAGACGGCCAGTCGCTGCCGGTCGGCGTGGGTCAGCCTACGCTGAAAATCGACGCGATCACGGTTGGCGGTACGGGCAACTGAATGTGAGTCGGGGCTGGCCGCTTGGTGCTGCCGGCCCCGCGGTTGAAATCAACGCAGACCGCGTTGAAGTTCGTCCAGCTCACGGATGTATTTAAAGATTTTGCGGCTGGTGGCCGGCGGTTTGTTACGTGCAACTTCGTGTTGCGCCTGACGAATCAGCGAACGCAGCTGCTGACGGTCGGCGTCGGGGTATTCGATAACGAATTTATCGAGGTCGGCGTCATCACCCGCGATCAGGCGATCACGCCAGCGCTCCAGATTGTGAAAACGTTCATTGTACTGGCGAGTGGAGGCATCGAGTTGGTCCAGCAACACCAGAATGGCTTCCTGGTCCTGATCACGCATCAGCTTGCCAATGAACAGGATATGCCGTTTTCGGGCGATGTTGGCCGTGTGCTTGGGCGCTTCGGCCAAGGCCTTGCGCAAAGCGTCGGTCAGCGGCAGCTTTGCCAGCACATCGGCTTTGAGTGTTGTCAGTCGCTCGCCGAGGTCGACCAGAGCATGCAGCTCTCGTTTGACCTGGGTTTTGCTTTTCTCCCCGTCGAGGGAGTCGTCGTAAGAATCAACCATGGGGGCAGTCCGCAAAGAAACGCCGCCATGATAACCAGTCGGGGGCCGCTTGTCCGGCCCGGTCGGTATTCGGCCTGTGCTGAAAGAAGAATTTGATGGAGAAAGTCATGAGTGCAACCCAAAGCGTCGGCCCACAAGCCTTGCCCGAGCTGCAGGAACAGGTCGAACAGATCATCGCCGAAGCCAGGCGTCAGGGCGCCAGTGCCTGCGAAGTTGCAGTGTCGGTGGATCAGGGGCTGTCGACATCGGTCCGTCAGCGAGAAGTCGAAACCGTCGAATTCAACCGTGACCAGGGTTTTGGTATCACCCTGTACGTCGGGCAGCGCAAAGGTTCGGCCAGCACCTCGGCCACCGGCGCTGATGCGATTCGCGAAACGGTCGCCGCCGCACTGGCGATTGCCGAACACACCTCCGAGGACGAAAGTTCCGGGCTGGCGGATGCCGCGCTGATGGCCAAAGAGGTCATGGATTTCGATCTTTATCACACCTGGGACATCACCCCTGAACAAGCCATCGAAAAGGCGCTGATCTGCGAGGCCGCAGCCTTTGATGCCGACAGCCGGATCAAGAACGCCGATGGCACCACGCTCAACACGCATCAGGGGTGCCGTGTGTATGGCAACAGCAACGGTTTCATCGGTGGCTATGCATCAACACGGCACAGCCTCAGTTGCGTGATGATCGCTGAGGGCGAAGGCCAGATGCAGCGTGATTACTGGTACGACGTCAATCGCAAGGGTGAGCTGCTGGTTGATGCGCAAAGCATTGGCCGCAAGGCTGCGCTGCGTGCCGCGAGCCGTCTGGGTGCGCGCCCTGTGCCGACCTGTGAAGTTCCGGTGCTGTTTGCTGCGGAATTGGCCGGTGGTCTGTTCGGCAGTTTTCTCGGCGCTATTTCCGGTGGCAACCTGTATCGCAAGTCTTCATTCCTTGAAGGTACGCTCGGCCAGCGGCTGTTCCCCGAGTGGATGACCATCGACGAGCGTCCGCACCTGAAACACGCCATGGGCAGCTCGGCGTTCGACAGCGATGGCCTGGCGACCTATGCCAAGCCATTTGTGGAAAACGGCGACCTGGTGTCCTACATATTGAGCACCTATTCCGGTCGCAAGCTGGGCATGCCGAGCACCGCCAATGCGGGCGGCGTTCATAACCTGTTCGTCACTCACGGGTCGGAAGACCAGGCAGCGCTGATCCGGCGCATGGGCCGTGGCCTGCTGGTCACCGAGTTGATGGGCAGCGGCCTGAACATGGTGACCGGCGACTACTCCCGAGGCGCGGCAGGTTTCTGGGTCGAGAATGGCGAGATTCAGTTCCCGGTCCAGGAAGTGACCATTGCCGGCAACATGCGTGACATGTTCAAGCAGATCGTCGCCGTTGGCAGCGATCTTGAACTGCGCAGCAACATCCGCACCGGCTCTGTCCTGATCGAGCGCATGACTGTCGCGGGTAGCTGAGCCTGGCGACGCTTCAAACCGGAGCATGCGGTGCATCAGGCACAATCAGGGCGGCCCGTTCCAGGGCCGCTTCGCGGACAAGTCCCACGCCCTCCGGGCCGAAGCAGCCCTTCGCTTGTCCACGATATCCAGGTTTTGTAGGAGCGGACTTGTCCGCGAACTGCCGGGAACCGGCAGCAAAACGGGCATCTCGGCACCTGTGTATAACGCCCTTGCTCAAGATCAGGCTTGTAATGAGTCAATATCTCATTTAATAATGAATATCATTACCAAAATGAGCTGTGGTCATGGGACGTGTTCTGCACGAGCTGTCATACTTGGAAAACTGGCGCGCGCTCAGTCTGCGGATTCGTTGTGCCCTTGAGCCTGACGAGCCTCGACTGATCGAGCACTACCTCGCCGAGGGGCGTTATCTGGCGCGTTTCACCGCCACTCCCCAGCCCATGATTGCAGAAACCACCTTTCGTCTGTTGATGGACACCGCGCGCGACACGGTGCTGCCGTGGCATTGGCGCTGCTTGTGTCTGGATCAGGTCTGGCGGCCGCTGCGTGATTTACAGGCCATCGCCACCACGCCAGACCGACGCCAGCGCTGGCAAGCCTGTGCTCATCAGCTCGCGACCTGCGTGTTACAGCCCTCGATTCCCCTTTCTGAACTGGTGCAAGGACATTGCGATGAGTAATACCCGTATCGAACGCGACAGCATGGGCCAATTGCAGGTCCCGGCCGAGGCCCTTTACGGCGCGCAGACTCAGCGTGCGGTGGAAAACTTTCCGATCAGCCATCAGCGTATGCCCAGGCTGTTCATTCGCGCGCTGCTGCTGGCCAAAGCGGCCGCTGCACAGGCAAACCTTGAGCTGGAGCAAATCAGCGAAGGGCAGAGCAAGGCGATTGCCGGTGCCGTGAAAGAGCTGTTGGCCAGCGACTACATGACCCATTTCCCGGTCGATATCTTCCAGACCGGTTCCGGCACCAGCACCAACATGAACGCCAACGAGGTGATCGCAACGCTGGCAACGCGGTTACTGGGCGAAGAGGTCAACCCCAACGATCACGTCAACTGCGGGCAAAGCAGCAACGACATCATTCCGACCACGATTCACGTCAGCGCCGCGCTGGCACTCCATGAACAACTGCTGCCAGCGCTTGCGCATCTGGTGCAGGTCACCGAGCACAAGGCTGTGCAAGTCCACGCCTTCGTCAAGACCGGCCGCACACACCTGATGGACGCCATGCCCGTGCGCATGAGCCAGGTGCTCAATGGCTGGGCGCAGCAGATTCGCGCCAACATCGAACATCTGCAGGGTTTGCAGCCCAGCCTGCAAGCACTGGCTCAAGGCGGCACAGCGGTCGGCACCGGAATCAATGCGCATCCTGAGTTTGCGGCGCGCTTCAGTCGCCAATTGAGCACATTGACCGGCGTGCAGTTCGCACCGGGCAAGGACCTTTTTGCGCTGATCGGCTCGCAGGACACAGCCGTCGCGGTGTCCGGTCAGCTCAAGGCCACGGCGGTGTCGCTGATGAAAATTGCCAACGATTTGCGCTGGATGAACTCCGGGCCGCTGGCAGGGCTGGGTGAGATTGAGCTTGAAGCCCTGCAACCGGGCTCGTCGATCATGCCTGGCAAGGTCAACCCGGTGATTCCCGAAGCCACCGCGATGGTGGCCGCGCAGGTCATCGGCAACGACGCCACCATCACCGTGGCGGGGCAGTCTGGCAACTTCGAGCTGAACGTGATGCTGCCGATCATCGCCCAGAACCTGCTCAGCAGCATCGAACTATTGGCCAACGCCAGCCGGCTGCTGGCGGACAAGGCAATCGCCAGCTTCAAGGTCAATGAATCCAGGCTCCAGGAGGCGTTGTCACGTAACCCGATTCTGGTGACCGCGCTCAACCCGATCATCGGGTATCAGAAAGCCGCTGAAATCGCCAAGGCTGCTTACAAGCAGGGTCGCCCGGTGATTGACGTCGCTCTGGAGCACACCGATTTGCAGCGCAGCGAGCTGGAAGTGTTGCTCAATCCCGAAAAACTCACCGCTGGCGGCATTTGATTCCAGCCAGTCAACGTCTCTGGAGGTATGTCATGCAGCATTGGAAACGCACCATCGAGCAGGCCAATCGCTGTTTCAATCTCGGCGAGTGGGTGGAAGCCCGTGAGCTGTACCTTCAGGCGTTGGCGTTGGCGCAAGTGTTGTTCGAGCGCTGGGCGGATGCCGACGAAGCTGTAGCAGCCTGTGTAGTTTCTCACCACAACCTGGCGGATCTGCACCTCAGCCTGGGCCAGCCGGAGGAGAGCGCCGAGTACCTGTGCGCCATCCACCAGCACCTGTTGCAAACCATGCAGAGCCAGCGTCTGCCTCCCGCCCTGCGGCAGGCAGCCTTGCGCCACAGCAGCAAGACCTACGCCGAGCTGCTGAGTTTTATCAGCGAGCACGGCGAATATCCACGCACCCATCGGTTGTTGAACAGCAGCAGCGAGCACACGCGCTCATCTCTGCACCGCCATAGCGCAGCCACTTCCGGACTTTTCTACGGAGCACATTGAATGTCTTATACCTTGC
The DNA here is from genome assembly GCF_000444135.1 of Pseudomonas avellanae BPIC 631. GTDB lineage: Bacteria > Pseudomonadota > Gammaproteobacteria > Pseudomonadales > Pseudomonadaceae > Aquipseudomonas > Aquipseudomonas avellanae. Next base: position 58,469 of record NZ_ATDK01000229.1, read on the forward strand.
CAGCACTGCCTTACGCCTACGATGCGCTTGAGCCGCATATCGATGCGCAAACAATGGAGATCCATTACACCAAGCACCACCAGACCTACATCAACAACCTCAATGCAGCGGTTGAAGGCACCGAGTTTTCTGACTGGTCGGTGGAGAAACTGGTCGCCAGCGTCAAACAGCTCCCGGAAAACCTGCGCCCGGCAGTCATCAACCAGGGTGGCGGCCATGCCAATCATTCGTTGTTCTGGGAAGTCATGGTGCCGGGCGGTGGCGGCTTGCCAAAGGGGCCGATCGCTGCGGCCATTGACGAGCAACTGGGTGGCTATGACAGCTTCAAAGAGGCGTTCACCAAGGCAGCACTGACTCGCTTCGGCAGCGGCTGGGCATGGCTGAGCGTCACACCTGAAAAGAAACTGGTGGTCGAGAGCAGCGGCAATCAGGATAGCCCACTGATGAATGGCAATACGCCCATTCTGGGGCTGGATGTGTGGGAGCACGCCTACTACCTGCGCTACCAGAACCGTCGTCCCGAATACATCAATGCGTTTTACAACGTGATCAATTGGGATGAAGTTTCGCGACGTTACCAGGCTGCTCTGGCCTGACTTCTGTAACCTGACCCAAGGCAGTTTATGCGCTCAGGAATATTCGCCATCGGCCGAATGCGGTTGTTGCGTCTGGCAGTCGGTACCGTGATGCTGATGGCGGGTATGGGGTTACTGGTCGCTCATGGTTTGAGCTGGCTGCGAATGCATTGGTGACGGGTGAGGGAGGGCTTACTCGCCCTCATCAAACTTGTTGTCAATCAGCTCAACCAATCCGTCCAGCGCTTCCTGTTCGAATTCGCCTTCGGTGTGCAGGTGGATGTCGGTACCTTTGCCTGCGGCCAGCATCATCACAGCCATGATGCTTTTGCCGTCGACCATGCTGTCTGGCGTGCGGCCGACCCTGATCTTGCAAGGGAACTTGCCGGCGACGCCCACGAATTTGGCGGCGGCGCGGGCGTGCAGGCCCAGTTTGTTGATGATGGTGATTTGACGAGCGGGCATCGCAGTGTAAATCCTTTCAGCTAAGGTCGCGGTGGCGGACCTGAACGTTCTTGAGTGATTGTTGCAAGACCTGGCCAAGCCGTTCGGTCAGGTAGACGGAGCGGTGATGCCCGCCGGTGCAACCGATGGCAATGGTAACGTAGGAGCGGTTGCTGGCTGCAAAGCGCGGCAGCCATTTATTGAGGTAGGAGAAGATATCCTGGAACATCTCTTCTACATCGGCTTGCGCGGACAGGTAGTCGATAACCGGTTGTTCCAGGCCCGAATGGTCGCGCAGTTCAGGCTTCCAGTAGGGGTTGGGGAGGCAACGCACGTCAAACACCAGGTCTGCATCGACAGGCATGCCACGCTTGAAGCCGAATGACTCGATCAGGAACGCAGTACCCGGCTCGGGCTTGTTCAGCAGGCGCAGTTTCAGTGCGTCACGCAGCTGGTACAGGTTCAGGTGAGTGGTGTTGATCTTCAGGTCGGCCAGGTCGATGATCGGGCCGAGCAGGGTGGTCTCGTCCCGTATCGCCTCAGCCAGCGAACGGTCCGCTGTGCTCAGCGGGTGGCGACGACGGGTCTCCGAAAAGCGTTTGAGCAGAGTGGCTTCGTCGGCGTCCAGGTAAAGCACGTCACATTGGATATTGCGTGAGCGCACTTCATCCAGCATCTGCGGGAAGCGTGTGAGGTGGCTGGGCAGATTGCGCGCGTCGATGGAGACCGCCAGCAGCGGTTCAGCCAGTTCGGTGTTGATCAAGGCGCGCTCGGCCAGTTCCGGCAACAGGCCGGCCGGCAGGTTGTCAACGCAATAGAAGCCGTTGTCTTCCAGTACGTCGAGCGCCGTACTCTTGCCTGAGCCGGAACGGCCGCTGACGATGATCATGCGCATGGTCAGTGGCCGTTCTGCACGTCCAGCACCACTTGATAAAGCGCTTCACCGCTTTCGGCACTGCGTAGGCGTTCACGCACATCGGCGCGGTCAAGCATGCTGGCGATCTGGCGCAGCAGCTCCAGGTGTGCATCGGTGGCGGCTTGCGGGACCAGCAACACGAAAAGCAGGTCTACCGGAGCGCCATCGATAGCGTCGAAGTCTATTGGGTTGGCGAGGTGAATGACCGCGCTGACGGGTTCGTCACAGCCGGCGAGGCGGCAGTGAGGGATGGCAATGCCGTTGCCGAAACCGGTCGATCCCAGCTTTTCGCGGGCAACGAGGCTTGCAAATACCGTGTCCGAATCCATGCCCGGTACTTCACGACCGATCAGATTGGCGATTTCTTCGAGTACACGCTTTTTGCTGCCTCCCGGCACGTTCACGAGCGAACGGCCGGGGGTCAGGATATTTTCAATTAGGATCATTTAAATGGGCGTTAGCGAGCGGCCGCACCTTTGAGGATGCTTTGCTGCTTTTCCTTATGCTTGAGCAATTGTCTGTCGAGCTTGTCAGTGAGCAGGTCGATGGCAGCATACATGTCGTTGTGTTCAGCATTGGCAACTACCTCCCCACCGTGGATATGCAGCGTGGCTTCGATCTTCTGTTTGAGCTTTTCGACCGCCATCGTGACCTGCACGTTTGTAATCTTGTCAAAGTGCCCCTCGAGTTTTTTGAGCTTGAGCTCAACGTACTCGCGAAGGGGTTTGGTCACTTCCAGTTGGTGTCCACTGATGTTGACTTGCATACAGTTTTCTCCTTTGCCAGTGCATAAGAGGCAGGCGTGGTGCCTGCCGCTGGGACGCTTTGGCTCGGCCTGCATCACATCAATCGCTTACGCTCACTGGAAGGCGCTATCCCGAGTGACTCGCGGTACTTGGCGACTGTGCGACGGGCTACTTGAATGCCTTGTGCCTCCAGTAAACCAGCGATCTTGCTATCACTCAACGGCTTTTTCTGATTTTCCGCAGCCACCAGTTTTTTGATGATTGCGCGGATTGCCGTGGACGAGCATTCGCCGCCCTCGGAGGTGCTCACATGGCTCGAGAAGAAGTATTTCAGCTCGTAAATACCACGTGGGGTGTGCATGAATTTCTGCGTGGTCACCCGCGAGATCGTCGACTCGTGCATGCCGACCGCTTCGGCGATATCGTGCAGGACGAGCGGCTTCATCGCCTCGTCGCCGTACTCGAGGAAACCGCGCTGATGCTCCACGATCTGCGTGGCGACCTTCATCAGTGTTTCGTTGCGGCTCTGCAGGCTCTTGATGAACCAGCGGGCTTCCTGCAACTGGTTGCGCATGAAGGTGTTGTCGGCGCTGGTATCAGCGCGACGCACGAAGCCTGCGTATTGCGGGTTGACGCGCAGACGCGGCACCGACTCCTGATTGAGCTCGACCAGCCAGCGCTCGTTGTCCTTGCGCACGATCACATCAGGAATGACGTATTCGGCTTCTGTGGATTCGATTTGCGAGCCCGGACGCGGGTTGAGGCTCTGGACCAGCTCGATGACCTGGCGCAGCTCGTCTTCCTTGAGCTTCATGCGGCGCATCAACTGGCCGTAATCACGGCTGCCCAGCAGGTCGATATAGTCGGTGACCAGTCGCTGCGCTTCTGTCAGCCAAGGCGTTTTTGCCGGCAACTGGCGCAACTGTAACAGCAGGCATTCACTGAGATTGCGCGCGCCGATGCCCGCAGGCTCAAACTGCTGGATGCGGTGCAGTACAGCTTCGATTTCGTCGAGTTCGATGTCCAGTTCCGGGTCGAAAGACTCGAGAATCTCCTCAAGCGTCTCGTCCAGGTAGCCCTGATTGTTGATGCAGTCGATCAGCGTAACGGCGACCAGACGATCCTTGTCGGACATCGGTGCAACGTTCAGCTGCCACAGCAGATGGCTTTGCAGGCTTTCGCCGGCCGAAGTACGTGTGGTGAAGTCCCACTCGTCATCATCGTTGCTGGGCAGGCTGCTGGCGCTGGTCTGGTAGACATCTTCCCAGGCAGTATCGACCGGCAGTTCATTGGGAATGCGCTCGCTCCATTCGCCGTCCTCGAGGTTGTCCACGGTAGGCGCGGATTCCTGGTAGGTCGGTTCCTGAACGTCGGGATTGGGCTTTTGTTCGATGTTGTCGGCAAGCGGGTCGGAGTTGTCGAAGTCGTCGCCTTCTTCCTGCCGTTCCAGCATAGGGTTTGACTCCAGCGCCTCCTGAATCTCCTGCTGGAGGTCCAGAGTGGAAAGCTGAAGTAAGCGGATTGCCTGTTGCAGCTGCGGTGTCATCGTCAGCTGCTGGCCCATTCTTAAGACTAGCGATGGTTTCATGGCAGGGGCTAAACACCTTATTCGCTGGCGCGCACGCGCCATCTACTACAGGCGCCGGGGCGCCAACTTAAGCAAATTATATGCCTGAAACCTGTGCCTTTGCCTAGAGTGGTGTGACAAATAAAATATTGTCAACACGCTGCATGGGCATCAATCGGCCGCGAAGCGCAAAGGGCAGTCGATTAAAGGCGGAACTCGTGGCCGAGGTAGACCTCTTTCACCAGCTGATTCGCCAGAATGGTTTCCGAGTCGCCTTCTGCGATCAGCTGTCCATCGTTGACGATGTAGGCGGTTTCACAGATGTCCAGCGTTTCACGGACGTTGTGGTCTGTGATGAGTACGCCGATACCCTTGGCTTTGAGGTGGTGAATGATCTGCTTGATGTCGCCGACCGAAATCGGGTCAACGCCTGCGAACGGTTCGTCCAGCAGTATGAACTTCGGCGACGTGGCCAGCGCACGGGCGATCTCCACACGGCGACGCTCACCACCCGACAGGCTCATGCCCAGGTTGTCGCGAATGTGGGTGATGTGAAACTCCTGCAGGAGGCTTTCCAGCTCCTTGCGGCGAGCCCCGGCGTCGAGTTCCTTGCGGGTCTCGAGAATCGCCATGATGTTGTCGGACACCGACAACTTGCGGAAGATCGAGGCTTCCTGCGGCAGATAGCCAATACCGGCGCGTGCGCGGCCATGCATGGGTTGGTGGCTGATGTCCAGATCGTCAATCAGCACACGACCCTGATCAGCCTGGACCAGACCCACGATCATGTAGAAACACGTGGTCTTGCCGGCGCCGTTGGGGCCCAGCAAGCCGACGATCTGGCCGCTGTCGATGGAGATACTCACATCGCGCACGACCTGTCGGCTCTTGTAGCTTTTAGCCAGATGCTGGGCTTTGAGCGTTGCCATTTACGGGGCCTTCTGCGGTTGATCGGTTTTCTTTTTCGGCTGGATGACCATGTCGATACGCGGGCGTGGTGTGGTCACCTTGGCGCCGCCATTGGCCCGGCCGGCGCTGACGACCTGCCTGACGGTGTCGTAGACGATTTTCTCGCCTTCTGACGTGTTGCCGTCATTGATGACCTTGGCCTTGTCGATCAGGACAATACGGTCCTGCCCGGCGTAATACTGGATGGTGATGGCATATGCCTGCACGATCGGTTTATCCACGGCAGGTTTCTGCTCGTAGTAGGCCAGGTTGCCGACCGAGGTGAACACATCGACTTCGCCCTGGGCATTACGAGTGATCGTCACGGTGTTGCCGGTGATTTTCATCGAGCCCTGGGTGATGATGACGTTACCTTTGTAGGTCGCCACGCCTTTCTTGTCATCGAGCTGAGCATCGTCAGACTGGATATGGATCGGCTGATCACGGTCATTTGGCAGGGACCAGGCGCTCGCGCTTCCCAGTGCCGCGCTCAGGCCGAGCAATAAAGGAAGAGTTTTAACGAGCCTCATACTGTCCTCTTACGTTGGACAGCAGGTCCATCCTGCTGTCTTTCAAATACGCTTTCATTCCCTTGGCCGTAGTGACACCGCCCGCGCCGTCGATTCTAACGTCTTGGTCGGTCTGCGCATATTCCTTCTGCGGGAATACGGTCATGCGGCTACTGGTAATGATGGTTGTGCGTTGTTTTTCATCGGTGCGTTCGACGCGAACATCGTCGATCAGCTCAACCTGATCACCGGCAGACGAAACTTCGCCTCTTTTGCTGTTCACGTGCCATGGGAACTCGCCGCCACGGTACATGTGCAGGTTGGGTGTGGTCAGCAGGCTCACGTCTGTGGCCTTCACATGCTCTACCTTATCGGCAGTCATGTCGTACTGAAGTGTGCCGTCCGGCAGATACTGCACGCTGCGGGTATTGATCGCATAGTAGTCGATGACCGTGTCATCAACGGACGAAATGGGTCTATCCATGAAACTTTCCGGGCTGATGTTCCAATACCCGACGGCCGCCAGCAGCACCGCCAGTACCCCGAAAAGCAGGAACTTCCGAATTTTTTTAGTGAACATAATGGCTTCTATAAATAGGCGGAGTGAGCCGCTTCAAGGTTGCCTTGCGCACTCAGAATCAGTTCGCAGAACTCGCGTGCAGCGCCTTCGCCGCCTCGCGCTCTGGTTATTCCGTGTGCATGCTCGCGTACAAAGCTTGCTGCATTGGCAACCGCCATGCCCAGACCGACACGCCGAATGACGGGCAAGTCTGGCAGATCGTCGCCCAGATAGGCGACTTGTTCGTAATCAAGTTTCAACTCTGCCAGCAATTGATCCAGTACGACCAGTTTATCTTCGCGGCCCTGGAACAGGTGCGCGATGCCCAGGCTCTTTGCCCGGCGCTCGACGATCGACGTCTTGCGGCCACTGATAATGGCAGTAGTCACGCCGGAGGCTATCAGCATTTTTATGCCTTGGCCGTCGAGCGTATTGAACGTCTTGATCTCGCTGCCATCTTCCGTGAAATAAAGACGGCCGTCAGTCAGTACACCGTCGACATCGAAAACGGCCAGCTTGATGGCTTTGCCGCGCTGCATGAGGTCCTGAGTCATTGTTTCGGTTTCCATCACATGACACCTGCGCGCAAAAGGTCTTGCAGGTTGAATGCGCCCACCGGCTTGTCGTTCTGGTCCACGACGACCAGAGCGCTGATCTTGTTGTCCTCCATGATTTTCAGCGCCTGGGCGGCAAGCATGTCTGCGTGCGCCGTCTTGCCGTGGAGGGTCATGACTTCATCAATGGTGGTCTGACGGATATCGACCGGGCGATCCAGTGTTCTGCGCAAATCGCCGTCGGTGAATATGCCGGCGAGCGTGCCGTCGGCTTCAAGAATTGCAGTCATGCCCAGGCCCTTGCGGGTCATTTCCAGCAGCGCGTCCCGCAGCAGGGTGCCGCGCTGAACGCTGGGCAGGGCGTCACCTGAGTGCATGACGTTCTCGACCTTGAGCAGCAGGCGCCGTCCGAGCGCACCGCCCGGGTGGGAAAATGCAAAATCTTCGGCAGTGAAGCCCCGTGCATCGAGCAGCGCCACGGCCAGGGCATCGCCCATGACCAATGCGGCAGTGGTTGAAGACGTCGGTGCCAGATTGAGCGGGCAGGCTTCGTGCACGACATGGGCATTGAGGTTGATGTCTGCAGCCCTGGCCAGAATCGACTCGGGGTCGCCGGTCAGGCTGATCATCCTGATGCCCAGGCGCTTGATCAGCGGCAGCAGGGTGACAATTTCGTTGGTGCTGCCGGAATTGGACAGGGCCAGAATGATGTCGTCACGGGTAATCATGCCCATGTCGCCGTGGCTGGCTTCGGCCGGGTGGACGAAAAAAGACGTGGTGCCGGTGCTCGCCAGTGTTGCGGCGATCTTTTTGCCCACGTGCCCGGACTTGCCCATGCCGACGACCACAACCCGGCCCTTGCTGGCGAGGATCATTTCGCACGCGCGCACGAAATCCCCGTCAAGACGTTCGAGCAAGCCTTGTATGGCTTCGATCTCGAGACGAATGGTGCGTTGCGCCGATTGGATCAGGTCACTGGATTGGTTCATGTCTGGAAAGGGTCAGCCTGCTGAAAGGCGGCGATTATAGCGGTAATGAACGATTCCCTCACGTCTGATCGTTATTGTGTGGTTTTTAAACGAATTTCCTACGGTCTTGCGAGTCTGTATCGAAGCCTGTGGCCATAACATTGTGGTACAGAATAATTCAGCGAATACCTGAACCGCTCGGTTCTCTTCTTGGGGGCGGGTGGTTGCGGTGATATAGTTCGCGGCCTGTTCGGTCCGCCTGGACAGCCAGTCTGCCGGCACCAACCGGCGGCCGAGGGCGGAGGCTGTATCGCAAGGAGTTTAAATGAGTCCTGATGACGCCTATGCGGTCGAGTTGAAAGGTGTGTCTTTCAAACGCGGTACGCGCAGCATTTTCAATAACGTCGATATTCGTATTCCGCGGGGCAAAGTCACCGGGATCATGGGGCCGTCGGGCTGTGGCAAGACTACCTTGCTGCGCCTGATGGGCGCTCAGTTGCGCCCGAGCGAAGGGCAGGTGCTGGTCAACGGCCAGAATCTGCCGGAGCTGTCGCGCAGTGATCTGTTCGACGCGCGCAAGCAGATGGGCGTGTTGTTCCAGAGCGGGGCGCTGTTCACCGATCTGGACGTTTTCGAAAACGTCGCCTTTCCCTTGCGCGTGCACACCGAGCTGCCGGAAGAAATGATCCGTGACATCGTGCTGCTCAAGCTGCAGGCGGTGGGCCTGCGCGGTGCGGTCGAGCTGATGCCGGACGAACTGTCGGGTGGCATGAAGCGCCGCGTCGCACTGGCCCGTGCAATTGCTCTCGACCCACAGATCCTCATGTATGACGAGCCCTTTGTGGGGCAGGACCCGATCGCCATGGGCGTGCTGGTGCGCCTGATCCGCCTGCTCAACGATGCGCTGGGTATCACCAGTATCGTCGTGTCCCATGATCTTAGCGAGACAGCGAGCATTGCCGACTATCTCTACGTCGTGGGCGACGGACAGGTGCTGGGGCAGGGCACGCCAGAGGAACTGATGTCCTCGGACAACCCGCGTATTCGTCAATTCATGACCGGCGAGCCCGATGGCCCTGTGCCGTTCCATTATCCGGCGCCGGATTTTCGCGAAGATCTTTTGGGGAAGCGCTGATGCGCAACAAGTCACTGATGGACCGGGTTCGCCTGTTGGGGCGTTCGGCCATTGATATCGTCGCTGTACTCGGCCGCTCCGGCCTGTTTCTGGTGCACGCCCTGCTGGGGCGCGGCGGTGCGGGCAGCAGTTTTCAGTTGCTGGTCAAACAGCTTTATTCAGTCGGTGTGATGTCGCTGGTCATCATTGTGGTGTCCGGCATGTTCATCGGCATGGTACTGGCGCTGCAAGGCTTCAGCATTCTGGCCAAATACGGCTCCGAGCAGGCGGTCGGCCAGATGGTCGCCCTGACCCTGCTGCGTGAGCTGGGTCCGGTGGTCACCGCTTTGCTGTTCGCCGGCCGCGCAGGTTCTGCGCTGACCGCCGAGATCGGCAACATGAAGTCCACCGAGCAGTTGTCGAGTCTTGAGATGATCGGTGTCGATCCGCTCAAGTACATCGTTGCGCCGCGCCTGTGGGCAGGTTTTATCTCGCTGCCGATTCTGGCGATGATTTTCAGCGTGGTGGGTATCTGGGGCGCGTCCTGGGTAGCGATCGATTGGCTGGGCGTCTATGACGGTTCTTTCTGGTCGAACATGCAGAACAGCGTTTCTTTCACGAACGATGTGCTCAATGGGGTGATCAAAAGCGTCGTATTTGCCTTCGTGGTGACATGGATTGCCGTTTTCCAGGGTTACGATTGCGATCCTACTTCCGAGGGGATCAGTCGCGCGACGACCAAAACCGTCGTCTACGCCTCGTTGGCCGTGCTGGGACTGGACTTTATTTTGACCGCCTTGATGTTTGGAGATTTCTGATGCAAAACCGTGCCATCGAAACCGGAGTCGGCCTGTTCCTGCTGGCCGGGATACTGGCTCTGCTCCTGCTGGCCCTGCGAGTCAGTGGTCTGAGCACAAGCGCGAGCACCGACACCTATAAACTTTATGCCTACTTCGACAATATTGCCGGTTTGACTGTCAGAGCCAAGGTCAGCATGGCGGGTGTCACCGTCGGCAAGGTGACTGCGATCGATCTGGACCGCGACACCTTCACCGGCCGTGTCACCCTGGAAATCCAGAAGAAGGTCGACAACCTGCCTTCCGACTCCACCGCGTCGATCCTGACCGCTGGCCTGCTGGGCGAAAAATACATCGGTCTGAGCGTCGGTGGCGATGACAAGCTGCTCAAGGATGGCGGGACCATTCATGACACGCAGTCGTCGCTGGTGCTGGAAGACCTGATCGGGAAATTCCTGCTCAATACCGTCAGCAAAGACGCCAAGTAAGCCAAGTCAAGCCTAGTAAGGAGCTTTAAATGATCTCTATCCTGCGCCGTGGTCTGCTGATACTGCTAGCCACCCTGCCGATGCTGGCCAACGCTGCGGCGACCCCTTCGGCTCATGATCTGGTGGAACGCACCACCAAGGAATTGCTGAGCGATCTGGCGACCAACCGTGAGCAATACAAGTCCAATCCAAGCGCGTTCTACGATGCACTGAACCGCATTGTCGGCCCGGTTGTTGATGCGGACGGCATTTCCAAAAGCATCATGACCGTCAAGTACTCGCGCAAGGCAACGCCTGAGCAGGTGAAGCGTTTTGAGGAAAACTTCAAGCGCAGCCTTATGCAGTTCTACGGCAACGCTTTGCTCGAGTTCAACAACCAGGGCATCACCGTCGCGCCTGCCAAGGACGAAGGCGATGACCGGACCAGCGTCGACATGCAGGTCAAGGGCTCCAATGGTGCTGTCTATCCGGTTTCCTACACGCTGGTAAAGCTGAACGGCGAGTGGAAGGTGCGTAACGTTGTCATCAACGGCATCAACATCGGCAAGCTGTTCCGTGACCAGTTCGCCGACGCAATGCAGCGTAACGGCAACAACCTCGACACCACGATCAACAACTGGGCTGGCGAGGTCGCCAAGACCAAGTCCACCGTCGAAGCTGCGCAGAAGCCTGCGCAATGAGTGAATCTGCCGTCCGTCTTGTCGGGCCAGGTGAGCTCAAGCTGACCGGCGTGCTGGATTACCGCACCGGGCCGCACCTGCGCAAGCAGGGTGCAGCGCTGATCAAGTCCGGCGATCTGTCCGAGCTGACGCTTGATTGTTCCGGTGTCGAGAAATCCAGCAGCGTGGGCCTGGCATTGCTGCTGGCGTTCATGCGTGATGCTCGCGATGCAGGCAAGTCGATCACCGTTCAGGCGCTGCCCGAAGACATGCGTCAGATAGCCCGTGTTTCAGGTGTGACCGAGCTGTTGGGCATTCATTAAAAGGCATCACCGAGCAAGCCCTTTATCCGGGACCCGCTCGTCGGGCTTCGCATAACATGGGCTTTTTTGTATGATGGCCGACCCGCGCGCGTTCAGCGCCGATCGAGGTTAAGCATGCAGGCTGTAGAAGTTAAGAGCTTCCTTGAAGGAAAGCTGCCGCAAATCAAGGTGGAAGTTGAAGGCGAAGGCTGCAACTTCCAACTGAACATTATCAGCGACGAGTTGGCGGGCCTGAGCCCGGTCAAGCGTCAGCAACAGATTTATACCCATCTGAACCCCTGGATCGCCGATGGCAGCATCCACGCGGTGACCATGAAATTTTTCAGCCGCGCTGCCTGGGCCGAGCGTACCTGAGCCAATTGGTGTCGAGACTCTAATGGATAAATTGATTATTACCGGCGGCGTTCGTCTTGATGGCGAAATTCGCATTTCCGGGGCAAAAAACTCTGCCCTGCCGATCCTTGCCGCCACGTTGCTGGCCGATGGGCCCGTCACCGTTCAGAACCTGCCACACCTGCACGACATCACCACCATGATCGAGCTGTTCGGTCGCATGGGCATCGAGCCTGTGATCGACGAAAAGCTCAGTGTCGAGATCGACCCGCGCACCATCAAGACCCTGATCGCGCCGTACGAACTGGTGAAAACCATGCGTGCGTCGATTCTGGTACTGGGCCCGATGGTCGCGCGTTTCGGCGAGGCCGAAGTGGCGCTGCCGGGTGGCTGTGCCATCGGTTCGCGTCCGGTTGACCTGCACATCCGTGGCCTTGAAGCCATGGGCGCGATCATCGATGTCGAAGGCGGCTACATCAAAGCCAAGGCGCCTGAAGGCGGCTTGCGTGGTGCGCACTTCTTCTTCGATACCGTGAGCGTGACCGGTACTGAAAACATCATGATGGCCGCCAGCCTGGCAAACGGTCGCAGCGTGCTGGAGAACGCCGCTCGTGAGCCTGAGGTTGTCGACCTGGCCAACTTCCTGATCGCCATGGGTGCAAAAATCCAAGGCGCAGGCACCGACACCATCACCATCGATGGCGTCAAGCGTCTGGGGTCGGCTACCTACAAGGTCATGCCTGATCGCATCGAGACCGGCACCTATCTGGTCGCTGCCGCCGTTACCGGCGGCCGTGTGAAGGTCAAGGACACCGATCCGACCATTCTTGAGGCGGTGTTGCTCAAGCTTCAGGAAGCCGGTGCCGAAGTCACCACCGGTGAAGACTGGATCGAACTGAACATGCACGGCAAGCGTCCCAAGGCCGTCAACGTGCGTACTGCGCCGTACCCTGCGTTTCCGACCGACATGCAGGCGCAGTTCATCTCGCTCAACGCGATTGCCGAAGGCACGGGCGCGGTCATCGAGACCATCTTCGAAAACCGCTTCATGCACGTGTATGAAATGCACCGCATGGGCGCTCAGATCCAGGTCGAAGGCAACACTGCCATCGTCACCGGCACCGAAGTGCTCAAGGGCGCGCCAGTCATGGCCACCGACCTGCGTGCATCGGCCAGTCTGGTGATTTCGGCGCTGGTCGCTCAGGGCGATACGCTGATCGACCGCATCTACCACATCGACCGTGGTTACGAGTGCATCGAAGAGAAGCTGCAAATGCTGGGTGCCAAGATCCGCCGCGTTCCGGGCTAGTAGCGAGTGGTCCTGGTGCTGCTGGCATCGGGACCGCCTGTTCTGTCGCGGGTGTGATTTCTGATTCGTTTCACTTCAGGCTGAATCGGCCTGAGGGTTGTCACGCGCCGCTTGCGTCGTGACAAAAGTTTCCTGATAAGGACTTACGTTTCCCATGTTGACCATCGCACTGTCCAAGGGCCGCATTCTTGATGACACCCTGCCGCTTCTTGCCGAAGCGGGCATCGTGCCGACCGAGAATCCGGACAAGAGCCGCAAGCTCATCATTCCTACGACCCAGGCCGATGTGCGCCTGCTGATCGTGCGCGCCACCGATGTGCCGACGTACGTCGAGCATGGCGCAGCCGATCTCGGCGTTGCGGGCAAGGATGTGTTGATGGAATACACCGGTCAGGGCCTGTATGAGCCTCTCGATCTGCAGATTGCCAAGTGCAGGCTGATGACCGCCGGTGCTATCGGTGCTGTCGAGCCCAAGGGCCGTCTGCGTGTGGCCACCAAGTTCGTCAATGTTGCCAAGCGTTATTACGCCGAGCAGGGTCGTCAGGTCGATATCATCAAGCTGTACGGCTCCATGGAGCTGGCACCGCTGATTGGTCTGGCAGACAAGATCATCGACGTGGTCGATACCGGCAACACCTTGCGCGCCAACGGTCTGGAGCCACAGGAATTGATTGCAACCATCAGCTCACGGCTGGTGGTCAACAAGGCCTCCATGAAGATGCAGCACGCCCGCATCCAGGCCCTTATCGACACCCTGCGCAAGGCAGTGGAGTCGCGACACCGCAACTGATCCCCCCACGCAACGATGAGTTGCGTCCAGCTATCCGTGTCATAGCCAAATTTCTCAGGTGCCTGCGCGGATAGCTTGGTAGCTTTAGGCTCCTGAGCATCCGCCAATTATTGAGGCCCCCGCTATGACCACGCCCACTGCAATTCGCCGACTTGACGCTGCTGACCCGGAATTCGCGCGCCATCTGGATCATCTGCTGAGCTGGGAAAGTGTGTCTGACGACTCGGTCAACCAGCGCGTGCTCGACATCATCAAGGCCGTGCGTGAGCGTGGCGACGCAGCGCTCGTTGAATTTACTCAGAAATTCGACGGCCTGCAGGTCGCTTCGATGGCTGAGCTGATCCTGCCCCGCGAACGTCTGGAGCTTGCGTTGACGCGCATTACGCCGGTTCAGCGTGAGGCACTGGAAAAAGCCGCCGAGCGTGTGCGCAGCTACCACGAGAAGCAGAAGCAGGACTCCTGGAGCTACACCGAGGCCGACGGCACGGTGCTGGGCCAGAAAGTCACGCCGCTGGATCGAGCCGGTTTGTACGTGCCCGGCGGCAAGGCGTCTTACCCCTCGTCGGTGTTGATGAATGCCATACCAGCGAAAGTGGCGGGTGTGACCGAAGTGGTCATGGTCGTGCCAACGCCGCGTGGCGAAATCAATGAGCTGGTGTTGGCGGCAGCCTGTATCGCCGGCGTTGACCGCGTGTTCACCATTGGTGGCGCGCAAGCCGTGGCGGCCCTGGCCTACGGCACTGAGAGCGTACCGAAGGTCGATAAGGTCGTCGGCCCTGGCAACATCTATGTCGCCACGGCCAAGCGCCATGTGTTCGGGCAGGTCGGCATCGACATGATTGCCGGCCCTTCCGAGATTCTGGTGGTGTGCGACGGCCAGACCGATCCTGACTGGATTGCCATGGACCTGTTCTCCCAGGCCGAGCACGACGAAGATGCTCAAGCCATTCTGGTCAGCCCGGACGGCGAATTCCTCGACAAGGTTGCCGCGAGCATCACGCGTTTGCTGCCGACCATGGCGCGAGCGGCTATTGTTGAAACATCGATCAATGGCCGTGGTGCGCTGATCAAGGTGGCGGACATGGCGCAAGCCATCGAAGTGGCCAACCGCATTGCGCCCGAGCACCTTGAATTGTCCGTTGCCGATCCTGAGGCCTGGCTGCCGCACATTCGTCACGCCGGCGCGATCTTCATGGGCCGTCACACTAGCGAGGCACTGGGCGACTACTGTGCGGGTCCCAACCACGTACTGCCGACCTCCGGTACGGCGCGTTTTTCCTCGCCATTGGGCGTTTACGACTTCCAGAAGCGTTCGTCGATCATCTATTGCTCGCCAGAGGGCGCATCCGAACTGGGCAAGACCGCGTCGGTACTGGCCCGTGGCGAATCCTTGAGCGGCCACGCCCGCAGCGCCGAATACCGCATCACTGATCTTGACTGGAAAGCTGGCAACCTTGAGGACGGCAAATAATGAGCAAATTCTGGAGCCCCTTTGTCAGTGGTCTGGTGCCTTATGTGCCGGGCGAGCAGCCGAAGCTGACCAAACTGGTCAAGCTCAACACCAACGAAAACCCCTACGGCCCGTCGCCCAAGGCTGTCGAAGCCATGCGCGCCGCGCTGACCGACGACTTGCGCCTGTATCCCGACCCCAATAGCGACCTGCTCAAGCACGCCGTTGCCAGTTATTACAACGTGCAGCCCAGCCAGGTGTTTCTCGGTAATGGCTCCGATGAAGTACTGGCGCACATCTTCCACGCGTTGTTCCAGCACGACGCGCCGCTGTTGTTTCCGGACATCAGCTACAGCTTTTATCCGGTCTATTGCGGCCTGTATGGCATCGACTATGAAATGGTCGCGCTGGACGAGCAGTTCCAGATTCGCGCCGAAGACTACGCCAGGCCGAATGCCGGGATCATCTTCCCCAACCCGAATGCACCGACTGGTTGCCTGCTGGGGCTGGACGCGGTCGAGCAGATCATCAAGGCCAGCCCGGACTCGGTGGTGGTGGTCGATGAAGCGTATATCGACTTTGGTGGCGAAACCGCGATCACCCTGGTGGATCGCTACCCCAACCTGCTGGTTACGCAGACCTTGTCCAAATCGCGCTCGCTGGCCGGCCTGCGCGTCGGTCTGGCGGTCGGTCATCCTGACCTGATCGAGGCGCTGGAACGGGTCAAGAACAGCTTCAACTCCTACCCGCTGGACCGCATGGCCAACGTGGGCGGTGCTGCAGCGTTTGAAGACCGCGAGCACTTCGAGTTGACGCGCAACAAAGTCATTGAAAGCCGCGAGGCGCTGGTCGAGCAATTGCGGGGCAAAGGCTTTGACGTGCTGCCCTCGGCCGCCAACTTCATCTTCGCCCGCCACCCGCAACACGACGCCGCCGCCCTGGCCGCGAAACTGCGCGAACAGGGCGTCATCGTCCGTCACTTCAAACAGCAACGCATCGCCCAGTTCCTGCGCATCAGCATCGGCACGCCGGAGCAGCATCAGGCGTTGCTGGAAGGGTTGAGCGATATCTGAGCGGAGCGGGTGCGCGGATCACCTACCGTCCCACGCTCCGCGCTCGGCTAACTGACTATCGTGCCAATGCTCTGCGTTGGCATGCCGTTCTGGACGCTTTGCGTCAAGTAGGTGCTGCTGCACCCTGTCATGCCTTGCCCGTAGTCACTGCATATAGAAGAAAGCGCTTTTTCCGCAATGCCACTGACGACGCAGAGTGCGACGTACGTGACGGCTGAGCTCTGTCGCTGATCCGGGGGATGCGAGGCAGGACGCCGAGCAAGCCGCACCGGGCCAAGGATGGCCCGTTGCGGCGGCCCCCGGATCAGTGACAGGGCGAAGGAACCCGACGAAGTCGGGCCGGAAACGGAGCTGGGACTTTGCTCACTTTGGTCCCTCAAAGTGAGTCGCCGAGGGGCGAAAAGGTGACCTGAGCCTGGAGCATATCCGACTGACATCGCAAAACCGCTTTGCGACGCGGAGCGCCACGAACACAAAGAGGACGCAGAGCGTCCAGAACGGCATGCCGACGCGGAGCATCGGCACGATAGTCACGCTGGAGCGTGAGGAACGATAATCTCCACTCTCGTGCCAATGCGTTGGCGCACGACCCGTGGCGCTCGGCGTCACATGCTAACCTGCAGCGGCCCGGGCAATCCGGGGCAAGCCCGCCAAAAAAGGAGTGAGGTCATGCAATCGAACACCACTCAGCCCAACCCCGCGCCGTTCCTGAAAACGGGTGAAACAGTCGTGCTGTTCGATGGCGTCTGCAAGTTATGCAACGGCTGGGCAAAATTCATTATTCGCCATGACCACAGGCAGCGGATACGCCTGGCGACCGTGCAATCGCCGGAAGGCCAGGCGCTGCTGGAATGGGCGGGCCTTCCACTGGATCGTTTTGACACAATGGCGGCCGTCACGGGGGACCGGCTCTATGTTCGCTCCGAGGCCTTCTTTGTCGCCCTGTCGGGTTTTCCGGCGCCCTGGCGCTGGCTGAGGGTGTTGCGCTTCTTCCCGGCGTTTATACGCGACTGGCTGTACGACAGAATCGCCTTGAATCGATACCGGCTATTTGGCCGTTATGATTCCTGCCTGCTGCCAACCCCCGATCACGAGCGGCGCTTTCTGAAAGCCAACCCGTCATCAGGCTTTAGCCGTTCGCCCTGATTACTCGGGCGCTGCGGCAGGTGTCGGTGCAGGCGGTGGGCGCAGGCCTACTTCTGCGCTGAGGCGCATTTCCTTGCCGTTACGCATCACGTCGATTGCAATCTTGTCCTTGGGCTTGGTGCGCGCCACCTGGTTCATCGAGCGACGGCCGTCCCCCGCAGGTTCACCATTGATGGCAAGAATCACGTCACCCAGCCGCAGTCCGGCTTTCTGCGCTGGCCCATCGCGAAAAATACCTGCGACAACGATGCCCGGACGATCCTTGAGCCCGAAGGACTCTGCCAGCTCCGGGGTCAACGGTTGCACTTCGATGCCCAGCCAGCCGCGAATGACCTGACCGTGTTCGATGATCGACTTCATGACATCCATCGCCAGCTTGGTAGGGATGGCGAAGCCAATACCTTGAGAGCCGCCGGACTTGGAAAAGATCGCGGTATTGATGCCGATCAGATTGCCAGCGGCATCCACCAGCGCCCCGCCCGAGTTGCCGGGGTTGATGGCTGCGTCGGTCTGAATGAAGTCTTCATACGTGTTCAGGCCCAACTGGTTACGCCCGGTGGCGCTGATGATGCCCATCGTCACGGTCTGGCCGACCCCAAACGGGTTGCCGATGGCCAGTGCGACGTCGCCGATGCGAATACCGTCGGAGCGCGCGATGGTAATGGCTGGCAGGTTTTTCAGATCGATTTTCAAGACCGCAAGGTCGGTTTCCGGGTCGTTGCCGATGACTCTGGCGATGGTTTCGCGGCCGTCCTTGAGCGCCACCACGATCTGGTCTGCGCCCGTGGTGACGTGGTTATTGGTCAGGATGTAGCCTTCCGGGCTCATCATCACGCCAGAACCAAGGCTGGACTCCATGCGCTTCTGTTTAGGCGTGTTGTCGCCAAAGAAGCGCCGGAACTGCGGGTCTTCAAAAAGCGGGTTGGTGCCCTTGTTCACCATCTTGGTGGTATAGAGGTTGACCACCGCTGGCGCTGCGGCAATGACCGCATCGGCATAGGAAGAGGGGCCCTGCATGACATTGGTCGTTTGTGGGGCCTGTTGCAGATTGACATCCATGCTCGGCAGGCCAACCCACTGCGGATAACGCTGGATGATCAGCAGGGCGATAAGCACGCCAGCCAGCAATGGCCAGCCGAAAAAACGCAGTGCCTTGAACATTTAACAAGTCCTGATGGTTGCGGGCGCAGAAAGTTTTGCCACGGGTGCGCCATAATGGCGGGCATTATACGAGTACAACGCAGCTCTGAACTGCATATTTAGGAGTCTTTTATGGCTGTTGCTCTGAGCACCCTCGTCGAAGAAGCCGACCGCTATCTGAACAGTGCCCGTATTCAGGATTATTGCCCCAACGGGCTGCAGGTAGAAGGCCGGCCGCAGGTGATGCGCATCGTCAGCGGCGTGACCGCCAGCCAGGCACTGCTGGACGCCGCCGTGGAGGCCCAGGCTGATCTGATCCTGGTGCACCACGGCTATTTCTGGAAGGGCGAAAACCCCTGTGTCGTCGGCATGAAGCTGCGTCGCCTGAAAACCCTGCTTAAACACGACATCAGCCTGCTTGCCTATCACCTGCCGCTGGACGTGCACCCTGAAGTGGGTAACAACGTGCAACTGGCGCGTCAACTGGACATCACGGTTGAAGGCCCGCTGGACCCCGAAAACGCCCGTGTGGTCGGGTTGATCGGCTCGTTGTCCGAACCCATGACCGCGCGGGATTTCGCCCGTCGCGTGCAGGACGCGCTGGGGCGTGAGCCATTGCTCATCGAAGGCAGCCAGATGATTCGCCGGGTCGGCTGGTGCACCGGTGGCGGTCAGGGTTACATCGATCAGGCGGTGCTGGAAGGCGTCGATCTGTTTCTGAGTGGCGAAGCGTCGGAGCAGACCTTTCACAGCGCGCGCGAGAATGACATCAGCTTCATCGCTGCCGGTCACCACGCCACCGAGAGGTATGGCGTTCAGGCGCTGGGCGATTACCTGGCTCGTCGTTTCGCGCTGGAGCATATCTTCATAGATTGCCCCAACCCGATTTGAATGACCAAACAGTGAGGCATATGCATAGATCGTTTCGATCTAGCGGCATCGCTGATTAGCGATATCACGCATGTTAAAGTGCGCGGCTCGAATACGGCCCGCAGGCCGCCCCGGGTTTTCCCGGTCCATAACGAACGCAATCCGTGAGTAGCCATGGTTGACAAACTGACGCATCTGAAACAGCTGGAGGCGGAAAGCATCCACATCATCCGCGAGGTCGCCGCCGAGTTCGATAACCCGGTGATGCTGTACTCGATCGGCAAGGATTCGGCCGTGATGCTGCACCTGGCGCGCAAGGCTTTCTTCCCCGGCAAGCTGCCATTCCCGGTCATGCACGTCGATACCC
This sequence comes from Pseudomonas avellanae BPIC 631, assembly GCF_000444135.1. Lineage (GTDB taxonomy): Bacteria > Pseudomonadota > Gammaproteobacteria > Pseudomonadales > Pseudomonadaceae > Aquipseudomonas > Aquipseudomonas avellanae. The sequence goes on from NZ_ATDK01000229.1 coordinate 78,114, forward strand.
GCTGGAAATTCCAGGAGATGTATCGCTTTCGCGACCAGATGGTCGAGGAAATGGGCCTGGACCTGATCACTCACATCAACCCCGATGGCGTGGCGCAGGGCATCAACCCCTTCACCCACGGCAGCGCCAAACACACCGACATCATGAAGACCGAGGGCCTGAAACAGGCGCTCGACAAGCATGGTTTCGATGCCGCTTTCGGCGGCGCCCGACGCGACGAAGAAAAGTCCCGGGCCAAGGAACGCGTGTACTCGTTCCGCGACAGCAAACACCGCTGGGACCCGAAAAATCAGCGTCCCGAGCTGTGGAATGTCTATAACGGCAACGTCAACAAGGGCGAGTCGATCCGCGTGTTCCCGCTGTCCAACTGGACCGAGCTGGACATCTGGCAGTACATCTACCTTGAAGGCATCCCGATCGTACCGCTGTATTTCGCCGCCGAGCGCGACGTGATCGAGAAGAACGGCACGCTGATCATGATCGACGACGAGCGCATCCTCGAGCACCTCACCGACGAAGAAAAGTCGCGCATCGTCAAGAAAAAAGTCCGTTTCCGCACCCTCGGCTGCTACCCGCTGACCGGTGCTGTCGAGTCCGAAGCGACCAGCCTGACCGACATCATTCAGGAAATGCTGCTGACGCGAACTTCCGAACGCCAGGGCCGGGTCATCGACCACGACGGTGCAGGCTCGATGGAAGAAAAGAAACGTCAGGGTTATTTCTAAAGAGCAGCTTTTAGCTTCAAGCGGCAAGCTGCAAGTGAATCAAAAAGCAGGTGATCGAAATGGACTTCGAGAAACTTTTGGTATGGCAAAGAGCAAAGGCGTTGGCGGTCATCCTCTACAAGCAGATGGCCTCTTGTTCTGATCTGGCTTTCAGAAGCCAGATCACACGCTCTGGTCTGTCGGTACCGAGCAATATTGCAGAGGGCATGGAGCGATTCACTGCCAAGGAAAAATGTCGCTTTTTGTGTATTGCGAAGGTGTCGTGCGGTGAGCTGAGAACTCAACTGATGATAGGCAGTGAAATCGGTTATATCCCTGAGGCACTTGCAGCAGCCTTGATTACTGAAACCCGCGAGCTCTCGAAAATGCTGTGCGGACTGATCAACAAAATTTCTGAATAGCTGTACGCCGACAAGCTTGCCGCTTGAAGCTTATAGCTTGGAGCTCAACCGCAATGAGTCATCAATCTGATTTGATCAGCGAGGACATCCTCGCCTATCTGGGCCAGCACGAACGCAAGGAAATGCTGCGCTTTCTTACCTGTGGCAACGTCGATGACGGCAAGAGCACGCTGATCGGGCGTCTGCTGCACGATTCCAAGATGATCTACGAAGATCACCTGGAAGCCATTACCCGTGACTCGAAAAAGTCCGGCACCACGGGCGATGACGTCGATCTGGCGTTGCTGGTGGATGGCCTGCAGGCCGAGCGGGAGCAGGGCATCACGATCGATGTCGCTTATCGCTATTTCTCCACGGCCAAGCGCAAGTTCATCATTGCCGATACGCCAGGCCATGAGCAGTACACCCGCAACATGGCCACCGGTGCGTCGACCTGTGATCTGGCGATCATTCTGGTGGATGCGCGTTACGGCGTGCAGACCCAGACCCGTCGTCACAGCTACATCGCCTCGCTGCTGGGCATCAAGCACATCGTTGTGGCCATCAACAAGATGGACCTCAACGGCTTCGACGAAGGCGTATTCGAGTCGATCAAGGCGGATTATCTGAAGTTTGCCGAGGGCATAGCCTTCAAGCCGACCACCATGGCTTTCGTGCCGATGTCGGCGCTCAAGGGCGACAACGTGGTGAACAAGAGCGAGCGTTCGCCCTGGTACACCGGCCAGTCGCTGATGGAAATTCTTGAAACCGTCGAAATCGCCAACGACCGTAACTACACGGACCTGCGTTTTCCGGTGCAGTACGTCAACCGCCCGAACCTGAATTTCCGTGGTTTTGCCGGTACGCTGGCCAGCGGCATCGTGCACAAGGGCGACGAGATCGTTGTGCTGCCGTCGGGCAAGAGCAGCCGTGTGAAGTCCATCGTCACATTTGAAGGTGAACTGGAGCAGGCCGGGCCGGGTCAGGCGGTCACGCTGACCATGGAAGACGAGATCGACATCTCCCGTGGTGATCTGCTGGTGCACGCCGACAACATCCCGCAGGTCAGCGATGCGTTCGACGCCATGCTAGTGTGGATGGCTGAAGAGCCGATGCTGCCGGGCAAGAAATACGACATCAAACGCGCCACCAGCTACGTGCCGGGCTCGATTGCCAGCATCACCCATCGGGTCGATGTGAACACGCTGGAAGAAGGCCCTGCCAGCTCGTTGCAGTTGAACGAGATCGGTCGTGTCAAAGTCAGCCTCGATGCGCCTATCGCGCTGGATGGCTACAGCAGCAACCGCACTACTGGCGCGTTTATCGTTATCGATCGCCTGACCAATGGCACCGTTGCTGCAGGCATGATCATCGCCAAGCCGGTGTCGGGCGGTGGTTCGCAGCATCATGGCGAGCTGGCTCACGTTTCTACCGAAGAGCGTGCACAGCGCTTCGGTCAGCAGCCAGCCACCGTGCTGTTCAGCGGCCTGTCTGGCGCTGGTAAAAGTACGCTGGCGTACGCGGTGGAGCGCAAGTTGTTCGACATGGGCCGCGCGGTTTACGTGCTGGACGGCCAGAACCTGCGCCATGACCTGAACAAGGGCTTGCCGCAGGATCGCGCCGGCCGCACCGAGAACTGGAGCCGTGCCGCGCATGTGGCGCGTCAGTTCAACGAAGCGGGCCTGCTGACCCTGGCGGCCTTCGTTGCGCCGGACGCTGAAGGCCGTGAACGCGCCAAGGCGCTGATCGGCAAGGAGCGTCTGGTGACCGTCTACGTTCAGGCGTCTCCAGCGGTCTGCCGTGAACGTGACCCGCAAGGCCTGTATGCCGCCGATGGCGACAACATTCCGGGCGAGTCCTTCCCGTATGACGTGCCACTGAATGCCGATCTGGTGATCGACACGCAGACACTCAGCGTGGAAGAAAGCGTCAAACAGGTACTGGATCTGCTGCGTGGTCGTGGCGCGATCTGATACACAAACGCTAACAAAGCGTCCGCTCCGCAGGGGCGGACCGGACGACGCTTCGCTTGTCCGCGATATCTCGGTTTTTGTAGGAGCGGACTTGTCCGCGATGGGCTGCGAAGCGGCCCTGATCCAGACGACCTCGGTTGTACCTGATGTACCGTATGCACCGGTTTACTGCAGGTTCCCGGCAGATCGCGGACAAGTCCGCACGCCCTGCGGGCAGAAGCCATTTTCCAGGTGTTTCAGGACTTGTGTATAACGCTCAGCTTCACCGTTTTACATCCACAAAAAAGCCCGCCGCAGAGGCTCTCTGCGGCGGGCTTTTGTGTGGCGGTGAACCTTACTTTTTCAAGCCGTAATGCTCATCGAGCATGCCAGGGGTGTTAGGCGACTTGGGGGCGTAGTCCTTGGGTGTTTCGGTGTCGCGCGGCGGGGTCAGGCGATCGCGATGGTCGCGGTGTGCCTGATTGGCCTCCGGGTGCAGCGCGGCCAGCAGACGCTGGCGGGTCAGGTCATCGAGCGCCAGACGGTTGGCGCCTTCTGCAAGGTGCTCCTGAACGTCCTGATAGCTTTGCGAAAGCTTCTGTACCAGATTAGCCGTGCTGTTGAAGTGAGTGACTACCTCGTTCTGATAGGTGTCGAAACGCTCCTGAATGTCATCCAGCTGGCGCTGAGTGCTGTTCGGAACGGTGTTGGGCAGCAAACGTGCCACCAGAAAACCAATGACGACACCGGCCACCAGGGCGAGCGTCGGCAACAACCAGACTAAGAGCGAGTGTTCCACGAGTCCTTCCTCTATAAACGGCTTTGCTTTACGTTAACGGCTCGAACCTGCGCTGTATACCCGCGACGTGTCGTTGATATGCAAGCCGCAGACAATCAGCTAGACGAGTCGACCCATTTCGAGGTCACGGAGTTCTGTTTTGCTCATGCGTGAAACCCCATTTTTTATCGATGGCCCAGAAGGCCAGCTCGAAGCGCTGTATCAGGATGTGCCGGATGCCAGAGGCGTGGCGCTGATCTGCCATCCTAACCCGATCCAGGGCGGCACGATGCTCAATAAAGTCGTCTCGACGTTGCAGCGTACCGCACGCGACCAGGGTTTGATCACCCTGCGTTTCAATTATCGCGGCGTCGGTGCCAGTGCCGGTACATCGGTGGCCGGGCCCGGCGAAATCGACGACGCCCAGGCCGCTGCCCAATGGTTGCGGGCGCAGCATCCGGATTTGCCGATGACGCTGTTCGGTTTTTCGTTCGGCGGTTATGTCGCTGCCAACCTGGGCGGTCGCCTCGAAGCGCAGGGCGAAAAGCTCACGCATTTGTTTCTGATTGCTGCAGCTGCCTCGCGTCTCCAGGACCAGAGCGTATTGCCACACGGCTGCCCGCTGACGATCATTCAGCCAGAAGCCGATGAAGTCATCGACCCTGAAACAGTCTATGCATGGTCGGCCGCGCTGCAACGCCCCCATGAGCTGCTGAAAGTGGCAGAATGCGGACACTTTTTTCACGGCAAGCTGACTGATCTGAAAGATCTGCTCCTGCCGCGACTCCCCAACTGATTGCAGCCCGTATTGCATCCTTTAGATAAGCGACCTGCCATGACCACTCGTATCCTGACCGGTATCACGACCACCGGCACTCCCCATCTGGGCAACTACGCGGGCGCAATTCGCCCGGCCATCGTTGCCAGCCGTCAGAGTGACGTCGATTCGTTCTACTTTCTGGCCGATTATCACGCGTTGATCAAATGCGATGACCCGCTGCGCATTCAGCGCTCGCGTCTGGAAATCGCCGCGACCTGGCTGGCAGCCGGTCTTGATGTCGATCGTGTGACGTTCTATCGCCAGTCGGACATCCCGGAGATCCCGGAACTGACCTGGCTGCTCACCTGCGTTGCTGCCAAGGGCCTGCTCAACCGTGCGCACGCTTACAAGGCGTCGGTCGACAAGAACGTCGAAGGCGGCGAAGACCCGGATGCGGGCATTACCATGGGCCTGTACAGCTACCCGGTGCTGATGGCGGCCGACATTCTGATGTTCAACGCGCATCAGGTTCCGGTGGGCCGCGATCAGATTCAACACGTTGAAATGGCCCGTGACATCGGTCAGCGTTTCAACCACCTGTTCGGCAAGGGCAAGGAATTCTTTGTCATGCCGGAGGCGTTGATCGAAGAGAGCGTTGCCACGTTGCCGGGGCTCGACGGGCGCAAGATGTCCAAGAGCTACGACAACACCATCCCGCTGTTCAGCAGCGCCAAAGACATGAAAAGCGCCATTTCGCGCATCGTGACCGACTCGCTGGCGCCCGGTGAAGCGAAAGATCCGGACAATTCTCACCTGTTCACGCTGTATCAGGCGTTCTCCACCCCTGAGCAGTGTGCAGAGTTCCGGTCCGAACTGTTGCAGGGCCTTGGCTGGGGTGAGGCGAAGACTCGCCTGTTTACCTTGCTGGACGGGCAGTTGGGCGAGGCGCGTGAGCAGTACCTGAGCCTGATCGAGCGCCCGGCCGATCTGGAAGACATCCTGCTCGCCGGTGCCCAGAAAGCCCGTCGCGTTGCTACCCCGTTCCTTGAAGAGTTGCGTGAGGCCGTTGGTCTGCGCTCGTTCCGCACCGCGGTGCAGAACGCTGACACCGGCAAGAAAAAGGCTGCCAAGGGCGCGCGTTTCGTCAGCTTCCGTGAGGACGACGGCAGTTTCCGTTTCCGCCTGCTGGCCGCCGATGGCGAGCAATTGCTGTTGTCGCGCACTTTTGCCGACGGCAAGGCGGCCGGCATCGTCAGCAAGCAGTTGCAGCAGGGCGGTGAACTGGATCTGCGCAGTGACGCCGATCGCTTTACGCTGTGGCTGAACGGCGAGTGTGTAGCCGACAGCCCGGTGTTCGCCGATGCCTCTGCACGTGACAATGCGGTTGAGACCCTCAAGCTGGCGCTCGCTCCTCAACAGGACTGATTGCCAATCCCCGGGGTCGTCGCTACAGTGACGACCCGTTTTTGTTGCCTTGCTAACGAATTATGACGCCCCTAGAACGATATCAAGCTGATCTGAAACGCCCGGACTTCTTCCATGATGCCGCGCAGGAAAACGCTGTGCGCCATTTACAGCGCCTATATGACGATCTGGTCGCCGCTCACGACAGCAAGCCAGGCCTGTTCGGCAAGCTGTTTGGCAAGAAAGAGCCGACCCTGGTCAAGGGTCTGTACTTCTGGGGTGGCGTGGGTCGCGGCAAGACTTATCTGGTCGACACGTTCTTTGAAGCGCTGCCGTTCCAGGACAAGGTCCGTACGCACTTCCACCGCTTCATGAAGCGCGTGCACGAAGAGATGAAGACCCTCAAGGGCGAGAGAAACCCGCTGACGATCATCGCCAAGCGTTTTTCCGACGAGGCGCGGGTCATCTGTTTCGACGAATTTTTCGTTTCCGACATCACCGACGCCATGATCCTCGGCACGCTGATGGAAGAGCTGTTCAAGAATGGCGTGACCCTGGTCGCGACGTCCAACATCGTTCCGGACGGCCTGTACAAGGACGGTCTGCAGCGAGCGCGCTTTCTGCCAGCCATTGCGCTGATCAAGCAGAATACCGACATCGTCAACGTCGACAGTGGCGTTGACTACCGCCTGCGTCACCTTGAGCAGGCTGAGCTGTTTCATTTTCCGCTCAACGACGCCGCGCAGGAAAGCATGCGCAAAAGCTTCAAGGCGCTGACCCCGGATTGCGCAGAAACCGTCGAAAATGACGTGTTGATGATCGAGAATCGCGAGATCCGTGCCCTGCGTACCTGTGACGACGTGGCATGGTTCGACTTCCGCGAGCTGTGTGACGGGCCGCGCAGCCAGAACGATTACATCGAACTGGGCAAGATTTTCCACGCGGTGCTGCTCAGCGGCGTCGAGCAAATGGACGTCTCCACCGACGACATCGCCCGGCGCTTCATCAACATGGTCGACGAGTTCTACGATCGCAACGTCAAGCTGATCATTTCAGCCGAGGTTGAATTGAAAGACCTGTACACCGGTGGCCGGTTGATGTTCGAGTTTCAGCGCACCCTGAGCCGCCTGCTGGAAATGCAATCCCACGAGTTTCTCTCGCGGGCGCATAGGCCCTAGTAGAGCAGTTGCAAGTTTCAAGCTGCAAGCCGCAAGTCAAAAGCTTGTAGCTTGTAGCTTGTAGCTTGTAGCTTGTAGCTTGTAGCTTGTAGCCCACCCCTTTCAGCTCCCCCCTTGCAGCTTGAGGCTCTCGAACTGTTGCCGGTACTGGTTGGGTGACAGTTCGGTGTGCTGGCGGAAGAGGCGGGCGAAGAAGCTGGCGTCGTCGTAGCCGACTTCGTAGCTGATGGTCTTGATGCTCTTGCGCGTGCCTGACAGCAACCCCTTCGCCGTTTCGATCCGCAGTCGCTGCAGGTAGTGCAGTGGCTTGTCGCCCGTTGCGGCCTGGAAGCGGCGCATGAAATTGCGAATGCTCATGCCGTGCTCGCGGGCGACGTCTTCAAAGCGAAATTTGTCGGCAAAGTGCTCTTCGAGCCAATGCTGGATCTGCAGAATCACCACATCCTGATGCAGTTTCTGCCCGCCAAAACCGATTCGCCCAGGCGCATACGTGCGGCGCACTTCGTAGAGAATGTCGCGGGCGACAGCCTGGGCGACGTTGGCGCCACAGAAGCGCTCGATCAGGTAGATGTAGAGGTCGCAGGCTGATGTCGTACCGCCTGCGCAATACACGTTATCGGCGTCAGTCAGGTGTTTCTCCTGATTGAGCAGCACCTTGGGATAGCGCTCGGCGAAGGCAGTGAAGAATCGCCAGTAAGTGGTGGCTTCCTTGCCATCAAGCAGCCCGGCCTCGGCCAGCCAGTACACGCCGGTGGCCTCGCCGCAGAGCACGGCGCCATTGGCGTGTTGCTCGTGTAACCAGGGGAGGATCTGTGGGTAGCGCTGGCACAGGGTTTCAAAATCATCCCAGAAGGCCGGAATGACGATGATATCGCTCTGGCACAGCGCGCCGTCGACCGGCAGGGTGACGTCGCTGAAGCTGCTGACCGGCAGCCCGTCCGGGCTGACCAGGCGCGTTTCGAAGGCAGGTATCAGGCCCTGGCCCAATTGTTTGCTGTAGCGCAGGCTGGCCAGATGGAAGAAGTCCTTGGCCTGCATGACGGTCGAGGCAAACATTTTGTCGGTGATCAGAATGCTGACGCGGTGCAGAAGAGTGGCGTGTTGGATCGGCATAATCTTTATTCTTATATGGGTAAATGGTCAAGCAACGGCTGGATCGTCTTATTTTTTGTCAGGCGTGTCCAGCCACCTCATGCCTCGTTCGCTCGGAGCGAGAGCGTGATGGCTTTGTGCTAAGCGCGCAAATATCCGCCAATCCATGCCTCGCAGGCAATAAACAGGACGTGAACAAAAAATCCGGTTGAGGTTATTTGCCCAGTCTGTATAATTCGCCAGCTCTTTGCAGTGGAAGTGATGCGCCGTCTGCCGAAGAATCTTGCCGTATAACGGACGCGCTGACCCGAGCCCCCGATAGCGTCTGTTTCCGGCTGCCTTTGACTTGTCAAAGTACGCACTATTCAGTAAGATCCGCCGTCTAATTTTCAGGGCGGCCCCTGAGGCTATAAAGAATGAAAACTTTTACTGCTAAACCGGAAACAGTTAAGCGCGACTGGTTCGTCGTCGACGCTGCTGGTCAGACCCTGGGTCGTCTGGCCACCGAAATCGCGAGCCGTCTGCGTGGCAAGCACAAACCGGAATACACTCCGCACGTTGACACCGGCGACTACATCGTCGTGATCAATGCCGAGCAGATCCGTGTTACTGGTGCCAAGACCACCGACAAGATCTACTACTCACACTCCGGTTTTCCGGGCGGGATCAAGTCGATCAACTTCGAAAAGCTGATCGCCAAAGCTCCTGAGCGCGTGATCGAGACCGCGGTCAAAGGCATGCTGCCTAAGAATCCGCTGGGTCGCGACATGTATCGTAAGCTGAAAGTCTATGCGGGCGCTGTACACCCTCATACTGCTCAGCAGCCCCTAGAACTGAAGTTTTAACGGAATAGTTCATTATGTCGGCGACTCAAAATTACGGCACTGGCCGTCGCAAGACCGCAACCGCACGCGTTTTCCTGCGTCCGGGCACTGGTAACATCTCGATCAACAACCGCTCCCTGGACAATTTCTTCGGCCGCGAGACTGCCCGCATGGTAGTTCGTCAGCCGCTGGAACTGACCGAGACAGTTGAAAAGTTCGACATCTACGTCACCGTAATCGGTGGCGGTGTAAGTGGTCAGGCTGGCGCAATCCGCCACGGTATCACTCGCGCTCTGATGCAGTACGACGAGACTCTGCGCGGCGCTCTGCGTAAAGCAGGCTTCGTGACTCGCGATGCTCGTGAAGTTGAACGTAAGAAAGTCGGTCTGCGTAAAGCGCGTAAGCGTCCGCAGTACTCGAAGCGTTAATTCGCTCTTCGTTCCAGAAAGAACGTCCACCTCCTCACGGGGTTGGGCGTTTTTTTATGGGCGCATTTTTACGGCTTGAGCTATCGTTCAGGCAGGCATTTTGGGTGCATTTCGCAAGATTTATAGGCTTTTTGCGCAAGATTGCAGAATTTACAAGCGTAAATAAGCTATCTTGTCGCCCGCGACGAACACCTGTCCTGTTGCGTTCATTATCGGATGTGCCCCCTGAGGGTGCGTTCGTTCGTCTGTCCGATAAATTTTACAAGCGAGGAGGACCGCCATGGGCGTGACCAACCGGTTGGCCTGTTACTCCGACCCCGCCGACCACTATTCCCATCGCGTGCGCATCGTGCTCGCGGAGAAAGGTGTCAGCGCCGAGATCATTGAGGTTGTGGCGGGTCGTCATCCGCCGCAGCTTATCGAAGTCAATCCGTATGGCAGCGTGCCTACCCTGGTCGATCGCGACCTGGCGTTGTACGAGTCCACGGTGGTGATGGAATACCTGGATGAGCGTTATCCGCATCCGCCCTTGTTGCCTGTCTATCCAGTCACCCGTGCCAACAGCCGTCTGCTGATCCATCGGATCCAGCGTGACTGGTGTGGCCTTGTGGATCTGATTTTGGATACCCGCAGCAAAGAGCCTGCCCGCGTTCAGGCGCGCAAGGAGCTGCGTGAAAGCCTGACCGGGGTTTCGCCGCTGTTCGCGGGAAAAGCTTTTTTCATGAGCGACGAGCTAAGTCTTGTTGACTGCTGTCTACTCCCCATACTCTGGCGTTTGCCGATTTTGGGTATTGAATTGCCGCGGCCTGCCAAGCCGTTGCTTGATTATATGGAGCGTCAATTTGCGCGTGAGGCTTTCCAGGCAAGTCTGTCTGGCGCCGAACGTGAAATGCGCTAAGGCTTAAGGAGCCGTTAATGAACTCCAGTCGCCCTTATCTTGTTCGCGCTCTTTATGAGTGGATCGTCGATAACGATTGCACTCCGCATGTGCTGGTCAATGCGGAATACCCATCGGTGCAGGTCCCACAGGGCTTTGCCAATGATGGGCAGATTGTCCTGAACGTTTCGCCAAGTGCCGTGCGTCATCTGCACATGGACAACGATGCGGTCAGCTTTGAAGGCCGCTTCGGCGGTGTGCCGCACACACTGTACGTGCCTGTGGCTGCTATCCTGGGCATTTATGCCCGCGAGAATGGTCAGGGTATGGTGTTCGATCTGGAGCCTTCTCTTGAAGAGGGTGAAGAGATCGAGACCGAAGATAACACGCCGCCACCCGACAGCGAGCCACCGCGCCCAAGCGGCAGGCCAAGCCTGAAGGTCGTGAAGTAAAACATGCGCAATAAAAAAGGCGATCCCAGGATCGCCTTTTTTACGTCTGCCCATTGGCCGTCAGTCGATGTATTCGAACAGTTTGACGATCTTCTGGACGCCCGAGACGCTTTGCACCAAGTTGGTGGCGCGATTGGCTTCGTCCTGAGTCACCAGGCCCAGCAGGAACACGATGCCGTTCTCGGTCACGACCTTGATGCGCGAGCCGGGAATCGAAGCGTCAGCGATCATCTGGCTTTTGATCTTGGTCGTCAGCCAGGCATCGTTGTTACGCGCCAGCAGGGATGACGGTGCCATGACCTGCAGCTCGTTGTTGACCTTCTTGACGCGCTGGACTGAAGCGGCGGCCTGTTCGGCGATTGCCTTGAGGTCGGCGCGTGGCGTCTGGCCTGCGAGCAGGACGATGCCATTGAAGCTGGTCACGACAATGTGCGAGCCCTCGGCAAGGTCAGGGTTGGCCTTGGAGATGTTGACGGCTGCCTTGGTCTCGATCAGTGAGTCATCGATCTTGCTGCCGAAGGTGCGGGTGCCGCGATCATCTTCGATCGGCTTGTCGCGAGCGGCCGTCAGCACAGAACTGCATCCGGTGACGCTCAGGCACAGTGTCAGAACCAGTAGGCTAAGACGATTAGGGGTCATTCTTCACTCCCGAACAGTTGGCTGTCGATCAAATCGCAAAGGCAATGGATCGTCAGCAGATGGACTTCTTGTATGCGTGCCGTGACGTTGGCCGGTACGCGGATCTCCACGTCCTCGGGCAATAGTAGCGAAGCCATGCCGCCACCGTCGCGTCCCGTCAATGCTACGACAATCATTTCGCGATCATGTGCGGCCTGGATGGCCTGAATAATATTCGCCGAGTTGCCGCTGGTGGAAATGGCCAGCAGCACATCGCCTGGTTGGCCCAATGCGCGGATCTGTTTGGAGAAGATTTCGTTGTAGCTGTAGTCGTTGGCGATCGAGGTGATCGTCGAGCTGTCGGTGGTCAGCGCAATGGCCGGCAGGCTGGGCCGTTCGCGCTCGAAGCGATTGAGCATTTCCGAGGAAAAGTGCTGTGCATCGCCAGCCGATCCGCCGTTGCCGCACGCAAGCATTTTGCCTTCGTTGAGCAGGGCATTGACCATGACCTGACTGGCTTGCTCGATAAAGGGTGCAAGGACTTCCATCGCCTGTTGCTTGGTGTCGATGCTGGCCTGGAACAGCCGGCGAATTCGGGATTGCATGTCCATCAATGTGACCTTAATTAGAGCGTACGGCGGCGGGACGGATGCGCCGGGTTCTCCCGGAAGCTATCCGGCACACAAGGTGTGCAGCCGGCAAAGCAAATAGCGAAATCGATAGGGCACAAGCCTGTTGCAGGTGATGACGGCGACAGGGCTGCGAGGCCCTTGCACGAGGTCAGCTGTCAAAAGCGCTTTTGATCCAGTTCAGCGGTACGGCGCTGCCATGAGCGCTGCCAGGGCTGCCTTCAATGGCGATCACGTCGAAACGGCACGGATAATCGGCCCAGCATGATACCTGTTGCAGAAAAAGCTGTGCGGCGATGACGAGTTTTTCTTGCTTGCGAAAATCGACACTTTCCACCGCGCCACCCCATCCGGCATGACGTCGGTAGCGAACTTCGACGAATACTACTGTATCGCCGTCAAGCATGACCAGATCAAGCTCGCCGCGTTTGCACAGCCAGTTTTGTTCAATGAGGCGCAGCCCCTGCAGTTGCAAAAACTGCAGGGCGAAGGCTTCGGCCTCGCGCCCTGCTTGCTGGCGGGTGCTGCGTGGTATCAAGGTGCGGTGTCCGGCAGACGCTGGATCTTGCCATCGACGAACTCGGCCCAAGGCAACTGACGCTCCACGCGACGGCCCGGATTGATGCTCAGGCTGCCGGACAGGCCGTCGATGCGGCTGTCAGGCATCGCCTTGAGCTGGGCAAGACGTGGCGCCAGGCGATAGGCGTCGATGCCCATTGCGTACAGTCGGCCGAGGCTGCCGGCAGCCTGTGGCCATTGGGCAGTGACCTGCTGGCGAAGTGGATCATCGGCATTCAGCAACCAAGGGGTTTCGCAGAAGCGCACGCCATTGAGGTCCATGTACTGCGCATGGTCATTGCTGTTGGTGAAAAGGTGCGAGGTGGCATAGACCGGAACGTCGCCAGCGTACTGGAAGACCATGGTCGGCTTGATCTGCTGCGCTTGCTGCGGGGTGGCGGCGAGGAACATGAAGTCGATGTCCTGGCGACGGCTTGGCTGGGCGGCGACCTGGGTGCCGGCAGTGCTTTGCAGGCGCTGGGCGCGGCCTTCGCTGTTACGCAGCTGGAACAGATCAGCGACCTGTTGCGCCAGCTCCACAGGTTGATCAACGTGCTCGGCGGCGATCAGCGTGCCGCCCTTGGCCTGCCAGCTCTTGCGGAAGGCATCCAGAACGCGGTCGCCCCATTCGCCCTTCGGAACCATGGCGACAGCGCTGCGCTTGCCGTCTGCCCAGGCGCGACGTGCCACTTCGCGGGCTTCGTCTTCTGCGGCCAGGCCGAACTGATACAGTTGCGCGGGACCTTCGGTGCTGGTGTCGCTGTAATTGAGTGCCAGGGTAGTGATCGGCAGTTGCTGGCGGCTGTTCAGCTGTTTGACGAGGTTCTTTTCCAGTGGGCCGACCACCAGTTGTGCGCCAGCAGCCTGGGCCTGACGGTAGAACTCATCCATCGAGGTCACGCGCGAGCTGTCGAACACTTGAATGGCGGGGGGATTTTGCCCTGCCTGCTGCGCCTGAAAGTGCGCGGCCATGAAGCCTTCGCGCAACGCTTTGGCCACCGAGGCCAGTTGGCCGTCCTGTGGCAGCAGCAGGGCGATTTTGGTGATCGGCTCGCTGGTCAGCGCGCGCAGTTGTGCAAGAGCGGTAGGCAATTGCAGTGCGGCTGGGTGTTTCGGGTTCTGGGCTTTCCAGTTATCGATGGCAGCCTGTTGTTGCTCAAGCGTACCGGCGCCTTTGATCGAGCGAGCCAGATTCAGCCAGCCGCCCATGTCGTCGGTCGCTGCGCTTTGCAGCTGATCGGCCGGAAGGGCGGAAACCAGTGTCCAGATCGCATCGTTGTTGGCGCCTGCATCTGCGCTCTGCAACAGCGGGCCTGCGTAAACCCGCTCATGAACCGCTGCCAGCGCCTGACCATCGGCTTCCAGCGCACGCGCCTTGACCATGTGGGTGCGCACCTGCTGCTCGACCGACAATTCGCCCAGGCGCTGCATGCTTGGGTGATTCAAGGCGGTCAGCGCTGCTTTGGGTTGATTGCGGCCCATCGCCAGTTCGGCGGACAGCGTGCTGGCAAAAACCTGTAGGCCTGGCTTGAGTTGATCGAGTTGCACCTGCCCGAGGATCTGCGCAGCGCGTCCCGCATCGTTCTGGCGGTTGGCCAGGTCTGCAGCACTCAAGCGCAGCGTTGCGGCCTGCTCGGGTGTTTTGGCGTTGGCGGCCTGATCAAGCAGTTGCTCGATGCTGGCATCAGGGGTTCGAGGCAGCTCGCCAAGACTGGACGAGGGCGAGCTTGCACACGCTGCGAGAAGGGCAGCGAGGCAGAGGGCAGAGAGCAGCCGCAGACAAGCGATCATTGGTATGTTCCTGAAACTCGAGCGAATTAACGGGGAATTGTACCCAAGCACTGGCCGGGGTGCGACGTCGAAGGTGTTTAAAGCCGTGATATTGGTCGCGTTAAGGTCATCTGCAGGCCAAATCGTTCAATTAGAGAGGGTCGCGATGTTTCACTGTGCCGGGTAATCATGTTTTTATTCCTGGCGGTTTCAGAGGCTGAGTGCAACACCCGGCTATTGAGTTAGGGATGGACTCTCATGATGCTTGGACATCATTTCCGTCAT
>NZ_ATDK01000230.1 GCF_000444135.1 Pseudomonas avellanae BPIC 631
TGGCCAAACTGGATCGTGATGCGTTCTTCAATGCTGAGTTCATGATATGACATAGGTTCACCGTACCGGATTGGTCAGGTGTTGCGCTCAGTTTTTGCCGCCGCCACTTTAAAAAGCTCAGATATCCTATGGGTGGAGTGACCGATAAGTTGTTCTCGCAATTTTTTAAAAATCTATCCAGCTCTGACTCATCAGCGCCTGGCGTTAGCAGATATGATTCACTCGTTCCGAAATTTTATCTTCTAAGTTTTTAGATTTCATTAGCGCCATCGCAGTACGTGTGATCGGTAGACGTGCCTACGAAGAATTTAGGCATTTCCTTGGCTGCTGTTTCTAACCGAAGGCTTGGAGGCTTTTTCATTCAATGCCCATTATGTTCATAAAATTCAGCCTCCTTCAGTTTTAAAGTCGATTACACAGTGTGCTGGTAATACTTACAGGTCCAAGACTGAGGCTCTGGTTTTGTCAAAAATATTAACGTCATTTTTTGAAAGCAAATCTTCAAATTTTGCACTACCGTGTTCGTCTATAAAATTCTTTTCTGAATCATGAATGGCTATGCATTGAAGCCAATTAATCCTGACGTCAGAGAATAACAGCTCTGGAAAATGTCCTTCGTTCCACAAAAAGGGTACTGTTAAATAGATATGAGGCATTGTAGCGTCAGGAAAATATTCGTAGATAATATTCTCCATTACCTCGCCCGGCATCACCGCATTTTCAGTTCTTAAAATCTTGAATGCTGTAGAGATGACAAAATTACACCATTCTTTTTCGTCGTCAGGCGCACCGGCGCAAAGTTCAACTCGGGTGATAAATTCTGATCCATCAGCTTCGCGAAGAAAAGTCTCGGATAATCCTACTGTTCCTATGGATATCATACCTTTGTCAATTTCATCCGGCACTGTGAGCAACTCAAGTGATAAAGTTTTATTGTCATTGTAATAGTTGTTTACACGGAAATCATTTTTTCCGAATACAGACAGCTCATGCTTAACTATGGCGGTGCGCTGTGGGCTGGGTACTCTTTTCATACTAGTCTCCTAAGTAATAGCCATCTGTAGTATCCTCGCCGAGGTGTCCTCGATTTGAGGCGGGTAACTCTGGTCTATATTTTTCCGCTTTATTGAATTCATCTAAAAATTGTTTCCTACTAATACCTCTTGCCTCAGCGCTTCTTACGTGTTTCCAATGTTCGTAGCCTGGTTTATGCCCCATATCCCATGGTTCGGCTTTATTCAAAGGAACATTTGTAAGAGGGTCTCTGACGATGCCGTCGCTGCTTTTAGTGGCAGCGTTCTCCCACACTTTATCTCGAACTCCGGATCTAAATTTTCCCTATTATAGAGGGTTTTTGACCAAGTAGAAGGCTTGTCACTTGCAGTCTTAGGTTTTACCTGTATATTTCCTAAATTCGAGCCTAAGCCGTTAGCAGTTATTTTGTATTTGGCATCGAACGCTATCCCTCTTTTTGCGCCTAGCCCCCCACCAATAAAACCGCCTACGAATGTGGATATTTTTTGTCCATCACCGTCCTCTTCAAAGACGCGTCCACCTATCCAGGAGCCTGCTTGACTCCCGAATAGCCCGCCGAAGAAACCGAACGCGACTACTATGGGCCCAGCGAGTACCGTACCGCTGGCCAGTCCTAAACCCAAAACTGAATTCTCTAGCCACTCAGGCACCTCGGGATTAATGTCATCTGTGGTCTCGGTTCCACCACCGATGAACACATTCGAGGAACCCGCACTAATCTTTCCATCGCAGGCGGTTCGATCACCTACTCGAGCGGCAGGTTGGCCATTAATTGAGACTGAATCACTGCCCTGCGCCAATACTTGAGGCTTTTCTGCATGTTGCTCACATTCTGCCGTGTCTATATGTGCTCGGGCAGCAGGCTTGCCGTTAATAGATACGTTCGGGGAGCCAGACACTATTTTTCCTGTATTGTCGCAGGCAAATGAGAGACTCCCCAGCAGTTGTCCGATGCCTGCACCTGTGGATGCGCCTACACCAACCATTGCGGCGAGTGCAAGGGCACCAAAACCACCGGTTCCTACGACAGCTATGCCAATTAGAACGGCGCCGGCACCCACAGCCAGGCCAGCCAGCAGCCCTTGTAGTGCGCTAGAGTGTTCGATTGGATCATCAACTCGAGCCGCAGCGGCACTCATAACGGAATAGCTTCTTTTAACGAGTCATCGTCTGGTGTTGTGTACCTCAACTCTAAGGTATCAATCAAGGTGAAGAAAGCAGCCCGCTCCTCCGGCGTCATCGCGCTGACATTATTGCTGGTGCCGGTAATCTGCATCAAAAGCGTTTGCCCTTGCTCATCCCGGTGCAGAAAGATCAGTTGTAACTGGTGCACCGGCTGACCCTGCTGTCGCCATCTGAATTCGACCTGACGCGCATCGATTCCGGCTACTTGGGTCGGGAAAAGCGGTTCTAGCCAGTCCAGGTGGGACAGGGTCTTTCCCAGCTCCGTGAGCAGCTGTTGCGCCATGGACTCCAGGTCTGCGTCCGGTTCGACTACCGACCGCCCTATGACAACTGAAAAAGGGCTAGGCCCGAGGTCTGTCAGTGTGAACACATGAAACGTCTTGTCCTTGAACCCCTCTGGACGAATGAAGCTCAGCTCATTGGTCTGAAAGCGTTCAGGCACTGGAATGGCATCAAGGGCTTCTTGTATCAGACGCTCTTCTTCCAGACGCTTTTCTTCGCGAATGCGAGCCTCGGAAATGCGATCAAAAAGGCTTCCACGCTCACCCGGTCTTCTATACATGCGGCTACTCCTTGTCAGTCGCTTACTTGTTCAGGTTGATTTTCGTCGTGCCTTCAACGTTCACCATGATCCCGGACAGGGTGATGGTCCCGTCCTTGTTCATGACCAGCTTGCTGGAGCCCACCTCAAGCGTGATGGAGGTAGCAGCCTTTATTTTTACTTCGCCTTTGTCGACGGTGACGAAGTACGAGCCTTCCTCTACTGCAATGCTCGCTTCAAGCTGGATGGTTTCTGAGTGTTTGCCCTTGACCGTGATCTTTCTGTCACCGCCGACGGTATGACTTTCATTGGCCTCGACGTGGGTGTCCAGGTCGCGCTCGGCGTGCAGGCTTACCTGCTCTGCGCCAGCCTTGTCCTCAAAGCGAAAGAAGTTGGCGTTGCCGCCGTGGCCTTTTATGGAGCGCGTCAGAAAACCGCTTTGGGTCTTGTTGGCTGGCAACGACCACGGCGGAGTGTTCCGGCTGTTGTACACGCTGCCCATGATCAGAGGCCGATCAGGGTTGCCATCGAGGAAGACCATGACCACTTCGTCGTCAACGCGAGGGATCTGGATGCTGCCGAATCCGCCGCTTGCGCCGGATTGAGCGACGCGGACCCAGCATGAGCTCTTGTTATCGCGCTGACCTTTGCGGTCCCAGTGGAACTGGACCTTTACGCGACCCAGTTCGTCGGTAAAGATTTCTTCGCCCGGCGGGCCGACGACAAGGGCGGTTTGCGGGCCGTAAATAGTCGGGCGTGGTGTGGCGAGTTGAGGGCGGAAAACGATCTTTTTACGCACACAGGAAAACGTATTGAAGTAACCCGCCTGCTGGCCAGTGAGGTAGTTGTTGTGGCCGCTACTGCTGACACTGACGAGCAGGAACTGACGGTTTTCAGCCAATCCGTGATCGTGGTCATAGTGCTGCAACAACTCGAAGGTGTAGCCGGGTTTCATTGCACGGCAGTTACTGGCCCCTTGAAAGTCTTTGCCCTTCAGTTCCAGTGCTTCGATCCGCCGACGCAGCAACG
Source organism: Pseudomonas avellanae BPIC 631 (assembly GCF_000444135.1). Taxonomy (GTDB): domain Bacteria; phylum Pseudomonadota; class Gammaproteobacteria; order Pseudomonadales; family Pseudomonadaceae; genus Aquipseudomonas; species Aquipseudomonas avellanae. The sequence continues at coordinate 3,791 of NZ_ATDK01000230.1, forward strand.
TTTCGCCCTCGTGGGACGTTCCGTGGGTGTATTGACCGGGGAAATCATAGATCTCGAAATGTTCGACGTCGCCCTGCTGGTTCAGGCTGTTCATGACAACAGGCAACCGATTGTTCGGCTGGCGATAATCGAAAGTCTGCACCGCCATCCGCGATGCCTGCAAATGGCGGTTGGCGCTCCAGTCAGTGATGGAGTCTGCCAACTCGGTTACTGATGCGGTATGAAAGCGGATCTGCGGTTGTTCGGGCAACGGCACCAGCGAGGTGGAGTCGTCGCAGATGATCATGGTGTGACCTTCGGCGGTGTGCTCGAAGTAGTAGAACAATCCTTCTTCTTCCAGCAGGCGCTGGACGAAGCTGAAGTCAGACTCACGGTACTGGGTGATGTAGGTATGGCGCTTTAGCTGCGTGGCCAGACGGAATTCGTGGCGAGAGATTGCGGAGCACTGCGCAAACACTTGAGCGACCACTTCATCGACCGTATTGCTCTGAAAAATGCGGGTATCAACGCGGTTTTCCAGCATCGCGAACCAGGGCCGCAATGTGGCGGTGTAGCGAGCCATGCCGCCGTCGCTTCCGACGCTGGCAAAGCGTGTCAGGTATCCAGCGATATAACGTGAGGAGCCGTCAGCCAGTTCAATTTCGATCACCGAATGCTGGCCCATCATCGACTTCAGCTTGATCCCCGAGTCGTAGTGAATGAGCAATAGCTCAAAGCTGTAAGCCTGAGAAAGCCCTTCTGTGCCGCTGAAGGACTCCAGCAGCAATTCCTGATTGGGATTGGCGAGATTCCTGAATTTGAAAAGACGCCGGTTTTGCGGCGAGAGCATCGCGGCAAGGTCCATCAACATGTACATCTCCTTGAAGGCTGGGCGTCGGACGCCGCCGGATTCAACGGCTCCTGCTCGTACTGACGAACAGGTCGCGGGCCTGGTACGCAAGCATCAACCTTATGGAGTACTGCTGCGACGTCTACAGCCCATGAGGTCAGCGTTAAATCTCTGAAAATGTTGTGGGAATCGGGCTACAGACGTGACCGATACCTCGCAAATATCAGCGAGTGTGACCGCAACAACGGGTGAAAGTGCCAGTGGTCGGGTATGTTTGAACGAATACGATCTAAGCAAACGCGACGATTTACGGCCATGAAAGCAGGTGTTCAGGTCGCTATAAAGGCGGGATGTTCGTGGAGTTCGAATGCCATAACGTGCTGGCTTACAAGGCTGGATAAGTTACGTGTGTAGCGGGGATACCGGATACTACCTGATTATTCTCAAAGAGCGATTGATGCATAAAAGCCCGCACAAGCGGGCCATTTACTGGTCTTGGAACAGCAGGACTTCATGCAGAAAGCCGAGAACAACCGACAGCCACCCAAACCGCCGGTCACTCCCCATTCAGCCTCAGTCCAGCCTCAACTCAGGCGGCTCTGGCGCATCCTTGGTTGCCGGGGCCACTTTGGTGTTTACCGGTTGCAGCGTGGTTTGCCCAGCCGGTGCGCCGTGTTTGTCGCTTGGCTCGGCGGGCACCAGTTTGTATTCCAGGCCCTGGGTGTTTTTGAGGTAGATCTCCATCTGACGGAACGAGATGTTGATGTGCTGTTTCTTGAACTCGCGGTTAATGAAGCGGTTGATCTCGTCGAGCACCGGGTTGCGGTCGCCCAGGTCGCGGACGTGCATGCGCAGTTCGTGGTCGAGGGTGCTTTCGCCGAAGTTCAGGAAGTAGACGATGGGCTCTGGCTCCTTGAGCACCCGAGGGTTTTCCCGCGCGGCTTGCAGCAGCAGGGAGCGCACCAGGTCCAGGTCCGAGCCGTAATCCACGCCCAGCTTGAGCGTTACGCGGGTGACGGTGTCGGTCAGCGACCAGTTGATGAGCTGGCCGGTGATGAAGGTTTTGTTCGGGACGATGATGTCCTTGCGGTCGAAGTCGGTGATGGTCGTGGCGCGGATGCGGATCTTGCTGACCGTACCCGACAGGGCACCGATGGTGATGGTGTCGCCGATCCGTACCGGGCGCTCGAAGAGGATCATGATGCCGGAGATGAAGTTGGCGAAGATCTCCTGCATGCCGAAGCCCAGGCCCACTGACAGCGCTGCGACCAGCCACTGCAGCTTGTCCCAGCTCACGCCCAGTGTCGACAGCGTGGTCACAAAGCCGACGCCTGCGATGGTGTAGGACAGCAGCGTGGTGGTGGCGTACGCGCTGCCTTGCGCCAGGTTCATGCGTGACAGCACAAGCACCTCGAGCAAGCCGGGCAGGTTGCCCGCCAGCACAAACGTGATGACGATGATGACCCCGGCACCGAGGAAGTCGCTCAGGCTGATCGGCACCATGCTCATGTTGGCGCCGGTGCCGCTGGTGTATTCGTAAAGAATGATGTTGTCCAGGTAGGCGAACACTGTGATCAGCTCGGCCCAGACCAGATACAGTGCGCCGACGAAGCCGGCCAGCAGGGCCAGACGAATCAGGCGCAGCGACTGCTGGTTGACCTGTTCGATGTCCAGTTTCGGTTCTTCGACAGGGATGTCGCTGTCACCGTTTTCTCGCGCAGCCTGACGTTTGGCCAGCGCACGCTGGTAGGCCAGTCGCCGTGCGGCAACGCCCAGACCACGAACGAAGGTGGCTTCGACCATCAGCCAGATCATCATCAGGTACAGCGTGTCGATCAGACGGTCGCTGAGCTTGAGGGCGGTGTAGTAGTAGCCGAAGCACACCGCCAGAAAGAGCGCGACCGGCAATGCCGTGAACGCCACGCCCAGCGTCTTGCGGAACAGCGACGCGTTGTGGTGCGTTGGGCTGGAGAGCAGCAATCGGCCCAGCAGCCAGGTCATCAGCGCGTAACAGGTCAGCACCACGCCGATACCCAGCACGTCGTCGGCCAGCGCGGCCGGTTGATGCTCGGCGACCGCAACCACGGCGACCAGCGCCAGCACCACCAACCCCAGGCGACGAACCCAGCCGCGCAGGAACGCGACCTGCGCCGGTTCCCAGCGAAAGTGCAGCTGCGCAACGCCGGACGGGGCCAGCACGCGGTAGGCGGTGTAGAACACCAGCCAAGCCAGCGCGATCTGCAGCAAGGCCTCGCCGAGGTTGGCGTTTTGCCCGCGCGCATCGATTTGCAGGGCATAGCCACACAGCGCCAGCCCCAGTGCGACCGGCATTGCCAGCAGCACGTTGATCAGCAGCGCCAGCGGGGTTTTCCACTGGCTGTCACGTTTGAAGTGGCCGATGTCGGCGTGCAGCCGGTTGAGCTTCTGGTACAGCGCCTTGCGCCTCCAGGTCAGCACGCCGATCAGCAGCAACAGCGGCAGAAACAGCAGCGGGCGTTGCGTCAGGCCGTCCGACAGTTCGCTGAGGCTGGACGTCCAGGGCAGGGTCGCGACCTGTTTTTGCAGGCGCGGCCAGATGTTCTGGAACCACTCCAGGTCCAGTGGCTTGTTGCTGGGGATCCAGAACATCTGCTCGTCCAGCGTGGAGCGCAGGCCGACGGCGGTGCTGGTCAGCTGCTTCTGGTTCAATTGCAGCGTGATGGACTCGTTGAGCAACGCGCTCAACTCACGATTCAGGCGTTCGAGCAGGTCGCTGCGGGTGATGGCCAGATCAAGCAGCGTCCTGCGCAGTTGCGGGGTGACATTTTCCGGGGGCTGGGTGGCGAGCAGCCGTTCGACGTAAGCGGTCGGTGTGCTCATCTGCTCGCGTTGCTGATTGACGTCGAACTGATACAGGCGAATGTTGGCGATTTCGTCAGCCAGGCCTTTGTCCAGTTCCAGGTGCGGCAACGACTGTTTTTGCTTGTAGAGAATCTTGGACAGCAGCAGGCTGCCGCTCAGCACGTTGATCTGCTCGCTGAGGGCTTGATCGGTCTGCGTCAGGTTGTCCAGTTGCTGCTTGGTCTTGAGGTTTTGCTGGGTCAGTTCGTTGAGACGGTCGGTGCCGCGCAACAGGTAATCCGACAGCTTGAGGTTGGCCGCGCTTTCGGTCGCCAGCAGGCTGCTGCCGCCGGATTTCTGCGCTTCCAGAGAAATATCGGCTACAGTTTTCTGCGACTGGGCGCGACGCTTATCGTTGATCAGGGTTTGCAGGTCCTGAATTTCCTGCTCCTGACGGGCGACTTTTTCGGTCAGCAAGTCGTGCTGGCTGTTGCCCAGGTCCTGCAACTGGCTGTTGCCGGCCAGTTCCTGGCGACGCAGCAGGTTCAGCGCGTTGATCGAGGCCAGTTCCGCGTTGAGCAGATTGCGCTGATCGGCGCTCAGGGTTTTGCCGTTGTCTTTGCCATTCTTGAGGATGGCGTTGATCTGCTGGATGCGTGTCTGATTGGCGCTGATTTCAGTCTGCGCCCGTTCTGGCCGGGTTTGCGCGGTGATGGCCAGGCTGTTGGCTTCGTTAAGCTCGCTTTGCAGATCACTTTGCTGGGTGCTGCGCTGGCTGAGCAGTTGCTCCAGTTGCGGCACATCAAGGCCGCCGTAGCGCTGCGCGACCGCAACGACCTTGCTTTCTTTCAACCGGGCCAGCTCGCGCTGGTTGTCCGAGGTCTGTTTCGGCGCTTGAGCCAGTTGCTGCTTGAGGGCGATCAGCTTTTGTTCGCTGTCGTCTTTGCTGTTGAGAAACGCCAGCGTCTGCTCAAGCACCTGCTGCAAGGCCTTCTGGTCGGCATCAGGCAGTTTGCGATCGGCAATCTTGTCGAGGCTTTGCTGCACGGCATCGCGGGTGGGCGGCTCGGCGGCCAGCGCCGGGACGGTAGACAGGCAAAGCGCAAACAGTGCGGCAGCACAAATGAAACGCAGGGAAAACATAGACACCGGTCGCATGATGATACGTGTGGGTTGGCAGTTTAAAGGAACAGTCCGGGGCCCGGGCGGGTTCCTTCGGGGAATTTGACGCCGACTTTCTGGATCTTGTTCCCGTCCATCACGGCAACGGTCCAAATAGTGCCATTCCATTCAATCTGGTCACCCACCACAGGCTCGCCGCGATTCTTTTGCACGATGAACTGGCTGAGCGGCATTCCGGGGTCGATGCCGTCGAGTTTCAGGCCGTACAGCGCCGCCACTTCGCCCAGCCGCGCATCGCCTTCGAGTACGAAATCGCCGAAAAAGCGCAGGTCCAGACCGCGTTGCGGTGCTTGGCTGAACAGTTTGCCCAGCGCTGGAAGGTCGTGTTCGTGGCCGATTACACACAGCAGGTCGCCCACTTCCAGGGTCGTACTGCCAGACGGGTGCAGCAGCTGCTGGCCGCGAAACAATGCGGCAATACGTGTGCCTTCCGGCATCTTCAATTCGCGCAGCGCCGCACCGATGCACCATTTTTCAGCGCCCAGCCGGTAAACGAACAGCTCCCATTCGCTGGTGACATGCACCTCCAGCGCGGCGCGGGAAATAGGCGCGGGGTCTGGCGGAACCGTCACTTTCAGCAGCTTGGCCATCCACGGCAGGCTGGTGCCTTGCAGCAGCAGCGAAACCAGCACGATGAAGAAGGCCAGGTTGAAATACAGTTGCGCGTTGGGCAGCCCGGCCATCAGCGGGAACACCGCCAGAATGATCGGGACCGCCCCACGCAGGCCGACCCAGGCAATGAACGCCTTTTCGCGACCATGAAACGCCTTGAACGGCAGCAGGCCGACCATCACCGACAACGGGCGTGCGACCAGAATCATCCACAGCGCCAGGCCCAGCGCCGGTATCGCAATCGGCAGCAGGTCGTGCGGTGTGACCAGCAGGCCCAACACCAGAAACATGCCGATCTGCGCCAGCCAGGCCATCCCGTCGAGCATGTGCAGAATGCCGTGGCGGCTGCGGATCGGCCGGTTACCGAGCACCAGGCCGCACAGGTACACCGCAAGAAAACCGCTGCCATGAATGGCGTTGGTCAGGGCAAAGATCGCCAGCCCCCCCGCGATGACCAGAATCGGGTACAGCCCGGCGGCCAGATTGATGCGGTTGACCAGTTGCAGCAAAATCCAGCCGCCACCCAGGCCGATGAAACTGCCGATACCGAATTCCTGAATCAGGTGCCCCAGCAGGCCCCAGTGCAGGCCGGTCTGGCCACTGGCGAGCATACCGATCAGGGTCACGGTCAAGAACACCGCCATGGGATCATTACTGCCCGATTCGATCTCAAGGCTTGCGGTGACACGCTCGTTCAGGCCTTTGCCGCCGAGCAGCGAGAACACCGCTGCGGCGTCTGTCGAACCGACGATGGCGCCGATCAGCAGGCCCTGAATAAGGCTCAGGTTGAACAGCCACGCGGCGACCATGCCGGTCAATACAGTGGTGATCAACACGCCTACCGTTGCCAGCGACAAGGCCGGCCACAGCGCTACCCGAAAACTGGCCACCCGCGTTCGCAGGCCGCCGTCGAGCAGGATGACGGCCAGCGCGAGGTTGCCGACCAGGTAGGCGGTAGCGTAGTTATCGAAGATGATCCCGCCGCCATCCACGCCCGCCACCATGCCCACGGCCAGAATGATAACCAGAATAGGAATGCCGAGGCGCGATGAGAGAGAACTGACCAGGATGCTTGCGGCTACCAGCAACGCGCCGATCAGGAACAGGCTGTTGATGGTGGTGGCGTCCAAGGGCGGTACTCCATACAAAACGAAAGTGAAGCGAAAAGCGGAAAAGTGACCATGCAGTCCGCGTGCCAAGGGATTTAACCTGTTGAATTGCTTGGCTGTCAAAGTGCAATTTCAAGTCTGGGGCAGATGAAGCTCTCCGGCACACGTGATTCGCGACCATGAGTCGTTACTGAATATATATACACCGCAGGCCAAACGCTCTAAGTCCTAACGTCTGTGCTCCACCCCTCAGAGAGTTTTCATCATGGACGAAGATGATTTTGCAAAAGGCTCGGTTACCGACGAACAGTTTTGGGCGCGTGTCCGGGAGAACTTTTCGGTGAGCGATTACTTTCGGCTGAACAGGATCAGCCTGAAGTCGCCTGCAGCCCAGGCCAGCGAAGATGTGAAGCGCGAATGCCTGGCGAAGTGGGACGTGGAGCTCGAGCCGGACGAAACACTGATCGCGACCCTGTTCCTTGAGGACCCGAGTGCCTATCCGGCACCGCAACGGGCCAATGTCGTGCACGCCATGACATTGACCCAGGCGCTGCTGCGTAACTGGCAACAAAAGGGCAACGGCGACTGGTTCGATCACCTCGGGCATCTGCTGGCTCATCGTGACGGCGGTTTCAACTGTCAGGTCGTTGACGAAAAACTGCCGACTTATGACTGCATTGCATATGAGGCTGTCTACCGGAAAACTGACCCCCAGCACTACGGCTCGACTACCCAACTTGCCATCACTGCCGAGGCATTCAAGCAATACATCTGGGATCATAATCTGCAATCAGGCTATCTCGCCTACCTGAAGCAGTTCTGGCAGGCGCACGCCAAAGACTACAACCTTATGCTCAAGGCCGGATTGTTCAAGGCGGCCTGGCTACAAGCCGACGAACAGACTCTCAAGGCCGAGCACAAGGCCATGATCCTGGAGGCGCTCGGCTTGCCTGGCGATCGGGGCTGGAAAGAACTGAGCTTCGACGATTTTGTCGCCGCCCCGGTTTCCACTCGCGTGACGATTTCCGAATTGCGGGTGCATGGTTACAGCGCGGTCGACATCATGGTCATACGCAGTGCCGATTCGCCGACTGTACTGCTCTATATACCCGGTAACTCGTCGCCCATTCATACCTTCAAAAACGCCGACGCACTCAAGGACTGGGTCGCGCTGATGTGCAGGGATCCGGGCAAGCGCCGTTCTTTCGAGGGGCATTTCAGCGCTGCAGATGATGTCGATGGTTTTTTCTACAGCGGTGTTGCCACTGCGCTGCGAGGCTTTGCGGTCTATCCGAAGCTGCTGGATTCCGCGACCGGTGCCTGGAACCCCCGCAAACTGGTGCAGTTCGGCGAGCCTTTGCATCCGTGGCCGTTTTCGCACTTCAAGGATCGGGTCAAGGCGAAGTCAGAAACCGATGCGCTGCAAAAAATTCGCAGCCATGACGACTATTGGAAAGAAGAAGTCAGCAGTGGCTTGAGCGAGTGCGTGTCTGTCCTGGGAGGCGTCTCCATCGTCTTTCCCGAACTTATGCCGGTGATTGCGGGGCTGTCTCTTGCGCTGGTAGGACTTGGCGTCGACGCGGCAGTGAATGGTCGCACGCTCGAAGAGCGCCAGGCAGGGCTTGGGCGGATTGCTTTCGGCGTATTGAATGCGTTGCCGATCCTTGCCGAGGAGGGCGCTGCGGTCGAGGCAGGAGTTGAAACGGGGCTGGTTGACGACGCGGGTGGCGGCTATGAGGTTTCTGGCCCATCTACAATCGACCCTGCTATAGAGGTCGAGCCGGTTCCTGTTTTCAGGGAAGAACCTCCAGCCTTGCGCTCGCTCAATCCAAAAATGCGTCGCCTGTTGCGTGCTCTCCAGGTGCCTCAAGAATTACCGGGCCTGGCACCGGGCGAAGTGGCGGGTATCTATCCGCTTGAAGGCAGAAGCTACATCGAGTTGCATGATCGTACCTTCCGGGTGGAGTGGGTGCCGCAGGAAAAGCAGTACCGAATTCGCACGGCCTCGGACCCGCGAGCCTGGGGCCCCTATGTGAAGACTATCGACACCGGCTATTGGGATCTGGACCTCAAGCCGGGGTTGCGCGGCGGGGAGAGCTTCGATGGGTCGCAGTTGCCGCCTGCCAGCGAGGCAGAAATTGCCTCAATGTCGGTTGTGGCTGGCGAGCCTGCAATCGAGGTGCAGCGCTGGGCACCCAAAGTGCAGGTCGAGTTGCCTCTGGATCAGATCATGATCGAGGAAGTCCTGAGCCAGGAAAAAGGAACGGTCGTAGAGAAATACTTCATTCAGATTGGAGGCAGCAGGAAGAGCGTCTATTACGATGCCGATATCCTGTGCTGGAGAACTGACCAGTCTTCAAGCGGGCTCGTCTGGCTGGACCGCAACGGGGGCTGGAACAGCGGGTCTGAGGATGCATTCAGAAAGGTAAGGGCAAAACTGCCACAGAGCCGCCGCTTCGAAATCTATGCCTTCCCTCGCGTGCCCAGGATTCCTGCAGATGCCGAGCCCGTCAGCCGTGTGGTTCATCATATATGGCTGGGCGAACGAATGCCGGGCAATAACCTGCTGGAAAAGATGCTCGACAACATGCGAACCAGTCCGGACTTGCGCTTCGAGCTGCATATCGATATCAACCACCCGACGGCCCATCGGCAGTTAGTGGATTACTTTAGCGAACATTCGCAAATGCAGATTTCCAGACTCAAGGAAGAAGCGTTTTTCCCCTCATTCTTGAATGGAGAAAATGGCGAGGCGTTCAACTATTTCATGCATTCGGATAATCGTAATTATGCTGCTGCTTCGGACGTTCTACGTTACCGGCTGATCGACGAGTATGGCGGCATTTATCTTGATTGCGATGACACCATTGATGTTTCTTTCGCTGGCGCGCCATTAAAAGCCGGGCCCAATGATGTATTACTGGGAAGGCGTCTGGAGGCGAAGCAATTGAGCTACACCGGGCCAGGTAACAGCCATTTCGCCAGCCGCCCGAACAACCCGGTTCTGAAGAGGTTCCTGAAAGAAATAAACACCCGCTTTCAGAATGAAAAGCAGACCAACAACGCGTTTTTCAGCACGCGTAGACCCTTCATTGATCGCAGCAGTGAAGCCTTGCGAAGCGCTTCGAAAGACAGAATGACGCCCTACATGACGCGCATTTCAGACCTGACCGGTCCCAAACTCATGTCAGACGTCTTGAGAAAACTGCGACCTGACTATTTTGATCTGCTGGAGCGTTCCTACTTACCGGTTGATGAAGTCCTGTCCGTGTTGTACATCGAACACCTGAACGAGGCCGTGGACTTTTATTTTCCCTTCAAGAGAGTCGCGAAAATCTCGTCAGGCTCTGAGAACGGTTGGTAACGGATACTGTTTACATCGGCTCGGCTCTTTCGCCAGACGGGCGGTTTGCTGAATAAGGACCACATGTAACGCTATAGATAGTTAGTGCCACACTTGTATCAATGGGTGACTACATGCATGACTTCTCTCATACAGGAAGACGTCATGACATCCACACCTTCGATAGCCCATATACCTGATCAGCAACTGCTGCGTGAACGCGCGCGGCAGTTTTTTCTCGATTATCCCGATCTGCACGGTCTGGCCTCCAGCGTAGCCAGCAAGATCATGCTTCGGCACACGAAAAAGGTGTTCAACCCTGACAAGGTCTACTGGCATCGTTTCGGCAGCGCAAGCAGCAGTCCGCGCACATTTACCGGCTGGCAGCATTCCGGCAAACCGTTGCAGTCGATGACATTGATCGAACTGCTCATGCAGAATTTCAGTGCCCACGACCAGGAGGCCAGTGACGAGCTGTCTCTTTACGGCGGTTTCTACACCGATGGTCCTGATCACGAGTTTTTCGACGAGCGCAATGAAGTGCCAATGTTGCCTCAAGATGTACTCAAGGACATGTGGACGCTCGACTTCAGCACTTTGTACACCCGACGCATGGACCGCTTCTGGAGCGCGCACAGTGAAAACTTCTGCATTCTGGCCAAGGCGCACTATCTGGTGGCAGCCGCTAATTGCTTGCGCAAGGGCCAGCTTTCGTCAGACGATTTCAAACACGTCACGTGCATCGTTACCGCTGATCCCTCGCAGGCTCCAACGCTGAATAACTTGCGCAACTCGCGCCCGTCAATGCCCGGCCTTTCGGTGCATATGCTGGACATCAATGGCATCAAGGCTCATGACATCCTGCGCATCGTTATCGCCGGTGGGCGGGAGGTGATTTACTGCCCCGACGCAGAGCAGCCCTTTCGGGTGTTCGACAACGAACGCGCTGTTTACAACTGGCTCAAGGGCCAGTTCACGAGCGAACAGGCGGGCAAGGCGCTGACAGGCCATTTCCTGCGTGGCGAGGCGACACGAACACAAGACAGTGCCAGGTTTTCTCGCGGGGTCAGCGATTTGCTCGCGCACGACTGGCGTGCTGACGTTCGGCTCATCAATCAATCCCAGGCGCCCATTGTGGGTGATCCCTTCACTTACCTGCGTGACATCGCTCGTCAGGTAATGACTGCTGACGCACATCAATTGCTGACCTCCAATGCCGATCTGCGTAAACAGATGTGGATCGGTTATCTGAGCGCGTTCATGCAGGTTTTTGGCGGGCTCGCCCCGCTGGGCTGGCCAATCGCCTTGACGCTGGTTGGCGCAAGCCTTGCCAATATCGGGTTGAACATCGATCAGGCGGTCAATGGCAAGACCCCGGCGCAACGCCGGGCTGGTGTGTTGGGCGCCATTCTCAACACCCTCTACCTGCTCTTTAATCTGCCGCTGTTGATGTCCATTCGGGCCACGCCCGAGCCTACGTCGTTAGCGCGGGCGGACGTCGTGTCACTCTCCGGTGAAGTTGTGCAGAGCGGCGCCCCTGTCGATCCACTGGAAAACATTGAAGGCAACCTGCTGCTGGACAGCCTCACGCCTTCAGCCGAAGAAGGTAGGTTTCGTGGCATTTACTCGGTGGGCAAGGGCGAAACCTGGATCAAGATTGCGCAGTTGCCGTATCGCGTGATGTTCAATGAACAGCAGCAATGCTGGTTTATCGTCAACCCGGACAATCCTTTTGCGTTCATCGACAGCAGGTCTGTACGTCTGAGTGCTGACGGGGAGTGGACGTTGATGAAACCACTCGGCTTGCAGGGCGGCTCGCCCATGGATGGGCAGGTTCCTTCGACCAGCGCATCTGCCCCGACAGGCAAACCTTACGCAACGGTGCGATCGACGTTTTGGGACAGGTATCTGCAAACGGACATGTTCAACGAGCAGGACTATGCAGAAACAGCCCTGACTCGTCAGAAAGAGGCCATGGCGATCTGGGAGCCAACCCCGGAGGATGTTCTGGAGTCTGATTCTTCGCCGGAAGGCGATGAGGTGTACAAAGACCCTTGGCATGGCAAGCATCGGGTGTTCAAGGTCGGTCAGGACGAGTATTACGGCAGAAATATCATGCTCTATACCCAGAATGACTCGGAGTTCAATCGGTTCCTGCGTACGGGCGAGAGCAACAGGGTCAATCAGGTACGACTCATCGAGCACCTCGCCGAGGACATTCATGTGGTGGGGTACAACAATGATGTCGAGTTGTATCGGGGTGGCAGCGGCGAGCGGGGCACTTCGGGAGCTGTATTTCGCAGTGGGAAGATCAAGGTCGGCGATGTGCTGGTCAATACCGATATCACTTCGTTCAGCGAAAACCCCTATGTGGTCAGCGCCTTCGCCAGCAGTCGGGCCGGGGCGCCGGTTAGTGCCATGATTGGGCCGGTAACGTTCGATGACACATCGGTGGTCTTCATTTTGCCCAAAGGTCGATATTTGAGGGCCACCCCGATTGCGCCCTTTTCAGCGTCACCCGAGGAGGCGGAGTCGATCTTTCTGCCCGGCTGCTATTTCAAGGTCGAGAGCATCGAAGAGGTAGTCGGCGAGTTTTACCGCATTATGAAAATCCAGATGCAAGAGGTTGACCGCCCGGCTCAAGGACGGCCACTTTACGATTTGCGTACAGGCGAACCTTTCAGTCGAGAGCACTACGCACTCAAGTTAGGGGCGGAAGCCAAGGTACTGGTCGACCGGTTTTTTCCACAGAACCCGGTCACTGATCTGTTCAGTCCTCACTGATCAAGCGCTAGCCAGTTTTTCATCAGAACCAGTCATCGCGCATTGCCAGACAGGTGTCATCGCGGTTTTCCAGAATCGCCAGTTCGTGATGGCAGCCCGGTACTTCCCACGTCAGGAAGTACCGGGCAGCTTGCAACTTGCCCTGATAAAAATCACTGTCCGCCGAATTACCCTTGCCCAGGCCTTCCTCGGCGCGGATCGCCTGTTCCAGCCAGCGCCAGCCTATTACCGTGTGACCGAATGCCTTGAGGTACAGCGCCGAGTTGGCCAGTGTGCTGGTGATCCTGCCCTGCGCCAGATCGCCCAGCAGCCCCAGAGTGACAGCCTGCAAGCTAGCAACCAATTGCTCCAGAGGTTGGCGCAATTCAACGAGTGACGCGTGAGCCTGCGCGCGCTCGCAGGTGCTGGCGATCAGGCGCAGCAGTTGCTTGAGACCGGTGCCGCCGTTCTGCGCCAGCTTGCGCCCGAGCAGGTCCAGTGACTGGATGCCGTGAGTGCCTTCATGAATCGGATTGAGCCGGTTGTCGCGGTAGTACTGCTCAACGGGGTACTCGCGGGTGTAACCATGACCGCCGAGCACCTGAATCGCCAGTTCATTGGCCTTGAGGCAGAATTCCGAAGGCCAGGATTTGACAACGGGGGTCAGCAGGTCCAGCAGTTCATGGGCGTGCTTGCGGACGTCTTCTGTTTCCCCGGTCTGGGTGTCGTCGAACAGCCGTGAGGCATACAGGCACAGGTCGAATGCGCCCTCTACGTAAGCCTTCTGGGTCAGCAACATGCGTCGCACGTCAGCGTGCTGAATGATCGGCACGGGCGTGCTCTCGGGGCTTTTGCTGTCGGGCAGGCGACCCTGAGGTCGATCCCGGGCGTAATCCAGCGAATACAGATAGCCCGAGTAGCCCAACATGACAGCGCCCAGGCCAACGCCAATACGCGCTTCATTCATCATCTGGAACATGTACGTCAGGCCGTGATGCGGCTTGCCAACCAGATAGCCGACACACTCACCGTTATCGCCGAAATTCAGCGCTGTAGAGGTCGTGCCTTTCCAGCCCATCTTGTGAAACAGCCCGGCAAGCAGCACATCATTGCGCTTGCCTAAGCTGCCGTCGTCGTTGACCAGAAACTTGGGCACGATGAACAGTGAGATGCCTTTGACGCCACCTGGCGCATCCGGCAGTTTCGCCAGCACCAGGTGGACGATATTTTCCGACAGCGAATGATCGCCCCCGGAAATGAATATCTTGTTGCCGCGCAGCCGGTACGTGCCGTCATCGGCCGGTTCGGCGCGTGTGCGGATGTCTGACAATGATGAACCCGCATGGGGCTCGGTCAGCGCCATGGTGCCGAAAAAGCGTCCCTCGATCATCGGTTGTAGAAAGCGCTGCTTCTGCTCGTCACTGCCAAAACTTTCGATCAGGTTTGCGGCGCCCATGGTCAGAAACGGATAGGACGTGGTCCCGACGTTGGCGGCCTGAAAGTGGGCAAAGCAGGCTTGCGACAGCAGGGTAGGCAACTGCATGCCACCCACGTCGAAATCACGCGATGCGTTGAGAAAGCCCGCCGCGATAAACGCGTCCACTGCAGGCTTGACCTCCGGGATCAGAATCGCCTCGCCATTTTCATAGCGCGGTTCGTTTTCGTCAGCCTTGCGGTTATGCGGTGCAAAGTACTTTTCCGCGATGACGCGCGCCGTCCCCAGCGCTGCATCGAAGGTTTCCCGCGAATGCTCGGCAAAGCGCTCGCGACGCGTCAGACCTTCGGCGTCCAGCACTTCATACAGCTCGAAAGCCAGGTTTCGGGAACTGAGCAGCGACTCGGACATGATGGCGTACCTGTTCTTGGAATAGGCTCAGTCTAGGTTGCGTCGTGGGAAGAGGGTAGCAAGATTGATGAGGGTGATAGGCGAGCGTCGGAGAGAGGTATTGCTGTGAATAAAAACGGCACGCCGACACGGAGCGTCGCACGATAGTTGAGATTATCGTTCCTCACGCTCCAGCGTAGGAATGCCTTGCGTGACGCTCCGCGTCACAAATCTGCGCCACGCTGGGGACTCAATATCAGTCCCCAGCTCCTATCGCATCACCCTATCGTCATCAAGCTCGCATTGCCCCCCGCCGCCGCAGTGTTGACGCTCAATGCCCGTTCGATCACCAGGCGCTCCAGCGGGACGTTGGTTTCGCCGTGGGACAGGCCGTTGACGCCGACGATCGCGCCGCTGCGCTGGGCGATCTGTTGGCAGATGGCGCGCAATTGGTCGGAATCGCCGTGGTGCAGAACAGCGTCGATAGCGACTTCGTCCTTGGCCCAGTCAGGTATCAGCTTGATGCGGGCCTGAACTTCTTTTGGCAGGCGAGCGAAGAGCGGTTTGCTAACGTCGCTTTCCGGCCAGATGGCTGCACTGCCGACCGCCAGCACGGCTGCCAGTTGAATCAGCAGGTCGTTCTCGTCGTCAGCCAGGCACAGCACGTGCTCGCGTGGCAGGATGGCGTAACTGTTGCGCTCGCCGGTCGGGCCGGCCAGTTGGCGGGTGATGCCGCTTTGCGATTGCTCGGCGTACTGGCCGCACAGCGCATCCAGTTCGGCGTGCTGGCTGCTCGCTGCCCAGGCCTTCAAGGCTTGCAGCGGTTTGCTCATCACTTCGCGCAGACGTGTATCCGGTGCAACCAGTGCATCGCCACGCACAAACGATTTTTCGATGGCATCCAGCGGTCTTGTCGACAACAGGCGATACAGGTACAGCGGGCCACCGGCTTTAGGGCCGGTGCCAGACAGGCCTTCGCCGCCAAACGGCTGAACCCCGACCACCGCACCGACGATGTTGCGGTTGACGTAGACGTTACCGGCGTTGACGTTATCGATGACCTTGGCGATGGTTTCGTCGATGCGCGTGTGCACGCCGAGCGTCAGGCCGTAGCCGGATGCATTGATCTGGTCGATCAACAGGCCTAGCTCCTTACGCTTGTAGCGCACCACGTGCAGCACCGGGCCGAAGATTTCGCGTTGCAGTTCATCGAAGCTTTCCAGCTCGATCAAGGTTGGCATCACGTAGGTGCCGCGCTTGAGTTCGGCGCTTTCGGCGATGGCAACCTGATAAACCGTGCGGCCCTTGTCGCGCATTGCCTGGATGTGTTTCTCGATACCGGCCTTGGCCTCGGCGTCGATCACCGGCCCAATGTCCACGGACAAGCGTTCCGGGTTGCCCAAGCGGCTTTCAGCCATCGCGCCCTTGAGCATTTCGATGACGCGATCTGCCGAGTCTTCCTGCAGGCACAGCACGCGCAGTGCCGAGCAGCGTTGCCCTGCGCTGTCGAACGCCGAGGATACGACGTCTATGACCACTTGTTCGGTCAGTGCCGAGGAGTCCACGATCATTGCGTTCTGACCGCCGGTTTCGGCGATCAGCGGGATCGGACGGCCCTGAGAGTCCAGGCGACCGGCGACATTGCGTTGCAGCAGGCGGGCGACTTCGGTGGAACCGGTGAACATCACGCCCTTGACGCGCTCATCGCCCACCAGCCCGGCCCCGACGGTTTCGCCGCGGCCCGGCAGCAATTGCACCACGCCTTCCGGGATTCCGGCTTCAAGCAGCAAGCGTACCGCCTGAGCGGCAATCAGTGGCGTCTGCTCGGCGGGTTTGGCCAGTACCGGGTTACCTGCAGCCAATGCAGCGGCCACCTGACCACTGAAAATCGCCAGCGGGAAGTTCCACGGGCTGATGCAGACTACCGGGCCCAAAGGGCGGTGCGCATCATTGGTGAAGTCGTTGCGCGCCTGCACCGCGTAGTAGCGCAGGAAGTCCACGGCTTCACGCACTTCGGCGATGGCGTTGGCGAACGTCTTGCCTGCTTCACGGACCAGCAGGCCCATCAGCGGCTGAATCTCGGCTTCCATCAGGTCGGCGGCGCGCTCCAGAATCGCGGCGCGTTCGGCGGGCGGCGTGGCCTGCCAGATCGGGCCGGCGCTCAAGGCGCACTGGATGGCATTGTCGACATCCTGCAAGGATGCTTCCTGCACATGGCCGACCACGTCACGCAGATCCGACGGGTTCAACGCCGCAGCAAGCGTGCCTTCGCTGGCCGTGCAGCCGAGCATTGGCGTAGCTTTCCAGTCGTTGTGCGCGGTCGACAGCAGGGCTGAGGACAGCGAAGCCAGACGATGTTCGTTGGCCATGTCGATGCCACTGGAGTTGGCGCGCTCGGTGCCATACAGATCGCGCGGCAGCGGAATACGCGGGTGCGGCAAGCCAAAACCGCCTTCCTGCGTTGCCATGCGTTCGATCTGGCTGACCGGATCGGCGACGAGTTCCTGAATCGAGATCGAGTGGTCGGCAATCCGGTTGACGAACGAAGTGTTGGCGCCGTTTTCCAGCAGGCGACGGACCAGATAAGCCAGCAGGGTTTCGTGAGTGCCAACCGGCGCGTACACGCGGCATGGACGGTTCAGCTTGCCGTCGGCGACTTTGCCAACAACCTGCTCGTAGAGTGGCTCGCCCATGCCGTGCAGGCACTGGAACTCGTACTGGCCGGGGTAATAATTCTGACCGGCAATCTGGTAGATGGCCGCCAGGGTGTGGGCGTTGTGGGTGGCGAACTGCGGATAGATGACTTCCGGAGCGGCCAGCAGTTTGCGGGCGCAGGCGATGTAGGAAACGTCGGTGTACACCTTGCGGGTGTACACCGGATAGCCTTCCAGACCTTCAACCTGCGCGCGCTTGATTTCGCTGTCCCAATACGCGCCTTTTACCAGGCGGATCATCAGGCGATGGCGACTGCGCCGAGCCAGATCGATCACGTAGTCGATCACGTAAGGGCAGCGCTTCTGGTAAGCCTGAATCACGAAACCGATGCCGTTCCAGCCGGTCAGTTGCGGCTCGAAGCACAAGCGCTCAAGCAGATCGAGCGACAGCTCCAGGCGGTCAGCTTCTTCGGCGTCGATGTTCAGGCCGATGTCGTACTGTTTGGCCAGCAGGGTCAGCGACAGCAGGCGCGGGTAGAGCTCGCCCATGACGCGCTCGTACTGGGCGCGGCTGTAGCGCGGATGCAGTGCCGACAGCTTGATGGAAATACCCGGGCCTTCGTAGATGCCGCGACCGTGGGAGGCTTTGCCGATGGAATGAATGGCCTGCTCGTAGGACGCCAGATATTTCTGCGCATCGTGTTCGGTCAATGCCGCTTCACCCAGCATGTCGTAGGAGTAGCGGAAGCCCTTGGCTTCGAAACGACTGGCATTGGCCAGAGCCTCGCCGATGGTTTCGCCGGTGACGAACTGCTCACCCATCAGGCGCATGGCCATGTCGACGCCCTTGCGGATCATCGGTTCGCCGCGCTTGCCGATGATCCGGCTCAGCGAGGAGGTAAGGCCTGCTTCGTTGTGCGTGGCGACCAGCTTGCCGGTCAACAGCAGGCCCCAGGTGGCTGCGTTGACGAACAGCGACGGGCTGTTGCCCAGGTGCGGCTGCCAGTTGCCGTTGCTGATCTTGTCGCGAATCAAGGCATCGCGAGTGCCTTTGTCGGGAATACGCAGCAGCGCCTCAGCCAGGCACATCAGGGCAACGCCTTCCTGGGATGACAGCGAAAACTCCTGCAGCAGGCCTTGAACGATGCCTGCGCGCCCGCCCGCGCTTTTCTGATTGCGCAGTTTTTCGGCAATCGACGCAGCGAGCTTGTTGGTCGCTTCGGCGACAGGCGCTGTCAGGCGTGCCTGTTCCAGCAGCATGGGCACCACTTCCTGCTCCGGGCGACGGTAGGCGGAAGTGATCGCCGCACGCAGCACTGACTGCGGCTGAATGCTTTCGGCAAAATCCAGAAAGCATTGCAGGCCTGCATCTTCTGCCAGCTCACCACGGTCTTCGCTGTCTTTGCCTGTCGCGCCATTCAGCTCAAGCAAGGTTGCACCACTTTCCAGCTTTTCCAGGTAATTGAAAATCGCTTGCTTGATCAACCAGTGTGGCGTGCGGTCGATCGAATGGGCGGCGGCTTTCAATCGCTCGCGGGTAGGGTCGTCGAGCTTGACGCCCAAAGTGGTGGTGGCCATGTATTGTCCTCATTGTAGCCACTGCAAGTGTGGCGTCGGCTTTCACGCAGATTAGCGTCGAGGTGGGGGTGGGTGCAACCTAGTGCAACCCGTTTTCGAGAATATTTTGTGACATTCCCGTCAGGCAGTCAGATGAGCGCCTGCTGTGCTCGGTGATGGTGCGAAATTTTTTGTAACTTATACCGAAAACGCACTAAAGAGACGCGAAAACGTACATCTGTGTGTTTTTTGTAACAGGTGCAACTCATGAGGTGAAATGGGTTGCACCTTGTGCGCTTTGTTTAATAGGATTCGTCCCCGCGGAGCAACCGCCAGTCATTGATTGCCGTACCTCACGGAGCGGTCAGTCAGCGCGGTGTCGGGTGCAAAGGCGCGTATGCACTGATATGTCGGTCGCTACCCCCTTTTGGCATCGGGTGCCAACATAAAAACAATGCCAAGGCAGAACTCATGAGTGTCAGCAACCCTACCTTGATCACGTTCGTGATCTACATCGCGGCAATGGTATTGATCGGCCTGATGGCGTATCGCGCCACCAACAACCTGTCGGATTACATCCTTGGCGGACGTAGCCTGGGCAGTGTGGTTACTGCTCTTTCGGCGGGCGCCTCGGACATGAGCGGCTGGCTGCTGATGGGTTTGCCGGGGGCTATCTACATGTCCGGCCTGTCGGAAAGCTGGATCGCCATCGGTCTGATCATCGGTGCGTACCTGAACTGGCTGTTCGTCGCCGGCCGTCTGCGCGTGCAGACCGAGCACAACGGTGATGCACTGACACTGCCGGATTATTTCAGCAGCCG
Source organism: Pseudomonas avellanae BPIC 631 (assembly GCF_000444135.1). Taxonomy (GTDB): domain Bacteria; phylum Pseudomonadota; class Gammaproteobacteria; order Pseudomonadales; family Pseudomonadaceae; genus Aquipseudomonas; species Aquipseudomonas avellanae. The sequence continues at coordinate 23,306 of NZ_ATDK01000230.1, forward strand.
CTTTGAAGACAGCAGTGGCCTGCTGCGCATCATTTCGGCCATCGTGATTCTGGTGTTCTTCACCATTTATTGTGCCTCCGGCATCGTTGCGGGTGCGCGCCTGTTTGAAAGCACCTTCGGCATGTCCTACGAAACGGCGCTGTGGGCCGGCGCTGCAGCAACCATCGCCTACACCTTCGTCGGTGGTTTTCTGGCCGTGAGCTGGACAGACACCGTGCAGGCCACGCTGATGATCTTCGCCCTTATCCTGACGCCGATCATCGTGCTGCTGGCGACCGGCGGGGTCGACACGACCTTCCTGGCGATTGAAGCGAAAGACCCCGCCAGCTTCGACATGTTCAAGAACACTACATTCATTGGCATCATTTCCCTGCTCGGCTGGGGCCTGGGTTATTTCGGTCAGCCGCATATCCTGGCTCGCTTCATGGCGGCCGATTCGGTCAAGTCGATTGCCAGCGCCCGACGCATTTCCATGGCCTGGATGATCCTGTGCCTGGGCGGCACCGTGGCGGTCGGCTTCTTCGGCATCGCTTATTTCTCCGCACATCCGGAGGTCGCCGGGCCGGTTACCGAGAACCCGGAGCGGGTGTTCATCGAGCTGGCCAAGCTGCTGTTCAATCCGTGGGTTGCCGGTGTGCTGTTGTCAGCCATTCTGGCTGCGGTGATGAGTACGCTGAGCTGCCAGTTGCTGGTGTGTTCCAGTGCGCTGACCGAAGACTTCTACAAGGCTTATCTGCGCAAGGGTGCTTCACAGCTTGAGCTGGTATGGGTCGGCCGCGCGATGGTGCTGCTGATCGCAATCATCGCCATCCTGCTCGCTGCCAACCCCGAGAACCGCGTGCTGGGTCTGGTGAGCTACGCCTGGGCGGGCTTCGGCGCAGCATTTGGTCCAGTGGTACTGATTTCCGTGCTGTGGAAGGGCATGACCCGTAACGGCGCGTTGGCCGGTGTGATTGTCGGCGCAGCCACCGTGGTGCTCTGGAAGCAATTCAGCACCATGGGCCTGTATGAAATCATCCCTGGTTTCATTCTTGCCAGCATTGCCATCGTGGTGTTCAGCCGAATTGGCACACCGGCATCGGCTTCGATGCAAAAGCGCTTTCTGGCAGCCGAGCAAGAGTTCAAAGCCAACCGTTGATCACGCGCTGTTTGAATAACAGCTGAAATAAAAGCGGCCCGCACTTCCTGTGAAGTTCGGGCCGTTTTTTTTGCCTGAGCGAGGCTTGCGTGCCATTCAGCTCTTGTTGTGATCGATATCAAGGTTATAGAACGTGGCCTTGCCGCCTTCCGAGGTGTACCCGGTATTGTCCTGGGTATAAACACCTGCCTTGAAGTACAGCGGCTTGTCGCGCCAGGTCTTGCTGATGCGCTTGCTCCAGTCGGTGTCGTTGACGCTGACCGTCAATTTGCCGCCCTTGCTCAGGTGAATGACGTAATTGAAGGTCTGATTCAGCTTCACGCCTTCGACTATCGTATAGACCTTGCTGTCGTCGTCATCGTAACGATTGCGAACTTTCGCAACGATGTCGCCAGTCTTGGTGTCTTCCTTGTACTGGTACTCGACTTTCAGAAGCGGTTCGGTGCTTTCGTACGCGTGGATCTGGCCGATCACGATCTTGCCCGACGAAGGCACCTGATCGACTTCCAGTTTGGCGTTCAGGTAATTGTCCGCATCCGGGTACATCCAGTTATGCAGCGTTCCGTCGGGCCATGTTTCCCGTAACTCGCTGCGTGAATACTTGGCGTTTTCGGTTTTGGTTCCGGTTACCGGTGACCAGAACACAATGGAGTCCGATTTGGATTTGAAGTATTTGCCGTCATAACCTTTCACAAGCTGAGCGGTTGTAATGGTCTTGGGTGGGGAGCCCACTGGAATGCTGAGTTGGTACGATCCGAGATCGATCATTTTTTATCCTTCCGCGCATGTCTTTTTGCTACCAAGGGGGACCTCTAGTGAGAGGGTTTGAGGGCGTTTTATACGGATCGTAGGGCAATTTGTTAATGGAAACTTGTCGAACCAATGACGTCAAAGTGCTGTCACTTTTCCTGCAGGGCAGGCCCTGTAAGGCGTGCAGAGAATGACCGTTAGTCGGGTAGATCGAACTTTGAGGGTAGGGAAGAGGTGCCTTGCTTCTGCTTTTGGCGAGACGGGGCTAGAGTTATTCCAAAGTATGACGGTCATCCTGAAACCCAGGCGTCATGCCCACACAGAGAAGCAGCATGGAACGCGTGCCAACCCAACCTCATGATGGCTCTTCGGTTTTACTGGTAGTAGACGATTACCCGGAAAATCTGGTGACGATGTGCGCTGTTCTGCAAAGAGCGGACTGGCACATCGTGACTGCAAGCTCAGGAATCGAAGCACTGACGGTGCTTCTGGAACAGGAAGTCGACCTGGTTCTGCTGGATGTGCAGATGCCGGGTATGGACGGTTTCGAGGTTGCACGCCTGATGCGTGGCAGCCAGCGTACCCGTCTGACGCCGATCATTTTTCTCACGGCCAACGAGCAGACTCAGGATGCCGTGCAGAAGGGCTATGCCAATGGTGCGACGGACTACCTGTTCAAGCCCTTCGACCCCAATGTGCTCAAGCCCAAGGTGCAGACTCTGCTTGAGCAGCAGCGTAACCGTCGTGCGCTGCAACAATTATCGATGGAGCTGGAATCGGCTCGTGCTTTCAACGCGTCAGTGCTGGCCAACGTGGCCGAAGGCATTCTGGTGGTCGATGAAACGGGCAAGATCAGCTTCGCCAACCCGGCCATCTGCCAGTTGTTGAACGCCTCGGTCGATCAATTGCGCGGGACGCAGGTGCTCGACTATGTCATCGAGCCGCAAGTCGGCAGCTGGCTGGAGTCGGGTTTCTACCAGCACTATCGCAAGGCTGATACTTACCGCGTACACGACGCCATTCTGCGTACCGCACAGGGCTCGCAGTTGCCGGTGGCGCTGTCCTGCGCGGCGCTGCCGGCCGAGCAGAAAGCGATGGTGCTGACGGTGCTCGATATGTCGGTGGTGCGCGATCTTTATCAGCAACTGGAAAAGCAGGCGGTTACCGATGCCTTGACCGGTCTGCTCAACCGGCGCGGGCTGTATCAGGCGGTTGAAAGCATGCTGTTGCGCAACGAGCGCGCAGACAAATATCTGGTCGTGCTGTTCATGGACCTGGACGGCTTCAAGCAAATCAATGATGCCCTGGGCCATGATGCCGGTGATCAGGTGTTGCTCTGGGTCGCCGAGCAGTTCAAGGACAGCATGCGGCCCTATGACGTACTGGCGCGTATTGGTGGTGACGAATTCACGGTGGTGATCGACGGGCTTGATTACCCCGAACAGGCGGCCAAAATCGCCGAAAAGCTCATTGAACGTGTGTCCGGTCGGCGGCAGGTCAATGGTGTCGATATCACCCTTGGCGCCAGTGTCGGGATTGCCACCTTCCCCGATTGCGGCTCGAATCTGGACGGTTTGTTACGTGCAGCAGATATCGCCATGTACGAAGCCAAGCGTGCCGGGCGTCAGCAATACCGGTTCTACGACCAGAACATGAACGGCCGCGCCCGCTCCAGGCTGATGCTTGAAGAGAGTGTGCGCACGGCCATCGACGGCAAGGACTTTTCGGTGGTGTATCAGCCGCAGATTCACGTCGGTGACGGTCGGCTGCGCGGTTTCGAGGCGCTGTTGCGCTGGCAGCACCCGGCGGTAGGCGAAGTGCCTCCAGCGTTGTTCATTCCTTTGCTTGAAGAAACCCGGCTGATCAACCGGCTGGGTGGCTGGATCTTCGATCAGGGCGCCGAGCAGCGTCAGGCATGGAGCGGCGTGTTTGCCCCTGATGTGGTGCTGAGCGTGTGTGTCAGCCCGACACAGTTCTGCATGCCCAATCTGGCGTCCGAACTCAAGCGCGCGATGGACCGCTTCGATTTGAAACCGGGGCAGATCGAGGTGGAAATCACCGAAGGCTCGCTGGTGCACAACCTCACGCACAGCCACAAGCAACTGAAGTTACTGCATGAAGTCGGCGTGCGCATTGCACTGGACGACTTCGGAACGGGCGAGTGTTCGCTGTCGCACCTGCGCAATCTTCAGCTTGATACGTTGAAGCTCGACAGGCGTTTTGTGGCCAACATCGTGGAGTCCAAGCGAGAGGCTGCGATGGCCAGAAGCATCATCGACCTGAGTCGCAACCTCGATATGCTGGTCATTGCCGAGGGCGTCGAAACCGTCGAGCAATATCAGTGGCTGACCGATAACGGTTGCCAGGTCATGCAGGGCTTTCTGATCGCTCATCCGATGGTGGCGGAAGACGTTTTGCACTTTCCCGGGCACTTTGAGCCAGCAGGCTTGAAGAGGGGTGGTTTGCTGTAGAATGGCGATTTTCGATTCCATGCCAAGGCCCCATGACTGCATCCAGCCAGGCTCCACTCAAATACCTGCAGGCCTACCCGCAGGCGCTGCAGGATCAGGTGCATCAACTGATCGTACAGGATCGCCTGGCCGATTACCTGCAACAGCGTTACCCCGCAGGCCATCAGATTCAGAGTGACAAAGCGCTTTACGCCTACGCACTGGCCCTCAAGCAGGACCATCTGCGCAACGCGCCCGCCATCAAAAAGGTCCTGTTCGATAACCGCCTGGACCTGACCCACCGCGCCCTCGGGCTGCACACCAAGATATCCCGAGTGCAGGGCGGCAAGCTCAAGGCCAGTAACGAGATCCGCGTGGCAGCGTTGTTCAAGGAGGCCCCGGCAGAATTTCTGAAGATGATCGTGGTTCACGAACTGGCGCACTTTCGCGAGTCGGACCACAACAAGGCGTTCTACCAACTGTGCGAGCACATGCTGCCCGGCTATCACCAGCTGGAATTCGATCTGCGCATTTATTTGACTTACAACGAGCTGAAAGCTTCAAGCGGTAAGTTTTGAGCTACAAGCTACAAGCTACAAGCTTAGAGCTGGGCGTTGAATGCATTTAAAAAGGATTCATTGATGGAGATCAGCAAGACCAAAAGCAGCTTCTATCGGCGCTTGTATGTGGCGTACCTGATTGATTCAAAGCTCGCTTGCAGCGTACCGGAACTGACCGCAGTAACCGGCATGCCCCGCCGCACGGCGCAAGACACCATCGGTGCGCTCGCCGACCTGGATATAGAGTGTGAATTCGAACAACAGGAAGGTGCGCGTAACCACGCTGGCAGTTACCGGATTCGGGACTGGGGTGCCATCGACAAGAGCTGGATTGCCAGTAATCTGGCCAGCGTCAAAACAGTGCTCGGATATCCCTGAGAAGCAGCTTGCAGCTTGCAGCTTGCAGCTAAAAGCTGACAACTGTCCCTACTCCAGATCGCGGCGCATGCCGATGTGCGGGATGTCGTCTTCCAGATAGACTTCGCCCACCGGGTTGAAGCCATAACGGCTGTAGTAGCCCTGCAAGTGCGCCTGAGCCGAGAGATAGATCGGTTGGTCGGGCCATTTGCGCTCGGCGTTTTCCAGTGCCTGAACCATCAACTCGTGGCCAATGCCTCTGCTGCGGATAGAAGGCGCTGTCACAACCCGGCCAATGGTCACATCGCCGCCCTGCTGAATCGGGTCCAGCAAACGCAGGTAAGCAACCAGTTTGTCTTCCTGCCAGGCCATCAGGTGGCAGGTATCGCCTGTCAGGTCCTGTCCGTCCACGTCCAGATATACGCATTGCTGCTCAACCACAAACACCTCGGCACGCAATTGCAGTACGGCGTAGAGCTGCTGGATGCTCAGCTCGGTGTGATGTTTGCAGATCCAATTGATAGACATGTCGCAGACTCGCAGGGAAACCAGAAGCGAAGTCTAAACGTATCCAGCGACATTCCCAATAAACCCTGTCAACGAAGTGTGTGGCGTTGCAGAACGTGTTCAGCCCGCCAGTTGTCTACCGACGGCTTCAGGTCTTCAATTAAAAGCAGCGGGCACTCTAATGCGTCGCGGTTTTGCTGCCGATAGGATTGCATCGGGCATACCGCTCTTTTCAGGAACCTGGGCATGTCGCAGTGGCTTCGAGCGGTTGGGTTGCTGGTCTTTCTGCTGATGGCAAACGCCAATGCAGCTGAAAAGTTGCGCCTTGTCGCTGACCCCTGGCCTCCGTTCACAGATGCGCTGCTGCTCAATGGCGGGCTGGCGACCGATATCGTCAACACGGCGTTGAAGCGCGCCGGGTACACGACCCTCTACGAACAGGTGCCTTGGGCGCGGGCGCTGCTGGGGTTGAGCGAGGGGCGTCACGATGTGCTCATCAATGCGTGGTTCAGTGAAGATCGCACCATAATCGGCCAGTTTTCTGCCGAGTACCTGCTTAACCGTATTCGCTTCATCAAGCGCAAAGAGTCGCCGATTGATGCTCTGACCCATGAGCAACTGCACCATTACCTGATCGCCGTAGTGCGCGGCTACGCCTATTCGCCCGCATTCGACAGCGACGTGCTGCTCAAGAAGGTCCCGGTGCAGAACTTCTCCACGGCAGTGCGCATGCTCGCTGCTGAACGCGTGGACCTGACACTGGAGGATGAATACGTGGCGCGCTACAACCTTGCGCTGGAGGCCAGCGAGGTTCGTGATCGTGTCGAGTTTCTACCGGGCTCGTTGAGCGAAAACAGCCTGCATATTCTGGTCAGCCTGAAAAACCCCCATCACGCAAGGATCGTCGCCGACTTCGACCGGGAAATTGCCGCCATGAAAGCCGACGGCACCTACGAAGAACTGCTCAGACTGCACGGTCTGCAAGGGCCTCCGGAGCTTTGATCAGGTGAGCGGCGAGGGTGCGCAGCGGCGCCAGTTGGCGGCAGATCAAGGCCAGTTGGGCCTGTACCAGACGCTGGCTTTCGTCCATCTCTTCGGGGAGCTGTTCCAGTTGAGTGGCCAGCGCCTCCTCGACGTCGCTTTGCACGGCGACAGACTTCTTGTCGGCCAGTCCTGCGGCGATTTCGTCAATGCTGGCTGCCAGTGAGGTGCCCACGTTATCGATCAGGTGCTCGCGGACATCGCTCGGCAATTGCGTATCGCGGTGTGCGCCGAGGCCCGACAGGTAGCTCAGCAGCGTGTGTGACAGCACCAGAAAGCGGAAACCGACGTCTGCCTCCTTGCGGAAGTGACCGGGCTCCATGAGCATGTTCGCCAGGGTGGTGGACAGCGCGGCATCGGCATTGTGCGCGTTGCGCCTGGCCAGTCGGTAGGCCAGATCGTCACTTTTGCCCTTGGCGTATTGCTGCATGATCTGCCGAAAATACACGCTGTTGCAGGTCAGGGTATTGGCCAGCACCTTGTTCAGGCGTCGTCCCTGCCAGTCGGGCAGGAACAGGAACACCGCGAGCCCGGCGATCAGGCTGCCCAGCAAGGTGTCGAACAAGCGTGGCAGGAACAACCCGTAGCCGTCGCCGACCTGATTGAAACAGAACAGCACCATGACCGTGATGGCCGCGGTCGAAAGCGTATAGCGGGTAGTGCGGTTAACGAAGAACACCACGCCAGCCAGCACCGCGCACATCGACTGCAGAATCGGGCTGGTGACCAGATCGAACAGCACCCAGCCGACGGTCAGGCCGATGGCCGTGCCGATGATCCGCTGACCGAGCTTGCGCCGGGTGGCGCCATAGCTGGGCTGGCAGACAAAAACCGTGGTCAGGATGATCCAGTAGCCTTGCGACGGATGAATCAGGTGCACCATCGCGTAGCCGATGGTCAGTGCCAGCGGCAGGCGCAGTGCATGGCGGAACAGCAGCGAGGTCGGGGTCATCTGCAGGCGCAGGCGCGTCCAGACGTCCTTGAGGTTGCGCGGTGAACGGTCGAGCAGGCTGCTGTCGGTGGCGTCGGCCACGGCGTCCGGGTTGCTGGCGTCGCTGATCAGGCGATCCAGCGTGCCGAGGTTGGCGGCCAGTGCGCGCAGCGAGCGCAACAAGCCGCGCCATGCCGGGTTGCTCTGGATGCGCAGGTGCTCAAGCGAGGCCTGCAGGTCTTCCATGGCTTCTGCGAAGCTTGGGTCGTACACGAACGGCTGACGCAGCTGTATGGACTCTGACAGTGCCTGACAGGCAACGCCTTGCTGACGCAGCAGGCGCTGACAGCGGAACAGCACGTCGCTGTGGAAAAACGCATCGGCCAGCGAGTTGTAAGGGTAGTGCGACGAGCTGGCGCGCTCGTGGATGTCCTGAGCGATGAAATACAGTTTCAGGTAGCGGCTGACTTTCGAGCCGGGCCGACTACTGCCAACGCGGTGCAGAATGATTTCCTTGGTGGAGTTCAGCGCCGCAACAACACGGCCGTTCTGTTGCGCCAGCTCCAGGCGGCGGGCCTCCACGTTGAGGGTGCGAATCGGCTCGAACAGCGTCGATTTGAGTTTCAGATACTGCCCCAGTTCGCGGAACAACCGCGCCAGCGCCTGCTGCACCGGCTGGTTGGAAAACAGCATTTGCCACAGCACCGACAACAGGCCGTACCAGGCAGCGCCTGCCACCAGCAGCATCGGCTCGTGCCAGAAGTCCAGCACCTCACCACCGCGCTGATCGACGCCGATCATGGTGTAGACCGAGAGAATCAGCGTGCCGTAGGCAATCGCGCCATATCGCTCGCCCAGCGCGCCGAGCATGGTCAGGCAGAAGCTGGCCAGCGCCAGTGAGCAGACGAACAGCCAGGGGTAGGGGAACAGCAGTTCTACAGCGAGTGCGGCGATGCTGAAGCACACCAGGGTCACGGCCAGGGCATTGAGCCGGCCTTGCCAGCTGTCATCGGTCTCGGCCAGGGCGCTGGCGATAATCCCCAGGAACAGCGGGATCAGCAGGGCCATCTCGTTTTGATACCAGCACAGCGCCATGCTGCCGGTCAGTGCGATAAAGACCCGAACGCTATAGCTGAATTTATCCAGCGCCCACAATCGACGGAGAGTATGACGGAGAGATTTCGATGCCATGGATAAGCTGACGGCCCTGTTCGCAATTGATCGATCGTGCAGAAGGATATGTACAGGCCAAACGGCTGGCTGTACATCCGCCTCGCACAATTTATACCGGCCTGCGGTGTTGCGATGTTAGTTCAAAACGTTACGTCAGGCGTATTGCGCGGCTGCATAGGCTGATGCCCAGGCCCACTGGAAATTGAAACCGCCCAGATGGCCGCTGACGTCCAGCACTTCGCCCACAAAATAGAGACCGGGTGATTTTAGCGATTCCATGGTCTTGGACGACACTTCACGGGTGTCAATGCCGCCCAGCGTTACTTCGGCGGTGCGATAGCCTTCGGTGCCGGCCGGGACCACCTTCCAGCTCGCCAGTTTTTCAGCGATATCGGCCAGTTCGGCGTGGGTGTACTGCTTCATGGGCTTGGAAACGAACCAGTGTTCGGCGATCAGGTTGGCCATCTTTTTGGTGAAGATTTCCCCCAGCAGGGTTTTCAGCTCGCTGTTGGGGCGTTCGGCCTGTTGTTGCGTGAGCCAGGCGGGCACATCGTGGTCAGGCAGCAGGTTGATTTCGACGGTGTCGCCGTGCTGCCAGAACGAGGATATCTGCAGAATCGCCGGGCCACTGAGGCCACGGTGAGTGAACAGGATGTTCTCGCGAAAAGCGGTGTCGTTGCAGCTGACCAGACAATCCACCGAGGTGCCGGACAGCTCGGTGCACAGCTCCTTGAGCTGATCGGTGATGGTGAACGGCACCAGCCCCGCGCGGGTGGGCAGCAGCGTGTGGCCGAACTGCTTGCCGACCTGATAGCCGAAGCCGGTGGCGCCCAGCGTCGGGATCGACAGCCCGCCTGTGGCGATGACCAGCGACTCGCAGTTCAACGTGCCCAGCGTGGTGTGCAGGCTGTAGCCGGATTCGGTTTTGTCGATCTGCTGCACGGAAGTGTCCATGTGCAGACTGACACCGGCCTGACGGCATTCCTCCAGCAGCATTTCCAGAATGTCACTGGACTTGTTGTCGCAAAACAGCTGGCCGAGTTTTTTCTCGTGATACGGCACGCCGTGTTTGGCGACCATCGCGATGAAATCCCACTGGGTGTAGCGTGCCAGGGCCGATTTGCAGAAGTGCGAATTCTGCGACAGGAAATTGGCCGGCTCGGTGTACATGTTGGTGAAGTTGCAGCGCCCGCCACCGGACATGAGGATCTTCTTGCCGGGTTTATTGGCGTGATCGATCAACATCACCTTGCGCCCGCGAGCGGCAGCGGTAAACGCACACATCAAACCTGCGGCGCCAGCGCCAATGATTACAACGTCAGTAACGGGCACAGCGTGTTTCCTCGGTTATGCAAATCGATCTGTCACGATCGTTCCCATGCTCCGCGTGGGAATGCCTCTCGTGACGCTCTGCGTCACATATCTGCGCCGCACCACCTATTCATAATCCAGCTAACGACTATTTCAGAGAATCCGTACGCGCAGCGACTTGCCTTTGATCTTGCCATTGTTCAGACGCTCCAGCGCCTGTTTGGCCATGCTGCGTTCGACGGAAACGTAGGCCTGAAAGTCAAAGATCGCGATCTTGCCGACCTGGGTGCCCGCAATACCCGCTTCGCCGGTCAGTGCGCCGAGTATGTCGCCCGGACGCAGTTTGTCCTTGCGGCCGGAGCCGATGCACAGCGTGGTCATGGCGGGCAGCAATTTGCCGCCTTCCTTGATGCTCAGGTTGTCGTACTGCTGCCAGTTCAACGGGGCTTTCTGCAATTCTTCGATCGCGCGGGCGCGCTGGCTTTCTGACGGTGCCACGAGGCTGACCGCGATGCCTGTCTCGCCTGCACGACCGGTACGGCCTACACGGTGAATGTGGATTTCCGAATCGCGGGCCAGTTCGACGTTGAGCACCATGTCCAGTGCATCGATGTCCAGACCGCGCGCGGCTACGTCGGTGGCGACCAGTACCGAAGTACTGCGGTTGGCGAACATCGCCAGCACCTGATCACGGTCACGCTGCTCCAGATCGCCATGCAGGCCGACCGCAGACATGCCTTTGGCGGTCAGGTGGTCGACCACTTCCTGAACCTGCTGCTTGGTGAAGCAGAACGCGACGCAGGACGTTGGGCGGAAATGGCCAAGTACCTTGACCACGGCTTCCAGACGCTGCTCGGGGGATATCTCGTAGAAAATCTGCTCGATCTGGCTGTCGGCGTGCAGCGCTTCGACTTTTACAGTCTGCGGATCGCGCATGAACTTCGACGACAGTTGCTTGATGCCGACCGGGTAAGTGGCCGAGAACAGCAGGGTTTGGCGGCGCTGCGGGGTCTGCTCGATGATGTCGGCGATGGAGTCGTAGAAACCCATGTCCAGCATGCGGTCGGCTTCATCGAGAATCAGCGTGTTCAGACCGTCAAGCACCAGCGAGCCTTTGCGCAAATGCTGCTGAATGCGGCCTGGCGTGCCAACGATGATGTGCGCGCCGTGTTCCAGCGAGCCGATCTGCGGGCCAAAAGACACGCCGCCGCAAAGGGTCAGCACTTTGATGTTGTCTTCCGAGCGCGCCAGGCGACGGATTTCCTTGGCCACCTGATCCGCCAGCTCGCGGGTCGGGCACATGACCAGTGCCTGGCAGCCGAAGAAGCGCGGATTGATCGGGTTGAGCAGGCCGATGCCGAACGCAGCGGTCTTGCCGCTACCGGTCTTGGCTTGCGCGATCAGGTCCATGCCCTTGAGGATCACCGGCAGGCTCTGCGCCTGAATCGGCGTCATTTCGGCGTAACCAAGCGACTCCAGGTTAGCCAGCATGGCAGCAGACAGAGGCAGAGAATTGAAGGCGGTGTTAGTCACGACGGTGGACCTGCAAAACAAAAATGTCGCGCAGTGTATCACCCGCCAGCCAGACCTGGCACCGCGATAAAGGTCGTGGGTGCGAGCTTGCTCGCGAAGGGGTCCGTACAGCCCCGGAAGACGGGGCGTCTGGACCATGGTCTTCGTGAGCAATGCGGATCGCCGCCCCGGTCACACAGGATCTAACAATGAGCGCGGAGCATGGGCGCGATAGCCAGACAAAAAAATCCCCGCTGGAGGGCGGGGTTGAGGTTCGAGCGTGGCAGCTCGCAAAGGTGTACGGCAAGGCCCGTCGTGGTGACGGGCCTGGCTGGCTTACAGCAGGATTGTGCGGATGTCCGTCAGCAATTCGCTCAAGCGCTTGGTGAAGCGTGCAGCAGCTGCGCCGTTGATCACGCGGTGATCGTAGGACAGCGACAGCGGCAGCATCAGTTTCGGCTGGAAGGCTTTGCCATCCCAGACAGGCTGGATGGTTGCCTTGGAAACACCGAGGATCGCCACTTCCGGCGCGTTGACGATCGGCGTGAAGCCGGTGCCGCCAATGTGGCCGAGGCTGGAGATGGTGAAGCACGCGCCCTGCATGTCGTTTGCAGTCAGTTTCTTGCTGCGCGCCTTTTCAGCCAGTACGGCTGCTTCGGCTGCCAATTGCAGCAGGCTCTTCTGATCGACGTCGCGGATGACCGGGACCAGCAGGCCGTCCGGGGTGTCCACGGCGAAGCCAATGTGCACGTACTTCTTACGGATCACAGCCTTGCCGCTTGGTGCCAGCGAAGCGTTGAAGTCCGGCAGTTCCTTGAGCAGATGCGCGCAAGCCTTGAGCAGCAGCGGCAGCACTGTCAGCTTGACGCCAGCTTTCTCGGCAGCGCCTTTCTGCGCAACACGGAAAGCTTCCAGGTCGGTGATGTCGGCCTGGTCGAATTGCGTGACGTGCGGGATGTTCAGCCAGCTGCGATGCAGACCTGACGCACCCAGTTGCATCAGGCGAGTCATCGGCACTTCTTCGATTTCGCCAAAACGGCTGAAATCGACTTCCGGGATCGGCGGGATGCCCGAGCCGCCGCTTGCGCCGCCTGCTGGAGCTTCCTTGGCCTTCTGCATCATGGCCTTGACGTAAACCTGAACGTCTTCTTTCAGCACGCGGCCGTGTGGGCCGGTGGCGCTGACCGCGCTCAGCTCGACGCCGAACTCGCGTGCCAGCTGACGAACAGCCGGGCCTGCGTGAACCTTGGCGCCGTCTTTGGCCGGTGCTGCTTCGGCTTTCGGTGCAGGTGCAGCGGCCGGGGCAGCCGCTTCGGCTTTGGCAGGTGCGGCAGCCGGTGCGCTGGCGGCAGGCGCCGGTGCAGCAGCAGGCGCTGCGCCTGTGACTTTCAGTTTCAGGATCAGGTCGCCGGTGCCGACTTCCTGGTCCAGCTTGACTTCTATGCTTTCGATAACGCCTGCGGCTGGAGACGGGATCTCCATGCTGGCCTTGTCGGACTCAAGGGTGATCAACGATTGATCAGCCGTGATGCTGTCACCGACCTTGACCATCAGTTCGATGATCTTGGCTTTGCCCGACGAACCGATGTCCGGAACATGAATGTCCTGAACGGTGGCGGCGGCAGCCGGAGCTGGCTCGGCAGCAGCGGGTGCGGCTTCGGCAGGTTTTTCAGCAGCGGCAGCGGCAGGGGCCGCAGCGGCTGCAGGTTCGGCAGCAGGTGCCGGCGCTGCAGAAGCTTCGCCTTCCACTTCCAGCTCAAACAGCTCGTCGCCTTCTTTCAGGCGGTCGCCCAGCTTGACCTTCATGGCCTTGATGACGCCAGCCTTGGGAGCAGGGATTTCCATGCTCGCCTTGTCCGATTCAAGCGTCAGAACGCTCTGGTCGGCTTCGATGCGATCACCGACCTTGACCATCAATTCAATGACTTCGCCTTCACCGTTGCCGATGTCGGGTACGCGAATTAACTCACTCACTATGTCTCTCCTTAGGAGAACCTGTTCACTCACGAATACGCTGGCTCAGTTACAACGAAACAGCCAGGATGCTCATTTACGGTGGGTAAATTCCGCATCCTGGGCTGTTTACGCTCTGATCAGCGCTCTTGAAGCAGACTCTTAGCAGTCCAGTGGATTGCGTTTTTCAGGATCGATGCCGAACTTGACGATGGCTTCCGCCACGACTTTAGGTTCGATATCGCCACGATCAGCCAAGGCTTCCAGAGCTGCCAGCACAACGAAGTGGCGATCGACTTCAAAGAAGTGACGCAGCTTCTTGCGGCTGTCGCTACGGCCGAAACCGTCGGTGCCCAACACTTTATATTCCTTGGTCGGAACCCACTGACGAATCTGGTCAGCGAACAGCTTCATGTAGTCCGTCGAGGCAATGACCGGGCCTTTGCGACCGTTGAGGCACTGCTCAACATAGCTCAGTTCCGGCTTCCGGCCAGGGTGCAGGCGGTTGTTGCGCTCTACAGCCAGACCGTCGCGACGCAGTTCGTTGAAGCTGGTAACGCTCCACACGTCAGCACCGATGTTGAACTCGTCGCGGAGAATCTTCGCCGCTTCGCGAACTTCACGCAGGATGGTGCCCGAACCCAGCAACTGGACGTGGTGCGCGGCTTCCTTGGTGTCTTCTTCGAGCAGGTACATGCCCTTGACGATACCTGCCTCGACACCGGCCGGCATGGCTGGCTGCGCGTAGGATTCGTTCATCACGGTCAGGTAGTAGAAAACGTCCTGCTGTTCTTCGAACATCAGGCGCATACCGTCCTGGATGATCACTGCCAGCTCGTAACCGTACGTCGGGTCAAAGGTGCGGCAGTTCGGGATGGTCGATGCCAGGATGTGGCTATGACCGTCTTCGTGCTGCAGGCCTTCGCCGTTCAGGGTGGTACGGCCGGCGGTGCCGCCGATCAGGAAGCCACGGGTGCGGCTGTCGCCAGCGGCCCAGGCCAGGTCACCAATGCGCTGGAAACCGAACATCGAGTAGAAGATGTAGAACGGAATCATCGGCTGGTTGTGGCTGGAATACGAAGTGCCGGCAGCGATGAAGGAGGACATGGCGCCTGCTTCGTTGATGCCTTCTTCGAGGATCTGGCCTTTCTTGTCTTCGCGATAGAACATCACTTGTTCTTTATCGACTGGCTCGTAGAGCTGGCCGACCGACGAGTAGATGCCCAACTGGCGGAACATGCCTTCCATGCCGAAGGTGCGTGCTTCGTCAGGGATGATCGGCACGATGCGCTGACCGACTTCCTTGTCCTTGACCAGTTGGGTCAGGATGCGCACGAAGGCCATGGTGGTGGAAATTTCGCGGTCGCCCGAGCCGTCAAGGATGGCCTTGAGGGTGTCGAGTGGCGGGGTCGGCAGGTTGAAGCTCTTGGCGCGACGCTGCGGTACGAAGCCACCCAGCGCAGCACGACGCTCGCTCAGGTAACGGGCTTCGGCGCTGCCTTCTTCCGGCTTGTAGAACGGCAGGGCTTCAAGCTCTGCGTCCTTGACCGGGATGTCGAAACGGTCACGGAAGTGACGCAGGCTGTCGACATCGACCTTCTTGGTGTTGTGCGCAGTGTTTTTCGCTTCGCCGGCACCGGTGCCATAACCTTTGATGGTCTTGGCCAGAACCACGGTCGGTTGACCCTTGTGGTTGACGGCTTCGTGGTACGCCGCGTAGACCTTGTACGGGTCGTGGCCGCCACGGTTGAGTTTCCAGATCTCGTCGTCGGACAGATCGGCAACCATGGCCTTGAGTTCAGGCGAATTGAAGAAGTGCTCGCGAACAAACGCGCCGTCCTTGGCTTTGTAGTTCTGGTATTCGCCGTCGATGACTTCGTCCATACGACGTTGCAGGATACCGTCGACGTCCTTGGCCAGCAGTGGGTCCCAGAAACGGCCCCAGATGACTTTGGTGACGTTCCATTGAGCGCCACGGAACACGCCTTCCAGTTCCTGGATGATTTTGGCGTTGCCGCGAACCGGGCCGTCGAGGCGCTGCAGGTTGCAGTTGACGACGAAGATCAGGTTGTCGAGCTTCTCGCGACCGGCGAGGGCGATGGCGCCCAGGGATTCCGGCTCGTCGGTCTCGCCGTCACCCAGGAAGCACCAGACTTTCTGCTTGCCTTCCGGAATGTAACCGCGGTGCTCCAGGTACTTCATGAAGCGCGCCTGGTAGATCGCCTGGATCGGGCCAAGGCCCATCGATACGGTCGGGAACTGCCAGAAATCCTTCATCAGCCATGGGTGTGGGTAAGAAGACAGGCCTTTGCCGTCGACTTCCTGACGGAAGTTGTTCATCTGGTCTTCAGTGATGCGGCCTTCGAGGAACGCACGGGCGTAGACGCCTGGCGATGCGTGACCCTGGAAGTAGATCAGGTCGCCGCCGTGTTCGTCGGTCGGGGCCTGGAAGAAGTAGTTGAAGCCGATGTCATACAGCGTGGCGCTGGAGGCGAAGCTGGAGATGTGGCCGCCCAGATCCGGGTCGCCGATGTTGGTTTTGACAACCATGGCCAATGCGTTCCAGCGCACCAGCGAGCGAATGCGGCGTTCCATGAACAGGTCGCCAGGCATGCGTGCTTCGTGGGTGACAGGAATCGTGTTGCGGTATGGCGTGGTGATAGCGTAAGGCAGCTGCGAACCACTACGGGTGGCCAGCTCGCCCAGACGGGTCATCAGGTAGTGAGCGCGGTCTTCGCCTTCTTTGTCGAGAACCGATTCCAGGGCGTCCAGCCATTCCTGGGTTTCGACGGGATCGAGGTCTTGCATGGCTTGCTCCAGGGCGGAAAGGCTTCCAGAATCGGTTGCCTGAGTTTGCGACTGGCCTTGTGGGCAGACGACATAAATTCTTGGATTACCGGAGGGTGGGATCCGGCGGCGTGTAGTTTTACTACAAAACGACGACGATTTCAGCCCTCCGAGTATCGGACCCAGTAGTAAAACTACAGAGAAGCGACTCAATCGCTCCTGTTGTCTTGTAACTTAAAACGTTACTGTTGATCGCTATTGAATATCTTGCAGGTAAAAAGCGGATTTTTATGCTTCTAATTTGATTTTTCCAGCAATTTATAACCTTTGTTCGACAAGCGGTGCTGGCAGACGTATCTCGCCGTCATGACGAGCGGCCGTTTGCACGCCGATCAAGGATAGACCATGAGCCTACCTTCACTGGCCGATTTTCCGGCTATTTTGCTGCCGTTGATTACCCGTGCCCGGCAAACCTGGCGCGCCGCCCTGACTGAATCGTCCGCCGACGCGCTGGCGTCTTTCGAGGCCTGGCCCGAGGCACGCCGCACGGCATTTGACCGGGTGTGTGCGGCCAGCGACTTTGTTGCCGAGCAAATCTGCCGCGATCCGCAGATGTTCCTGCAACTGGCCGGTTCGGGCGAGCTGGAACGTAGCTTTTCTGTCGGCGAGTTGCGCGCACAAATTGCCGATGCGCTGTCGAGCGCCGTCACCGAGGACGAACTGGGGCGTAATCTACGTCGGCAGCGCGCACGCCAGCAAGTGCGAATCATCTGGCGCGATCTGACCCGTCAGGCAGATTTGATCGAAACCTGCCGCGATCTTTCCGAAATGGCCGATGCCTCGATCGACCTTGCCTACCAATGGCTCTATCCGCGCCATTGTCAGCAGTTCGGTACGCCGACCGGTCGCCATTCCGGCCTGCCGCAACAGATGGTCATTCTCGGCATGGGCAAACTCGGCGCGGTCGAGCTGAACCTTTCGTCGGACATCGACCTTATTTTCGCCTACCCGGAAGGCGGCGAGACGGTCGGCACCAAGCGCCCGCTGGACAATCAGGAATTTTTCATTCGCCTGGGCCAGCGGCTGATCAAGGCGCTGGACCCGGTGACGGTCGACGGTTTTGTGTTCCGTGTTGACATGCGCCTGCGGCCTTACGGTTCATCCGGGGCGCTGGTGCTCAGCTTCAATGCGCTGGAGCAGTATTACCAGGATCAGGGCCGCGACTGGGAACGCTACGCGATGATCAAGGCGCGAGTGGTCGGCGGCGATCTGGCGGCGGGTGCCGAATTGCTCGAGATGCTCCGACCGTTTGTGTATCGCCGTTACCTGGATTTCTCTGCCATCGAAGCGCTGCGCACCATGAAGCAGCTGATTCAGCAGGAAGTGAAGCGCAAGGGGATGGCGGAAAACATCAAGCTCGGTGCCGGCGGAATTCGCGAAGTCGAGTTCATCGCCCAGGCGTTCCAGTTGATCCACGGTGGCCGCGACCTGAGCCTGCAACAGCGTCCGCTGTTCAACGTGCTGAAAACCCTCGAAGGGCAGGGTTATCTGCCCTCGGCGGTGACCGAAGAGCTGCGCGAAGGCTACGAATTTCTACGCTACACCGAGCACGCCATTCAGGCGATTGCCGACCGCCAGACGCAAATGCTGCCTGACCACGAACAGGATCAGGCGCGCATCGCCCTGATCATGGGCTTTGCCGACTGGGCCAGCTTTCACGAACGCCTCATGTACTGGCGCAGCCGGGTGTCCTGGCATTTCCGTCAGGTCATCGCCGATCCCGATTCTGATCCGGACGACGAGCTGCAGGACGACAGTGAAGTGGTTGTGGGTGGCGAGTGGCTGCCCTTGTGGGAAGAGTCCCAGGATGAAGACGCAGCGGGTCGTCAGCTGTTGCAGGCAGGTTTCGTCGATACCGGCAAGGCACTGAAAAGTCTGGCCAACCTGCGCAGCAGCCCGAATTTGCGCTCGATGCAGCGTCTGAGTCGCGAGCGTCTGGATGCCTTCATTCCCCGGCTGCTGGCGCAGGCGGTGGAGCATGAAAAGCCCGATCTGGTGCTGGAACGGGTGTTGCCGTTGGTGGAGGCCGTTGCCCGGCGTTCGGCGTATCTGGTGCTGCTCACTGAAAACCCCGATGCGCTGCGCCAGTTGCTGACCCTGTGCGCCGCCAGCCCATGGATCGCCGAACAGATCGCGCTTCCCGCTACTGCTTGATGAGCTGCTCAATGAAGGCCGCCTGTTCAATCCGCCGTTGGCACCGGAACTGGCGGCTGAGCTGCGTGAGCGGCTGGTGCGTATTCCTGAGGACGACCTCGAGCAGCAAATGGAGGCCCTGCGCCACTTCAAGCTGGCGCACAGCCTGCGGGTGGCGGCTTCCGAGATATCCGGCAGCCTGCCATTGATGAAAGTCAGTGACTACCTGACCTGGCTGGCCGAAGCGATTCTGGATCAGGTGCTGGCCCTGGCCTGGCGCTACAGCGTGGCCCGTCACGGCACGCCTTTCCGGCCCGACGGCACATTATGCGATCCGGGTTTTGTGATTGTCGGTTACGGCAAGGTCGGCGGTATCGAGCTGGGTCATGGCTCTGATCTGGACCTGGTGTTCATTCATGACGGAGATTTGCAGGCCGAGACCGACGGCGCCAAACCTATCGACAGTGCGCAGTTTTTCACCCGGCTGGGGCAGCGGGTGATCCATTTACTGACCACACAGACCAACTCCGGTCAGTTGTATGACGTCGATATGCGCCTGCGCCCGTCCGGTGCATCCGGGCTGCTGGTCAGCTCGTTGGGTGCCTTTGCCCGCTATCAGGCCAATGAAGCCTGGACCTGGGAGCATCAGGCGCTGGTTCGCGCGCGCGTGCTGACCGGCAGTCGTGATGTGGGTGAGCAGTTCGAGAAAGTCCGGGCCGATGTGCTGGGTCGCGAACGTGATCTGGGCACGCTGCGCGCCGAAGTCAGCGAGATGCGCGCGAAGATGCGTGACAACCTCGGCACCCGGCTGACAGCGGCGGGCAGGGCGGCCAATGCCTTCGAGGCGTCGGTGCCATTCGACCTCAAGCAGGACGCCGGTGGTATCGTCGATATCGAATTTATGGTGCAATACGCCGCCTTGGCGTGGTCCAGAGAGCATCCCGCGCTGTTGCAATACACCGATAACATCCGGATTCTCGAAGGGCTCGAAGAAGCCGGACTGTTGCCTGATGTGGAGGCCAGCCTGTTGCGTGAAGCCTACAAGGCGTATCGCTCGGCGGCGCACCGTCAGGCCTTGCAGAAGCAGGCCGGGGTGGTCAGCGGTGATCAGTTTCATGCCCAGCGGCGTGAGGTGATGCGGATCTGGGCGCAAATGGGATTGAGCTGAGCCGCAAGGCCGCGCCGTATTCCGCTGCGCCGCTATATAAAGCTATGACAGGGAGGCGACAGGTTGTGTGGGAATGTCACGCAGCCTGCTCGGCCTCCCTGATCGTTTCTGGTCGTTTTTGGATGAGACATGAAAATTCTGATCGTTGGGCCTAGCTGGGTCGGTGACATGGTGATGGCGCAAACGCTGTTCCAGTGCCTGAAACAGCGTCATCCCGAGTGCGAAATCGACGTGTTGGCCCCTGAATGGAGCCGTCCGATACTGGAGCGCATGCCAGAGGTTCGCGCTGCGCTCAGTTTTCCGCTTGGTCACGGTGCGCTTGAACTGGCGACCCGTCGGCGCATTGGCAAGTCCCTCGCTGGCCAGTACGACCAGGCCATTCTGCTGCCCAACTCGCTGAAATCCGCGCTGGTGCCGTTTTTCGCCGGTATCCCGAAACGCACCGGCTGGCGCGGTGAATTCCGTTACGGCCTGCTCAATGACGTGCGTACCCTCGACAAACAGCGCTACCCGCTGATGATCGAGCGTTTCATGGCGCTGGCCTTCGACAAGGGCGCCGAGCTGCCACGTCCTTACCCTCAGCCCAGCCTGCGCATCGACCCCACCACGCGCGACGCGGCCTTGAGCAAGTTCGGCCTGACCCTCGACCGTCCGGTGCTGGCGCTGTGCCCTGGCGCCGAGTTCGGCGAGTCCAAGCGCTGGCCGGCAGAGCACTACGCGCAAGTGGCCGAAGCCAGCATTCGTGAAGGCTGGCAGGTCTGGCTGTTCGGTTCGAAAAAGGATCATCCGGTCGGCGAGAGCATCCGTCAGGAGCTGATTCCCGGCCTGCGCGAAGAATCCGTCAACCTCAGTGGCGACACCTCGCTGGCCGAAGCCATCGACCTGCTGTCGTGTGCCGACGCCGTGGTGTCCAACGATTCGGGCCTGATGCATGTGGCCGCAGCGCTGAACCGCCCGCTGGTGGCGGTCTACGGTTCCACATCGCCAGGCTTCACGCCGCCGCTGGCCGACGAAGTCGAAGTGGTCCGTCTGGGTCTGGAATGCAGCCCCTGTTTTGAACGCACTTGCCGTTTCGGCCATTACAACTGCATGCGTCTGCTTGAACCGGACGCCGTGATTCAGGCACTGACCCGCCTGAGCAGCACTCCGGTCGAGGTCGCCTGATTTTGCGGGTACTGCTGATCAAGACGTCTTCGTTGGGTGATGTGATCCATGCCTTGCCGGCGCTGACCGATGCGGCCCGGGCGTTGCCCGGCATCCGCTTTGACTGGGTGGTAGAGGAAGGTTTCGCCGAGATTCCCGCCTGGCATCCGGCAGTCGACATGGTCATTCCGGTCGCGATCCGCCGCTGGCGCAAAAACCTCTGGCAAACGTTCAGGTCCGGCGAATGGCGGCGCTTCAAGGCGCGTGTTCGCGAGCAGCGTTACGATCTGGTGATCGACGCCCAAGGCCTGCTCAAGAGCGCCTGGCTGACGCGCTACGTTGATGCGCCGGTGGCCGGTCTGGACCGCGACTCGGCACGCGAGCCGGTGGCCAGTCGCTTTTATGACCGCGCCTTGGCGGTGGCACGCGGGCAGCATGCCGTCGAACGGCTGCGTCAGTTGTTCGCCCAGGCGCTGGGCTATCCGCTGCCGTCCGGCATGGGCGATTACGGACTCAAGCCACTGGCGGCGCTGGATAACACCTTACAGGCACCGTTCGTGCTGTTTTTGCACGGTACAACCTGGGACACCAAGCATTGGCCCGAGCTTTACTGGCGGCAACTGGCCGAATTGATGGCCGCACGTGGCTTGCATGTGCAGTTGCCGTGGGGCAATCCGACCGAAAAAGCGCGTGCCGAACGCATCGCCGAAGGTCTGGAGAACGCCCATGTGCTGCCGAAACTGAACCTGGCGGGTGTCGCGCGGGTACTGGCCAGTGCTCAGGCCTGCATAGCGGTCGATACCGGCATCGGGCACCTGGCCGCAGCGCTGGACGTACCGACCATTTCCCTGTTCGGCCCGACCAATCCGGGCCTGACCGGGGCTTATGGCAAGTCGCAGGTGCATCTGGCCAGCGACTATCCGGGCTGCACGCCTTGCCTGCAAAAGAAATGCACCTACCAACCGAGCGCCGATGATCAGCGCCGGTTCGACCTTAAGCGCGAGTGGCCGTTATGCTTCACTCGCTTGAATCCCGAGCGAGTAGCGAGCCAACTGGGCGCGCTGTTGCTGGCAAAGGAACCTGGCTGATGCAACTGGCTTTTGTACTCTACAAATACTTTCCATTTGGCGGCCTGCAACGCGATTTCATGCGCATTGCGCTGGAATGTCAGCAGCGCGGCCATCAAATTCGCGTCTACACGCTGATCTGGGAAGGCGACGTACCGCCCGGTTTTGAAGTGCTGGTGGCGCCGGTCAAGGCGTTCTTCAATCACCGACGCAACGAAAAGCTCACTGCGTGGATGGAAGCGGACCTGGCGGTACGCCCGGTGGACCGTCTGATCGGTTTCAACAAGATGCCGGGGCTGGACGTGTATTACGCCGCTGACGGTTGTTTCGAGGACAAGGCGCAGAACCTGCGCAGCCCGCTGTACCGCAAGTGGGGCCGTTATCGCCATTTCGCCGATTACGAGCGCGCCGTGTTCGCCAGGGACTCGAAAACCCAGGTCTTGATGATCTCCGAAGTGCAGCAGCCGCTGTTCATCAAGCATTACGACACCCCGTTGTCGCGTTTCCACCTGCTGCCACCGGGCATTTCCCAGGACCGTCGCGCACCGCCAGACGCTGCGGCCATTCGCGCAGATTTTCGCAGGGAATTCGGTCTCGCCGACAATGACCGTTTATTGGTGCAGATCGGCTCCGGTTTCAAGACCAAGGGCGTGGATCGCAGCCTGAAAGCACTCGCGGCTTTGCCGGCAAACATGAAGAAACACACTCGCTTGTTTGTAATCGGCCAGGACGACCCCAAAGTATTCCAGTTGCAGAGCGCTGCGCTGGGGTTGGGCGATCAGGTGACGTTCATGAAAGGGCGCAGCGATATTCCGCGTTTCCTGCTCGGTGCCGACCTGCTGATTCACCCGGCCTACAACGAAAATACCGGCACGGTGTTGCTCGAAGCGCTTGTGGCCGGGCTGCCGGTAGTGGTCAGCGCAGTGTGCGGTTACGCCCATTACATTGCCGAGGCCGATTGCGGGCGGGTTCTGGATGAGCCGTTCGATCAGGCGCAGCTCAATCGCTATTTGACCGACATGCTTCAGGATGATGCTGCGCGCAGCGCCTGGAGTCGCAACGGTCTGGCCTTTGCTGACACAGCAGACCTTTACAGCATGCCGCAACACGCTGCGGATGTGATTCTGGCGGAGCACTATTGATGAAGTTGTTCCTTGCTGAACCGTTCAAGAGCCTGTGGGCCGGGCGCGATGCATTCGCCGAGGTCGAGGGCCTGAGTGGTGAGGTCTACCGCGAGCTGGAAGGACGTCGCACGCTGCGCACCGAAGTTGACGGGCGTGGCTACTTCGTCAAGATCCACCGCGGCATTGGCTGGGGCGAGATCGCCAAGAACCTGGCAACCGCCAAGTTGCCGGTGCTGGGGGCGGGCAAGGAATGGGACGCCATTGAGCGTTTGCACGAGGTCGGTGTGCCGACCATGACGGCTGTGGCGTATGGCGAGCGTGGCAGCAACCCCGCCGCGCAGCACTCGTTTATCGTCACCGAAGAGTTGGCACCGACCACCAGCCTGGAAGACGTCAGCCTCAACTGGCGTACCGAGCCACCCGAGCCGCGCCTGAAAAGGGCGTTCATTGCCGAAGTCGCCAGACTGGTCGGGATGATGCACCGGGCGGGCGTCAATCATCGCGATTGTTACATCTGCCACTTTCTGTTGCACACCGAAAAACCAGTGACCGCTGACGATTTCAGGCTGTCGGTTATCGATCTGCACCGTGCTCAGACCCGTCGGGCGATCACGCCACGCTGGCGCAACAAGGACCTTGCGGCGCTGTACTTCTCGGCGCTGGACATCGGCCTGACCCGTCGCGACAAACTGCGTTTTCTCAAGGATTATTTCCAGAAGCCTTTGCGCGAAATACTGCTCAAGGAAGCCGCGCTGCTGACCTGGCTGGATAAAAAAGCCGACAAGTTGTATCAGCGTAAAGTGCGCTACGGGGATGCGCTCTGATGGCGGGTTGGAACCTTGAGCCCGAGTACACTTCTCTGGCCCGGGACTTCGGAAGCCTGGACGCCGTGTTCGCCTTGCAAGGCCAGCAGTTGACCCGTGATCCGCTTTCCGATGTCATCCGTGTCGAGCGCGCCGGCGTCTACTATTTCGTCAAACGCTACGTGGGCGCGGGCAAAGGCCTGCGTCGTTACATGGGCAAGCCCAGGGTCAAGTCCGAGTGGCAGAACCTCAAACGCTTCGCCAAATGGGGCATTCCCACGGCTGAAG
This sequence comes from Pseudomonas avellanae BPIC 631, assembly GCF_000444135.1. Classification (GTDB taxonomy): domain Bacteria; phylum Pseudomonadota; class Gammaproteobacteria; order Pseudomonadales; family Pseudomonadaceae; genus Aquipseudomonas; species Aquipseudomonas avellanae. The sequence goes on from NZ_ATDK01000230.1 coordinate 47,562, forward strand.
TGGTGGCCTGGGGGCTGGAGCGCAACGGCGCAGCGTACGATCGCGGCGCACTGATCACGCGTGGCTTGCCGAACACCGAAGACTTGTCGGCGCTGGCGCAACGCAAGGACCCGCGATTGGCTGATCGCCAGTGGGTCGATGGCATCAGCCGTCAGTTGGCGGCTTATACCCGGATCATGCACGACAACCATTTCACACATAACGATTTGAAATGGCGCAATCTGCTGGTCGATAACGAAGGCAGGCTGTTTTTCATCGATTGCCCCAACGGCGCATTCTGGTGGAGCTTCATGCTGCGCTACCGGATCACCAAGGATCTGGCGTGCCTGGACAAGGTTGCCAAGTATCACCTGTCGGCTACCCAGCGCCTGCGCTTCTACCTGCAGTACCGTCAGCGAGCGCGTTTGAACGCCGCCGACAAAAAACGAATTCGACACATCGTCAGCTTTTTCGAGGGCCGTGAATGAGCGTTTTTATTGCCAGTGCCGATCAGCCTTTGCTGATGCGTCACGACCTGGCTGATTTTGAATCGCTTTGGAACATCCGGCTCGATGCAGTCGATGAGCCCAACACCGGTCGCGGTGGCTGGAGCAGTGTGTTTCGCCTTGATCTGGACGGCCAGGGTTTCTACCTCAAGCGCCAGAGCAATTACCTGACGCACACGTTGCACCACCCGTTTGGCGAGCCTTCGTTTTCGCGTGAGTTTCGTAATATCAGCCGCTACCGCAAACTGGGTATTCCGGCGCTGCAAGCGGTGTTTTACGGCGAGCGCAAGGTCGATGGCGAGCGCCGTGCAATCCTGATGACCCGCGCGCTGGATGGCTGGACCGATCTTGATGAGCTGTTGCAGCAATGGGGCGCATTGGGTTCGGAGCAGCGTTCGGGGATACTTCAGGCCTGTGGTCTGCTTGCACGCACGCTGCATGGCGCGGGGCAGGTGCACGGCTGCTTCTACCCCAAGCATATTTTTCTTCAGGCAGTCGGCGCGGGCTATCAGGCGCAACTGATCGATCTTGAGAAAACCCGCCCGGTGATCTTCGGCAAGCGTGACTTGGCCAGGGATCTGGAGCCGCTGCTGCGGCGTGCCCAGGTTTGGAATGACGCCGAGCGGCGCGAGCTGTTGGCGGCTTACCTGCAAGCCACGCCCGACAGCCTGCTGGTCGATGCCTGGAGCGAGCGTCTGGGCAGGCGCGCCGCTCACAAACGTGACCTTCAACACCGATGATTTCAACACCGACGATAAAGAGACCCGTTGATGCGTTTGTCTGAACTCAAGAACGCGGGGCGCACCCCCGAGTTGCCGATGAGCCTGACGCTGGCCGATGCGGCCGGCCCGGCCGAGTTGCAATTGCTGACCCTGCTGCGCGTGTTGCCGGGGCAGCGCTATGTGGGTGCCGGTGTGTGGCGAGGCAGAACCGTGCTGGCAAAACTGCTGGTCGGCGACAAGGCCGCCCGGCACTTTCAGCGTGAACTGGCAGGGGTGCGTTTGCTTGCCGAACAAGGCCTGACCACACCGCTGTTGCTGGCCGACGGCTTGCAGGAAGGCGAAGGTGGCTGGCTGTTGTTCGAGTTTCTGGAGCAGGCGTCCAGTCTGGGCGATGCCTGGACCGAGGTTCAGGAACTGCCGCCTCTGGCCGACGAGCAGCAAGCGGTACTCGGCGAGGCGCTGACTGCCATCGCTCAGCAGCACGCCAAAGGCTTGTGGCAGGAAGATCTGCATCTGGATAATTTGCTGCGTCATAAGGGGCAGCTGTACCTGATTGATGGTGCGGGCATTCGCGCCGAGCAGGCCGGCAAGCCGTTGTCGCGGCAAAAGGTGCTGGAAAACCTTGGGGTATTCTTTGCTCAACTGCCCAAGGCTTTTGAGCCATTCACGGAAGAGCTGCTGGTGCATTATTTGCTGAGCAACGGCGAACATGGCTTGCCGATGGAAGCGCTGCAACGGCAGATCGACAAGGTTCGCAGCTGGCGGCTCAAGGATTTTCTCGGCAAGACCGTGCGCGATTGCAGCCTGTTCAGCGTCGAGGACACCGCATCGGTGTTTCGCGCTATTCGCCGCAACGAAGAAGTGACCATGCTGCCGGTGCTTGAGCAGGCTGACGCCTTGCTCGACAAAGGGCACTTGTACAAGACCGGTGGCGCGGCAAGCGTGGGGCGGGTCGAGGCCAGCGGTCGCACGCTGGTCATCAAACGTTACAACATCAAGAATTTCAGTCACTGGCTCAAGCGCTTCTGGCGTCCGAGTCGCGCCTGGCATTCGTGGCGCGAAGGCAATCGCCTGATGTTTCTCGGCATTGCCACGCCCAAACCGCTGGCGGTCCAGGAGCAGCGCTTTCTCGGGTTGCGTAGCAAAGCCTGGCTGGTCACCGAGTTTATCGACGGGCCGGACATCATCGAGCGCTTCGCGCCCTATGTCGAAAGCGGTGATGCCCCCGAGGTCGAGTTGCTGGCGCTGGACAAACTGTTCGCACAGCTTATTCAGGCGCGCATCAGCCATGGCGACTTCAAAGGGCACAACCTGTTCTGGCACACCGACCGCTGGGCGATGATCGACCTGGATGCCATGCAGCAGCAAAGTTCGCAATCGTCCTTTGCAGCAGCCTACGCGCGTGACCGGGCGCGGTTCATGCGTAACTGGCCGGTGGAGAGTGCGCTGCACCAGAGGCTGGAGCAGCGCTTGCCGAAGATCGGGTCAGCCTGAGGCTGAGTCTGCGCGTCAGCCCACCCGCGTCAGGTTCATCTCCTCCAGCGCCGCTACCAGCGCGTCTATGTTCTCAAAAGGTTGGAGGTGGATGTGCGGCCAGCGCACGCGCTCCAGGTACAGCTTGCCTTCGGCATTGACCAATATGGGCGTGCGGTGAATCAAGGTGTCGCGAGCACGGTGGACAATGGTCTGCAGGCTGCCCTCGGTTTGCTCCACCAGAAACATTCCTGGTCTGTCCAGTCGCTGTTCGAGGGTAGCAGGCTGGGGCGGCCGAATGGCATCCTTCGCGCGCGGTATTTCTATCTCAACTCGATAATCGCCTTTGATGTGTACGTCGGTCGTCGAGATGCTTCCTGATAAAAGTTCTCCCGGGTCGTGCATCACACCCTTCGACTGCCCCGGTGCCACATCGACAACCCGCAGACCAATTCCGCCTTCCAGCTCGGCGATACCCGGCACCACGCCCTGGTAGCCATTGGAATGGCTGTTGCCAACCAGTGCGATCCACTTGTGTGAGCCCATGACGTCCTGATGCCTGCGCAGGGTGCGCGATGCAAAGTAGTTCATCATTTGCTGGCGGGCGATTGAACCATCGTTGTCAAGGCCATTAAGGTGGTAGCTGGCTGCGCAGTCGATGGCCCGGACTTCCACGCCGTGCTGCCGCGCTTTGATGACCAGTTGCTCGAAGGTATAGACCTTGTCCGGGTCGGTGTGATGACCCCGGTCTAGAACTTTCAGGTCGTGAAGCAGGGTTTTGCTCATCTGGCCGGTTTCAAAAAAACGATCCAGATCCGCCTGATGCAGGTCGGTCAGCAGGTGTTCCATGTACAGCGTGCGCACGTTTTGCTGCGACAGCAACGGCAGGTTGTCGATGATCATTTTTTTGCTGGCGACCGAAAAGTGCGACTCGCCGATAACGATGCCATCGGTGTAGCGGTATAGCGTTTCAAGCAGCTCCGCCGTATTTGCCCGAGGATTGACCGCAGGCAGGGTCGGGCGTGGCGGCAGTTGTGTGGCGCTGATCATAGCCGCATCCTGTTGCAGCTTCTTGCGGCGCAGGGCAAATGCACTGCGAACCGTTTCGAATGTGTCATCTTCAAAAAAATACTCCATATCGAAGCCCTTTTTTTCAAAGTTCGCCAGCGTATGGAGCGTGTTTCGGGTATCCAGCGGCATGTCGTAGGTCGCGTCCGCGAGCGATTGCTGGATAGCCGTGGCCGGGCTGTCCGCACTCCAGTCATCGGGGTCCACACGCAGCCAGGCATCGTTTTCATTACGGACAAACCCGTACTGGCCTGCCCAGCGCTCGCCGTCGTCGAGGGTGGATCTACCCCCTAGCGCCCTCAGCAACATGTTATCCACCGGCGTGGCGGGGGGCAGCAGGGTTGCGGGTAATGCCGGGTCGGCAAACGCGATGGTGAAGTCGCAATGCGTCGTTGTGTTTTGAAGCGGCGCGCCGGTACCTTCGCTTACGCGGGTCGGGCGTCCTGCCGGGATACCCTGAACGTGCACGCTGACTACCCCTTGCATCTCGGCGATGCCGGGCACCTGATCATGCGCCGTGGCAAGTTTCTGGTCGAGCAGGGCGACCCAGCGTTTTGAAGAGCCGGGTACGATGTCGTGGCTGATGAGCCTGTGCCCGAAGAAGTTGCTCATTTTGCTGGCCGCTGCCGGATCATCAACGGCGGTCAGCACTGGATGGTCGAGAAACGGGTAGCTGATCGACGAACTGAACGGGCGCACTTCGATCCCGTGACGGTGGGCCTCCTTGATCAGGTGGTAGTAGTCGTATTCGGTGCTCGAGTTGTTCAAGGCACCGCGATTGACCTCATGCAGGTAGTCCTTAAGCTCATGAGAGCCAGAGCGACTCTTTTTTCCCAGTTGGCGATATCTGGCCAGTTTGCGCAGGTGCTTGTCGGTCAGCAGGTGCTCGATGTACAGAACCTCGACACGCTGCTCTGCCAGCAAGGGCATGTTGAGCAGGAGCAGACGCTTACTGGCCACCGACTTGGGGGCCTCGCTGAAAACCAGCCCGTTGCTGTGCGTGAAGATGTGCTCGATCAGTGTATCGACGCTACCGGGCAGGGCATAAGCGGGCAGTGTCGGCTTGGGCGGCGGAGAGAATCGGGTAAAAAATGCCTGGGCATCCTGGTAGAGTTTTTCCCGAAACGTTGTAAAGGTCTGGCGTACTTCCGTGAAATAGGTCTCGAAATAGACTTCCAGACCTGCGCCAGTCGGGTCAAAGGCTTCCTTGCTGATGACGATGTCCAGATGCGCGCGCATGGTGCTTGGCATCTCATAGTCAATCAACGTGTCGAGCGAGCTTCCGGCTGCCTCCTCATGCAGTGGCCGGTAGGCCCCCGGACCGTCCAGCCCGCCGCCGCGCAAGCGCCGATCGACGACCAGCCACTGGCCCTGTTCATCCAGGCGAACCGGCTGTTTGCCGAAGAACGAGAATGGATTGGCCGGATCGATGATCTGCCAGCAGCGCAGGTGCGCATCGTATTGAACCTGAAAGGTGTGGTCTGACAGCCTGATGTAATGTTTGCCGCTGAGTGGGTACACGCCTTTCGCGTGGCCGTCGGTAATACGCGTCACGTTATCCAGCGAAACGTCGACTGCCAGATCGGTGCGCAACCCTGAAGGGACGCGCGGTACGGCGGTGGGCGGCGGCAGGAGCGGCTGCCAGGCACCAGCGGCCTCTCGCAGGGCGAACTGACCGGTTGCCAGCGGGGGCGCAGAGGCGACGTGGGGTGCATGGAAAACCGCGGCGTGACCATGAGCGTTGGGCTTGCTGATCAGGAATACCTGCTCCTGCAGTTCCACCGGGTACAGATCCTCGTAACGCGGCAGTGAGGACTGGCGCTGGAACGAGCGCAGGGCCGGTGTTGATTGATGGCTGTGCTCAAGCTGATGCAATACGCCGCCGAAGCCTTTCAGGCCGACCAGCAGGTCGCTGCCAGCCCCTATTCCATTGAACAGTGCGGACAGCATGTACGCCGTAGCGCGTCCGTGTTCACCTTCGGTCAGGGCCTCGATTGCGCGCCCACTTTCATGCAACGACAGCAGGCTGCCGACAGCAAAGCTTGCCGGCGGGAACGGTAGCGTCAGCGCGGTAGCAATGATCTCGACGCTGACCCAGATCAACTGGTTCAACATGTCATTGCGCCCGGTGGTGGTTTCTTCCACGTCACGCAATCTGCGTTCGAGCGGCCTGTTGAAACAGGTGTCTGCGAAGTCTGACATGAATGCCTTGGGAATGACCGGAGGCTTGTTGGCCTTGCCCTGCTGCATGTCGCGAAGGAAGAACGACAAGGTGCGTCGCGCCTTGATCCGGCAGCGATCCTTGTAGTAATCGATCATGCCGTCGCTATCGAGCGAGCGCACAAAGGCGCTGAACAGGCGAAACTCGATACCGTCAGGCGCCTGCGGCGTGTAGAGCAGCGCGGCATGGCGAATCTGTGTCGGCAGGATCACCAGGCAGCCCTGCACGGTTTCGACGTGGGTGAGTAGCGGGCTGGGGATGAGCAGTTGATCGGCGCCGTTCAGCCCCGAGGCGATAAGTGGTTTATCCACATGCACCTGCAGGGGGTAGAGGGGGTATCGCTCGCGGGAGGCCGCGTCGTTCAGGTGGGCGTTATCCAGAGATTGTTTCAACCAGACATAGTGCGCTGCTTCGATATGACCTTTCAGGGCGCTGCGCAATGCCGCTGCGTTCATCTGCAGTTGAGTGATCATCACGCTGAACTGGCGACGGTAGGCATAGCCTTCGCTTTCGCTGTTCAGCAGCGTGTTTCTGATCAAGGCAATGTACTCGTCCGCCAGCCACTGACCGCGCACCGAACCTGCGACGACAGCGGATGACAGTGCGCTCAGGTCGATACCTTTCGGGCCGCTGAACGTCGCATTGGTTGCTGCGGAAGTGCGCAAGGGGTCAATGCTGTCGTCATAGCCATTGAGCAGCATGTCGGTGTAGGTCAGTGTTTCGCGCTCGGTGGTGATCACGATCAGGTCGGGGTCTACCGCGCCGACGGGTGTGTTCAGCAGTTTGCCTATTTGCTGGCTGGCACGTTGGTGTACGTAATCCTTGAAGGGCTGAACCTCGGTGTGTGGCTGAGCCTGATAGTTGTCGAGTGCTCCGCCAATGGCTTGCTCAAGAGCCAGTAGTTCGCGGCGCTGGGCGCGACTGGCGCGCAGGTACCAGTCCGGCGTATGTCTGGCCTGTTCGGAAAGCAACACGCTGGTCTGTTCGTCGGTAAAGTGGTGCAAGGCCGAATCGCAGTCCGCATGATCGATAAACTGAATGAAGTTCTTCGAAGGCTGAGGTTTGAGTGCCAGTGCCGTCAGTTGCTCTGCCAGTGTCGCACGGGCATCCACTTCCACCTGATCAAGCAGGTAGTTGACCATTGACGGCGAAGCAGTCCAGCCGACTACTTCTTGCAGCAGTTGGGTTTCAGTGTCGAAGGCTCTGAAATACTTTTGGCCAGGTACATCGGTGGCGACCATGATCAGCCGCTGCGTCCGTCCTTCGGCATCCTGTTTGCGAAACACCAGCAATCTGGCCATCACATTGCGGTCGTTGAGTTTGATCTGTTGTACACGCAATGCAGGACCAGGTGCGCCTGCTGCGGGGCTGGTCAGTGCCGCGACCATGGCGAAGTCACTGGGCTGGATATGCCCCTGCATCTTCGCCGCCCAACCCTGCGCGGTCAGCCGGGTTTGTGCCAGTGCGCGTAGCATTTTCCGGTTGTGCGCCTGCTGACAGGCCTTGCGTTGAAATTCGCCAAACCCTGCGCGCAGGTCGAGTTCATCAATCAGTTCGGCAAGGTAGACCGGGGTCAAAGCTGAGTAGGCGGCATCCAGCGGTTTGCCATCAAGGGTGATAACGGTGTGGTCGAGAAAGTCCGAACCTGCGAGCTCGTCACCCGGATGCAGGCCGTAGAGTGCCAGCTCGACCAGCGAGCCTGTCACGCGGTAGGTCTCGTTCCTCGACGGCAGCGTGCGACGAGTGTCGATGGTCAACGCACGCGGGTCCAGATCATGGCCCAGGTTATCGGCGAGGCGGGTGCGTAAACTTGCTTCGGCAAAATGCTCCGGGGACGCAGCGCTGCTCAGTACGCTGAGCATCGCAGCATGTGCCTCATCGTAGTGTTGGAGGTGCCCGGCGTAGGTCTGCAAGTCGGCCTCGCTGGCAATTTTCATCCAGTCCGGCAGGTTTCGATGATGCTGACGTTGCCTGTTGGTCAGTTCGCGCAGCTCGAGCATGGCGGCGGGCCCGAACAGGCCGGGCATGCGGATGGCTTCCTGGATCAGCAACTGACGACTCTGCTGATCCGCTGTGTCTGGCTGTTCGCAGGCGTAGCGGATGTCGTTGCGCTGTTTGTTCAGCAGCCTGTCAAAAGCATGAACGAAGGGGGCCGTTGTAATGGGCTGTAACTGCACGTCCGCTGCCGTGAAGGGCTCGAGGTACAGGTCGGTGTCCTGGCTGATTTCGGTCAGACGGTCCTGATGCTGCCTTTCCAGGTTGTTCAGCAGCGCATCCCTTAACCTCGGCGTGTTGAGCCATTGTGCGAGGGTCGCGAGCATCAGGGCCTGGGTGGCAAAGCCCATGATGCCGAGCCCTGGCAGCATCAGCAGCGTGCGCTCCTTCTCCTGGGATATGGCCAGCACACCGGCCATTTCGATCTGTTCGTCATCATGCAATTGCACGTGCAGTGAAGCGTAGGTGAGCGCCGGGCTTTGCGGCTGCTCGGGCGAGTCCGGCAGGCAGGCCAGGTAGCCGCTCTCCAGGTCACGCTCGTGAATCCTGACGCTGGCTTCATCGCGCAACGCCCTCTGCAAGGCAGGTACAAGCCGGTCACGGCGGCTTTCACCCGCTTCGCCAGGATCTGTCCAGTAATCATCGGTCTGTTGCAGCAGGCTGAAGATTTCCAGCTCCCGTTCGGAAACGTCGGATTCGCCAAGGGCAGTCAACAACGCTTCGCTGGGGCCGGGCTGCATTTGCAGCTCGCTGGCCAGCAGGGTGCGCAGCTCATCGAGCCTTTTCAGGGCGGCCGATGCTGCAGGCCAGGTATCGGCAGGTGTCAGCGGTGTAGGCGTTATAGTCAAAGGGGGCAGTGTTTGTTTCATGACAGGTTTCCCATTGCGCTTGGGGCGCTGAGGTTTGAGCGACGACCTGAAGGCCGGCGACGATGGGCCTCAATTAATCAGAAGCAACGGGCGGCAAGTCGTAGATAGTTATTGGCGTTGATAAAGAGACCTTTCCTACGCCGTCTGGCGGGCACTCCGAGCGACATTTCAGCCCGTCGAGCCAATCCTCGGCCATTACGTTATAATCCCGCCCTTTAGCTGCCCTCAGCCCGCTGTGCGGGGGCACACCTTTTCTCGGGCGCGACGCGCCTGCATGCAGACTAAAGAGGCTAGACCCTAGTGGCATTGACGATCCTTGGCCTGTCCGGCGCCCTTAGCCATGATCCTTCCGCAGCGCTTTACATCGACGGCAAGCTGATAGCAGCGGCCGAAGAAGAGCGCTTCGTTCGTGATAAACACGCAAAGAACCGCATGCCCTACGAGTCGGCGAAGTTCTGTCTGGAACAGGCAGGCATCAAGCCTTCGGACGTCGATGTGGTCGCGATTCCGTTCGCCCCGATCAGCCTGTTCGGCAAGGCCCGTTGGCACTATGCCAAGCGTTACTGGTACGCCCCGGATCGCGCCCTTGATGCGCTGCTGATGGGCAACCGCCGTTACAAGCGCTATCGCAACAAGATCGTCTGGTGCCTCGAGCAACTGGGCTTCGACCCAAAAAAAATCAAGATCGAGCCCGTCGAGCACCACTTGGCTCACGCCTCCAGCGCCTACCATTGCTCCGGTTTCACCGAAAAAACCGCGATCATGGGCATCGACGGCAAGGGCGAGTACGCCACGACCTTCTTTGGCTACGGCGAAAACGGCAAGATCCACAAGATCAAGGAATTCTTCGATCCGGATTCGCTGGGCGGCCTGTACGGCGCGATCACCGAATTCCTCGGTTTCGAGATGCTCGACGGCGAATTCAAGGTCATGGGCATGGCACCTTACGGCGATGCCAGCAAGTACGACTTTTCGCGTCTGGCCACCTTCGAAAATGGCGAGCTGATCATCAACACCGAACTGGCCAACGTCATCGGCCTGCGTCGCTATAAAGAGAACGGCAAGGGCTTCTACTTTTCGCCCAAGCTGATCGAATGGCTGGGCCCGAAGCGCGTCGGCGATGTGGCCGACGAGCCTTACATCCATTACGCCGCCAGCATGCAGGCGCTGTTCGAAAAACTCGCCTTGCAGATGATGGACCACTACCTGGGCGACATCCTCAAGGAAACCGGGAAGATCGCCTTCGCCGGAGGCTGTGCGCTGAACGTCAAGCTCAATCAGCGCATCATCGCCCGTCCGGAAGTCAAGGAACTGTTCGTCCAGCCTGCGTCCGGTGATGCCGGCACGGCGGTGGGCGCTGCTGCTTATGTGTCGCACGCCCGTGGTGTGCCGGTCGAGAAGATGGAACACGTCTACCTCGGCCCTTCGTACAGCAACGAAGATGTGATCGCTGCCTGCGCCCGTCACCCGAGCAAGCCGGTCTGGCGCCATATCGACAACACGCCGCAGCGCATCGCTGAAATCATGGTCAAGGGCAACCCGGTTGCCTGGTTCCAGGGGCGTATGGAGTTCGGCCCGCGCGCGCTGGGTGGTCGTTCGATCATCGGTTGCCCGAGCGTGGCCGGCGTGGCCGACCGCATCAACCACCAGATCAAGTTTCGCGAGCGCTGGAGGCCTTTCTGCCCGTCCATGCTCGACACCGTTGCGCCGCAGATGATCAAGATCGATCACCCGGCACCGTTCATGACCTTCACCTTTGAAGTGGCTGAAGAGTGGAAAACCCGCGTGCCGGAAGTCGTCCATGAAGACGGCACTTCCCGTGCCCAGGTGCTCAAGCGCGAATATAACCCGCGCTACTACGACATGATGAAGGCGCTGGAAGAACTGACCGGCAACGGCGTTTCGCTGAACACCTCGCTCAACCGCCGTGGCGAACCAATGATTTGCTCGCCGACCGACGCCCTGAACATGTTCTTCGGCTCGGACCTCGAGTACCTGATCATGGAAGACATCCTTGTGGTCAAAGAGGGCGTCGAGGCTTATGACACGCTCGGCTGATCGTCACGTGCTGCAGTTCTGCCACGGCTATGACGGGCCGTTTCTGGACTGCGCGCGGCAATACGCCAGCCTGTTTGTCGGCAAGGGCTATCGAGTGACGACGGTATTTCTGACCGGCGCCGCCGACCCCGATGTGGTCGCCGACTGCGGTTCGGACGAAGTGCTGTTCATGGAGTACAGCTCCAGTGCCATTCGTGGCCTGAAGCTGGGCGCTATCCGGGACCTGCGCAAAATCGCCGCCACACGCAGTTTCAGCTTCTGCATCGCCCACCGTTTCAAACCGGTGTACATCGCCCTGCTGGCGACCCGCCTGCCGGTGATCGGCGTGCACCATGCGTTCGGCGACTACAAACGCCGTACGCGCAAACTGTTCGCCACGCTGTTTCGCAAGCGCCTGAGCCTGCTCGGCGTGTCCGATGCGGTGCGCGATGACATGCGCAGCAGTCTGCCCAAGTGGCCGGCCGAGCGCATTCAGACCTTGTACAACCGCATCGATGTCGAGCAGCTGCAGGGCAGCCAGTTTTCTGCTGAAGATGCCCGCACAGAGCTTGGCCTGTCGCCGTCGGCGTGGATTGTCGGCAACGTCGGTCGTCTGCATCCCGACAAGGATCAGGCCACGCTGTTGCGCGGTTTTTCCGAGGCGTTGCCCAACCTTCCCGAGAACAGCCAGTTGGTGATTCTCGGCAAGGGTCGTCTGGACGAAACCCTCAAGTCGCTCGCGCTGGAACTGGGCATCGGCCCGCAGGTGCTGTTTCTCGGGCAGGTGCCTGACGCTCGCCGCTACTTCAAGGCGTTCGATGTGTTCGCCTTGAGCTCGGATCACGAGCCGTTCGGCATGGTGCTGCTGGAAGCGATGGTGGCCGGTGTGCCACTGCTTGCGACCTCGTGCGGCGGCGCGAAGGAAGTGGTCGAAGATGTCGGCCTGCTGTTCCCGCTGGGCGATGCCCACAGCCTGGCGCATGGGCTGGTGCACATGGCCGGGCTTGACGGCGAGCAGCGTCAGGACTGTGCCGAGCGCATGCTGCTGCGCCTGCGCGAGCGTTTTTCCGATCATGCGGTACGCGATGTCTTCTGGCGCTTGCCGCAAGTCTCCAGCCTGACAGCGGGGGCCTGATGCTCAATCGATTCAAAAGCTGGCGCGAGCGTGGCTGGGTGCCGATCGATGCGGCAGCTTACGAACTGGCCTGGCAGCGCTTGGGTGGCAGTGTGGCCACTCACCCACTGGTGGTTGCACGTTTATCGGAGTTTTCCGGCATCCCGGTGCGCTATCTGGCCTGGGAGCAGGGCGGTGAAGTGAAGGCCGCAATCGCCACCTGGGGTCGCTCGCTGGCGCTGTCCAAGGACGAACTCAAGCGCCACGGCAAGAAAGGTCTCTTCGACCTGGGTAATGCCGAGCTGATTTTGCCGGTGGCCGAAGAGGTGCAAGTGCCGGTTCGTCATCGGGCTCGTTACGTGTCGGCGCTCAACGAAGGCCGGATCAGCACGCTCAAGTCGCAGACCGAATCACTGGCAATGGCGCGCACGCCTGAAGAGCTGTCGAAGAAGTTTCGTTACAACCAGCGCCGCGAACTTCGCTTGCTGGAAGAGGCGGGCGGTACGGTGCGGCCGGTCAGCGAGTTCAGCAGTGCCGAACTGGCGAGCATGTATTGCGACCTGTTTCAGCGCCGCTGGGGCTTTGAAGCCACCGGTGCCCGGCACAAAGCCGAGGTCATCGAGTTGCTGCGCGACCTGTTGATCGGCTCGGTGGTGTTTCTCAACGACGCGCCCATTGCCATTCAACTGGTGTACCGCGTTGAAGCGCCGCAATGGATCAGCATCGAGTACGTCAACGGTGGCGTCGATCCCGAAACTCGTGATTTCAGCCCAGGCAGCGTGCTGAGCTTCGTCAACACCCAGTCCGCATGGGAGGACGCCAGGGCGTTGGGCAAGGCACTGCGGTTTTCCTTCGGTCGTGCCGACCGCGAGTACAAGGACCGTTGGTGCAACCCCGTTCCGGTGTTCCAGCTTTGAGCCGCAAGCAACAGTTGCTTAAGCGCCATCGCCGTAACAAGCGCCTGGCGTTGCTGGGTGGTCTGTTTGTGTTGATTGCGCTTGGCGTGTGGGTGGCCTGGTGGCTGGCGCCGATTGTGGCGATTGGCGCATGGGTCGCTCACGAGGCATGGTTTGCCGATCACCTGTTCTATTCGCCCGCCGACGACTATCAGTACACCTTTCCCGCCGACAGCGAAGTGCCAGGCGTGCGTCTCGACGGTGACAAACTGTTGCTGGATACACCGCTGCAACTGGCCGGCGACGAGACGCTGGTCCTGGCGCTGACCATCAAAAGCACGTGGCTGGGGCGTTTTCTCGACCCGGTCGTCGAGTTTCACGGGCTGGACCTGCATGACCGGCAGGCTTTCGAGCGTGGCGTTTCTGGCGTGCGTTACCTGAACCTGACCGGGCTCGGCGAGCCGCTGGCCGCCGGTGTGTTGCAATTGCGCGGGCGTTTCTGTCGTCTGTCGGCTACGCCGCGCCTCTGGCTGTTTCGTCAGGCGGATGCGCGCCAGCAGCGCGTGATGGTCATCGCCCCGCATGCCGACGATGCCGAACTGGCCGCATTCGGGCTGTACAGCCAGGCGAAGGATGCATGGATTGTCACGCTGACCGCCGGTGAAATCGAAGCCGAACATTATCAACAGATGGGCATGCAGCGCGCCGAGGCTGCGCGCATGAAGGGCCGCTTGCGCGCCTGGGACAGCATTGCCGTCGCGCGCTGGGGCGGTGTGCCGGAGTCGCAGTGCGTGCAATTGGGCTATTTCTGCCTGCAACTGCCCGCCATGCAGGCTGCGCCGGACACGCCGGTCGGCTCGTGCGAGGCGGATCTGAGCGATACCCGGTTGTTTCGTCAGTTCAATACCCTGGCACTGCCCGGCGATGACGGTCAGCCGACCTGGAACAACCTGCTGGCCGACCTGCGCACGTTGATTCTCAAAGCCCGGCCGCAGGTCATTGTCATGCCGCACCCGGCCATCGACCCGCATCCTGACCACATTTGCGCCCAGGCGGCGGTGCGTGAAGCGCTGGCCGGGCTTGAGTGGCAGCCAGACGTAATACTCGGTTACGCCAACCACCTGCACGACAATGACCGCTGGCCGATGGGCGACGCCTACACGGGCATCAGCTTGCCACCGGTGTTCGATGCGCAGTTGCCGCTGGTGCCCTACAGCCTGCAATTGTCGGTGGCGACCCAAAGAGACAAGGCGATGGCGCTGGGCATGATGCATGACCTGCAGCCGCCCATGCCATTCAAGCGCCGAGTGCGCCGCACCTTGCAGCGCATGCTGGCCGGTCGCCGCTGGCCGGCCGAGGGTGAAAACGAATTCTTCCGCAAGGCGGTGCGACGGCACGAGTTGTTCTGGTGCAGCCGTGATATCTGATTCAGCAGGCGCAGTACTGCAAGGAAAACCATGAAAGTTCTACTTCTGGTCCAGAAAGAGCAGCGGGCCATTCTGGACCGTCTCTATGAAGGCATCGCCGCGTATTGTGAGTGCGAGGTGCGTTGGCTAAGCTCCGATGAGCAGCGCAACCTGCGTGGCTATTTCCGCCGTGAAGTGGATGTCGAACGTTATGACCGGATCGTGTTTTTTCTGCGCTTCAAGCAGGAAGTCCGTCAGGTCGGGTTCATCCGCACGATTCCCAATCTGGTCATCCTTGAACACGATGCCTACCAGAACTACATCCCCTGCAAGTACACCGGCAAGTTCAGCGCGCACTATCGCAAGCTGCCCTGGGCGCGGGTGATCTGTTCGGGCTTCATGGTCAGCGAACGCCTGCGCGAAGAAGGCTTTGATGCGGTGTTCGTGCCCAAAGGCTATGACCAGAGCCTGTTGCAGTTGCAAACCCGCGAGCGCGATATCGAACTGGCCTTTGTGGGCAGCACCAACAGTGTGGCCTACAGCGGCCGCAAGGCGTTGCTTGATGAACTGGGCCAGGTCGAGAACCTGCTTGTTACGCGCACCAAATCCGGGGAAGAGTATTGCGACACCCTCAACCGCATCCGCTTTTTCGTCAGCGCCGATGTCGGCATGGGCGAATACATGATCAAGAATTTCGAGGCCATGGCTTGCGGTTGCGTGCTGCTGGCCTTTGATCAGGGCGCCGAAGAAAATCGCGCGCTGGGCTTTGTGGACATGCACAACATTGTGCTTTACCGCGACATTCCACAGCTTCGCGAAAAGCTGGCGCAGTTGCGCGAGAACACCGTGCTGGCCGCTGAAATATCCCGTAATGGGCAGACTTTGGTCGAGGAACGCTTTACATTCCACGCACTTGGGAAAGCCATCGTGGATGCCATGCAAGCGCCATTGCGCAGCATGCCCGCGATCAGTTGGGTCGACCGCCTGCGCTCACGCTGGGGCTGGTAATGGCTTATGAATATTCAATGATTGGGAATGAATGATGGTATTCAGCGAAAACAGCGACATCACGCTGGTGGTCACCAGTTGTGGTCGATTCGACTTGTTGAAGCGCACCCTGGAAACGTTTGACCGTTTCAACACTGCGCCCATACGCCACGTGCTGATTACCGAAGACTCGGGCGATGCTCATGTCGAGACCTGCATTCCCGAGCACTGGCGCGCGCACACGCGTTTCATCATCAACAACCCCAAACTGGGGCAGATGCGTTCTGTCGATGCGGCGTATTCACTGATCGAGACGTCCTGGGTTTTCCATTGCGAAGATGACTGGGACTTCTACCGTCCGCACTTCATCGAAGAATCGATGACCCTGCTCGAGCACGACCCTCAGGCGTTGCAGGTCTGGTTGCGCAGCTACAATCATGATCTGTGTGTGCACAGCCCCTATGTCTATCTCAACGAACGTGAGGTGGTTGAAGGTATTGCGTTTTACAAGCTCGGTTCGCACAAGCCGGAGTGGCAGGGTTTTTCGTTCAATCCGGGGCTGCGTCGTCTGGCGGATTACCAGCAGCATGCGCCTTATGCAGGGCATGGCGGGGAGAAAAAACTTTCACAATTATTCGTCGCGCAAAACCGTTACGCTCTGATTCTGGAAAATGATGCCGTGTTGCATACCGGTTTCGGTGAGCATGTGGTGGTGCCGCAGGAGCGGCTGGATAAGCAGCGCCGCAAGCGTCGCGATCGCCTCAAGCTGATCGTCGCTGTGCTCGTTGCCTTTGTAGCAGGCTGGTTGCTCAATAATGTCAGTTGACCGAATCACACTCCCCGGCAGCAAAATACAGACGTATTTCACCGTAGTGCTTGTCGTCTTTCTGTTGAGTTTTATCCTCAACTCGTCAGCCAAGATCACCAACAATCTGTTTTATGCGCTCACCGCTTTGCCGGGCTTGTTCTTTCTGATCAAGTACCGCGGCGCTGGCGTGTTTGCCAAACCGCTGGGCATTGCCTGGGTGGTGTTCATGGCGTGCTTTCTGGTCCCGGCGCTGCAGGCGCAGGAGTTTCAGTATTACAAGCACATTATCTACGTCAGCCTGTTTGTCTTTGCCGTGTCAGGGCTGACGGACAACGGGTTCTTCCGGCGCGGGCTGTTTGTGCGGGGGATGTTCTGGGTCATCGGTCTGTACATCCTGCTCAGCAGCATTCATAGCTGGGTGACCGGGCAGTTTGTGTTCGGTCAGCGTGTGGCGATTCTGCCCGGCCGTATGGAAAACGTGATTTATGCCAGCGGCTGGCTGGTCTGCAGCCTTGCGCTGGCATTGCCGCTGTGGGCAAAGGAGCGGCGCTGGATCGAGGCTGCGTGTGCGGTGTTGTTCACGCTGCTGATCACCGCCTTCGTCGTACAGACCCGCACCGCACTGGTGGGCATGGCCTTTCTGTTCCTTGCCTGCACGGCGTATTCGCTTTATCGCTTCCCGCTGCGCACCGTTGTGGGCTTGCTGGTACTGGGCGCGTTGGCGGCGGCAGGCTTCTGGATTGTGAAGGATGAGCAGTGGGTTGCCCTGCTGATGGTCAGGGGCGACTCCTACCGCATCGAGCTGTTTGAAATCATGACCGGCGAGTGGCACCGCTGCGGCTGGATTCTGGGCTGCGGCGTCGATTTTTACACCACCCAGACCCTGACTGGCGGCGTACCGATCCAGCACCCGCACAACATTTTCGTCTCGTTGGGGCTGTACACCGGCGCAGCTTCGCTGGTGATGTTTCTGGTGGTAATGGCCATGACGCTGTGGAACGCCTTGCGCAACGTTGATGCGTGGGGCCTTTACCTGGCCTGCGCGCTGGTGATGCTCAACTTCGACGGCGGTCAGTTGGTGGGTAACCCGGATGAACTCTGGGTGCTGGTGCTGTTGCCGGCGACCATGGTGCTGGGGCGTTTAGTGCAGACGCATCGGCTGAGGCGACCAGCAGAGGTTTGATAGCTGACAAGAATGGCCGCCTGTAACAAGCGGCCATTTTTTCAGTTCATTGCCAGAGTCAGTTCAGTGCTGTCGCAAAGGCTCTGAGCGCTCATGTAGCCCTCCAGAAACGCCGGGTTGCCGTTATCCAGCAGCCACTGACGGTCTTCCTGATAACGCAGCATGTGCTTGAAGTTGCGCAAGCGCAGGCTTTTGCGCAGCGCGCGGCGGTAGGTTTTCATGTCAGCGATGTCGATCAGGCCGAGGTTGCCTTCCGGGGTGAGAATCACATTACCCAAGTGCGCCGAACGGAAATAGATGCCTTTTTCGTGCAGGTCGGCGATGAAGCGCCCCAATTGCGTACGCAAACTGTCATCGCTGAGCGCGCTGCCCAGCAACTGACGCAGGGTGTAGCCGGCCAGCGGGTCATAATGTACGGCGTCGCGCTCGATCTCGGCGATGCGGCAGACGGTGAGCACACGCGGGCACGGGATGGCGCGCTGGGCCAGCGTTACACAGTTGTCTGCAAAGCGTTGGGCATACGGATACCAGGCTGCCGAGCTGACAAGACGTTTGCGTCGAAACAATTTCAACATTGAACCGTCACGCAGACGTAGTACTTTGTCGCCCGTGCCGTCGGCTTCAAGCACTTCGGCACCTTGAACCAGGTCAAGGTAATGGGCGTGGTCAAGCGCTTGCATCGATACTCCGGTTTTTACGCCCCAGGGGCCACTGGTCGTCATACACAAGCCTGCTGTTGATTCTGGCCAAGGGCCGTGGGAGCGAACTTGTTCGCGAAGGGGCCAGTGCATTCAATAGAATGTGCTGCTTGAAACAACGTCTTCGCGAGCGAAGCGTCGCCCGGCTCACTCCCACGCCCTTCGGGCAGAAGCCGGATTTGCAGGCTTCAGGCAGCGATCACAAACCCCAGGGAATGGACGGGCTGCCTATGTTACCGCAGCAGGCAGCCGCGAAAACCGCTGTGATACAATTCGGCCTCTTTTTAATACGACGGACTCTCATGACAACTTCCGAATCGTCCGCAACTTCCAGCGTGAAAATCTATTTCCGCCTGTTGTCTTATGTGCGTCCGTATGTGGGCATTTTCCTGCTCAGCATCCTTGGCTTCGTGATCTTTGCCTCGACCCAGCCGATGCTCGCCGGCATCCTCAAATACTTTGTCGATGGCCTGAGCAACCCAGAAGCGGTGCTGTTCCCCAACGTGCCTTACCTGCGCGAACTGCAACTGTTGCAGGCTGTACCGCTGCTGATCGTGCTGATCGCCGCATGGCAGGGGCTCGGTTCGTTCCTGGGCAACTACTTCCTGGCCAAGGTTTCCCTGGGTCTGGTGCACGACCTGCGCGTCGAGCTGTTCAACAAGCTACTGGTATTGCCCAATCGTTACTTCGACACGACCAATTCCGGCCATCTGATCTCGCGCATCACCTTCAACGTCACCATGGTGACCGGCGCTGCCACCGATGCCATCAAAGTGGTGATTCGCGAGGGCCTGACGGTGGTGTTCCTGTTCATCTATCTGCTGATGATGAACTGGAAACTGACCCTGGTCATGCTCGCCATCCTGCCGCTGATTGCCGTGATGGTGAGCAGCGCGAGCAAGAAATTTCGCAAGCAGAGCAAAAAAATTCAAGTGGCGATGGGCGATGTCACCCACGTTGCGTCGGAAACCATTCAGGGCTATCGCGTGGTGCGCAGCTTTGGTGGCGAGGCTTACGAGCAGAACCGTTTCGCCGAAGCCAGTGGCAGCAACACCCGCAAGCAACTGCGCATGACCAAGACCGGCGCAATCTATACGCCGATGCTGCAACTGGTCATCTACAGCGCCATGGCCGTGCTGATGTTTCTGGTGCTGTTCCTGCGCGGCGACGCGACGGCGGGCGATCTGGTGGCGTACATCACTGCCGCCGGGCTATTGCCCAAGCCGATTCGCCAGCTGTCGGAAGTCAGCTCGACCATCCAGAAAGGCGTCGCCGGTGCCGAAAGCATCTTCGAGCAACTGGATGTTGAAGAAGAGGTCGATACCGGCACCATTGAGCGTGATCGCGTCAGCGGCCATCTGGAGGTCAAGAACCTCAGCTTCTTCTACCCGCAGACCGAGCGTCAGGTGTTGAACGACATCAGTTTCTCGGCAGCACCCGGGCAGATGATCGCGCTGGTGGGACGTTCCGGCAGCGGCAAATCGACCCTGGCCAACCTGATACCGCGTTTTTACGGACACGAGATGGGCAACATCCTGCTCGATGGCGTCGAAATCAACGACTACCGTTTGCGCAATCTGCGCAGGCACATCGCCCAGGTCAATCAGAACGTCACGCTGTTCAATGACTCCATTGCCAACAACATTGCCTATGGCGATCTGGCCGGTGCGCCGCGTGCCGACATCGAAGCGGCCGCCGCCGACGCTTACGCCAAGGAGTTCATCGACCAGTTGCCGCAAGGGTTCGACACTCAGGTCGGCGAAAACGGCGTGCTGCTGTCAGGTGGCCAACGCCAGCGCCTGGCCATTGCCCGCGCACTGCTCAAGAACGCGCCGCTGCTGATTCTCGACGAAGCCACGTCGGCGCTGGACACCGAGTCCGAGCGGCATATCCAGGCCGCACTGGATCACGTCATGAAGGGCCGTACCACTCTGGTCATCGCCCACCGCTTTTCGACCATCGAAAAGGCCGACATGATTCTGGTCATGGATGCCGGGAAGATCGTCGAGCGCGGTACTCATGCAGAGTTGCTGGCGCAGAACGGTTACTACGCCCGCCTGCACGCCATGGGCCTGGACGAGCCAGCGCCTGCCGGCGCGGTTTGACCTCATTATCAGGGGGGGCTGACGCAGCCCGCCTGCCTTTCAGCGGTGTGATTCAGCAGCCTGCCGGTTGCAAACCCCTGTGCTAAGATTCCGCCCCTGTCCATTTTTCACGTACGGGTTGTTCCATGAAGCTATCCATGCCGCGCTTTGATCAGGCCCCTGTCCTGGTGGTTGGCGATGTCATGCTCGACAGATACTGGCATGGTGGTACCTCGCGTATTTCCCCCGAAGCGCCGGTGCCTGTGGTCAAGGTCGATCAGATCGAAGACCGTCCGGGCGGTGCCGCCAACGTCGCGTTGAACATCGCAGCCCTGGGCGCTCCGGCGTCGCTGGTTGGTGTGACCGGCGACGACGAGGCTGCAGAAAGCCTGACCAACAGCCTGAAAGCTGCGGGTGTGGTGGCGCGCTTTCAGCGTATTGCCGATCAGCCGACCATCGTCAAACTGCGTGTCATGAGTCGCCATCAGCAATTGCTGCGTATCGATTTTGAAGAACCGTTCAACACGGATCCGCTGGCCCTGAGCGCAGAGGTTTACAGCCTGCTGGACGGCATCAAGGTGCTGGTCCTGTCCGATTACGGCAAAGGTGCGTTGAAAAACCATCAGGCATTGATTCAGGCAGCCCGTAAGCGTGGCATTCCGGTGCTGGCTGATCCCAAGGGCAAGGACTTCGCGATTTATCGCGGTGCCAGCCTGATCACGCCGAACCTCAGCGAATTCGAAGCCATCGTCGGGCATTGTGAAGACGAGGCACAACTGGTCACCAAAGGTGCACAGTTGATGCAGGAACTTGATTTGGGCGCCTTGCTGGTGACCCGTGGCGAGCACGGCATGACCCTGCTGCGTCCCGACCAGCAGGCCCTGCACCTGCCAGCTCGCGCCCGTGAAGTGTTCGACGTTACCGGCGCTGGCGATACGGTCATTTCCACCCTGGCGGCGGCCATTGCGGCGGGCGAGGAACTGCCGCATGCGGTGGCGCTGGCCAATCTTGCGGCAGGCATTGTCGTCGGCAAACTCGGCACAGCGGCCATCAGCGCACCGGAACTGCGCCGCGCCATCCAGCGCGAAGAAGGCTCCGAGCGCGGCGTGCTGGGCCTGGAGCAATTGCTGCTGGCGGTCGATGATGCGCGGGCGCACAAGGAAAAGATCGTTTTCACCAACGGTTGCTTCGATATCCTTCATGCAGGCCATGTGACCTATCTGGAGCAGGCGCGCGCGCAAGGTGATCGTCTGATTGTTGCGGTCAACGACGACGCCTCTGTCAGCCGTCTCAAAGGCCCGGGTCGCCCGATCAACAGCGTAGACCGGCGCATGGCTGTACTGGCCGGGCTGGGCGCGGTGGACTGGGTGATCAGCTTCCCTGAAGGCACCCCGGAAAACCTCCTGACCCACGTCAAACCCGACGTACTGGTCAAAGGCGGTGATTACGGAGTCGATCAGGTGGTCGGTGCCGACATCGTCCAGGCCTATGGCGGCGAAGTGCGAGTGTTGGGGCTGGTGGAAAACAGCTCGACCACGGCCATTGTCGAGAAGATTCGAGGGCAGGGGTAGGGGTTAGCTACAAGCTTGAGGCAGAAGCAGATCAAACGCTTGAAGCTTGAGGCTTACAGCTTGCCACTAATGGCGTGCAGCAGCTCCCGGGCCTTGCCGGTCAGGCGTTTGAGTCCGGTTTTTTTCGCCGGTGGGGTCATGCCCTGCTGGTGCAGCCAGTCCTTCCAGCGAATCCGCTCTTCACGTACCACCCAACCATCCTGCGCGGCAAAACTTTCTGCCAGGTACAGCCCGCGCGTCCCGGCCGGGGTCAGCTTGTCGCGCTTGAGTGTGTAGAGCTCGGGCAGTGGCGATCCGTTTTCCAGCGGCATCAGGTACAGGTCGGGCTTGCTGCGGTTGAGGCGGGCGACCAGTTGATCGTTTTCCAGTGCCTCATCAACGTGAAACAAACTGATCGGCCGCGCCTCCTTGGGGATTTCCAGGCGCATGTCGTAAATCAGCTGCAACGAAGCCGTCGGCAAATGCACGTAAGCACGAGGCCGCTCGATCAGTGTCAGGTTGCCGCTGCGCACTGGCCGCGCAGCGCCGGACAGCGGGCTCAGACGAAAAGGCATGGCTTCACGATAATGCAGCGCGGCGGCGTAGGGCGCAGGCAGCCAGGTTTCCTTGAACAGCCCGCTCAACCAACCCTGAGGCGTTTCGATCAGGCACTCTTCGGCCACTTCCTGAATCGCCGTGTGCAGCGGCAACGTTAACTCGTGCGCCGGAACGTAACCCGAAATCAGCTTGAGCACGACATCGCCACGGTCCTGACGGCGCTGGCGAACCAGCACCCAGTAATCGCGATTCTGCCAACTGACGGTCAGTCGCACCGACACGCCCAGATTGGCAAGCTCGGTAGCAAAGCGCTCGGTGTCCGGTACGTCGATCTTGCGCCGCCGCTGCAGGGTCTGGGAGAAGTTCATCGGCATGCCGACGCTCTGGTAACTCAGGCTTTCCGGGGTGGCTTCGACGAACAGCGACAGGGTCTTGAAGTTGCTGGGATTCTTCCGGATCAGTGTTCGCGGCATTACGGCTCCTTCTTGCGTTGGGGTCGGCCGCCTCAATCAGGCTTGACGGCAGATCACGGCAGCGGCAGTGGCGACGTTGTGGGCCAAGTGCAACGGGTTAATGGTGCCGACAATAGCACTGGCAACCCCGGGATGTTCAAACAGAAGCTGGAAGCTGGCCTGCACCGGGTCCATCCCCGGCGTCAGGCAGGCATGACCACTGGCCAGCGCTTTCTTGACCAGAATCCCTTTACCGTGTGCGGCGGCGTAGTCCACGACGGGCTTTTCACCTCGTCCGTCGAGGTTGTAGGTGACCATCGCGCAGTCCCCGTCGCGCAGGGCCAGCAGGCCACCCTCGACAGTTTTACCGGAGAAGCCGAAGCCGCGAATCTTGCCTTCGCGCTTGAGTTCGGCGAGGGTCTGGTAGACCTCGGTGTCGTTGAGAATGGCCAGATCGTTGCCGTCCGAATGCACCAGCACCAGATCGAGAAAGTCAGTTTCAAGACGTTTCAGGCTGCGCTCCACCGACTTGCGCGTGTGCGCCGCGCTGAAGTCGTGGCTCGACTGACCGTTGTCGAACTCTTCGCCCACCTTGCTGACAATCACCCAGTCCTGGCGCTGGCCGCGCAGCAACGGGCCGAGGCGTTCTTCGCTGGTGCCGTAAGCCGGCGCGGTGTCGATCAGGTTGATGCCCATATCTCGGGCCATACGCAGCAGCATCTGTGCCTGCTGATCGTCCGGAATCTTGAAACCGCTGGGGTATTTGACACCTACGTCGCGGCCGAGCTTGACGGTGCCCAAGCCCAGCGGCGAGACGCTCAGGCCGGTGCTGCCGAACGGGCGATGCAGGTCATGCAGGGTTTTCAGGCTCATGGCAGCAGTTCATCCCAGACAGGTATGGCCAACGGTGGCCGTGGCACATCCACCAATGGGGCTTGCGGTGTCGGATGGATGCCGTCTTTGGACAGGTGCGACAGCACCCGGTCGGCGAAGTCCGGTGCCAGCGCCAGTTTGGTCGGCCAGCCCACCATCAGGCGACGCTGGCTGTCGAGAAAGGCGTTGTCCGGGCGCACCAGACCCGATTGAGCCGGTTCGGCGCGGTCCACGCGCAGGGTCGCCCACTGCGCCTGACTCAGATCGACCCACGGCAGCAAGGCTTCGAGTTCCTTGCGGGCAACGGCTATCTGCGCATCCGGTTCACGCGCAACGCCGTCGGCCTCGGCCAGATCACCGCCCAGATACCACACGCACTGGCCATCGGCTGCAGGGTGGGTCGTCACTGTAATGCGCGGCTTGGGCCCGCCGCCCAGGCAATGGGCGAACAGCGGCTTGAGCGTCGGCCCCTTGACCAGCACCATGTGCAGCGGGCGGCGCTGCATCTGTGGCTGCGATACGCCCAGCGCGTTCAGCAGGTCGGCATTGCCGCCGCCGGCACTGAGCACGATGCGCTGGGCATGAATATCGCGACCGTCGACGCGCAGGCCGATCAGTTCATCCGCCTCGTACAGCGGTTCGATCTTTTGCCCGGCCAGCAAGCTGTCTTCAGCCAGCTCTGCGAGGCGTTTGATCAGGCTCGGTACATCGACCACCAGTTCAGCCAGTCGATAGACCTTGCCTTTGAATTTCGGGTTTTGCAGCGCAGGCGGCAGTTGCTCGCCTTTGACCTGATCCACGCGGCCACGTACTGCCTTGCTGGCGAAAAAGCTGGTCAGGTTGCCGGCGATAGTGCCAGGCGACCATAGGTAATGGGCCTCGGACAGCAGGCGCACGGCCGCGAGGTCCAGCTCGCCCTTGCCGTCGAGCGCTTCACGCCAGCGGCGCGGCATGTCGGCGATGGCTTCGGAAGCACCGGACAGCGCGCCGTGCAGTGCGTACTTGGCGCCGCCGTGAATAATCCCCTGCGACTTGAGGCTTTGCCCGCCACCCAGGCTGGCGCTTTCTACCAGCACTGTCGAGAACCCTTGACGACGCAACCGGGCATTGAGCCAGAGACCGGCGACGCCAGCCCCGACAATCAGCACGTCAGTGGAAATAACCGATGGCATGAGCACCTCAGTGAGCAAAAAGTACGAGCATTATAAGGGATCAGGTTTTCAATGCCCGGCGGTTTTCGAGAACAGCTGAATGACCGCGACCCCGGCGACAATCATCCCCATGCCCAGTAGCGCGGGCAGGTCGAGTTTCTGGCCGTAGATAAAGTACGCCGCGATGCTGACCATGACGATGCCCATGCCTGACCAGATGGCGTACGTGATACCGACCGGGATGGTACGCATCACCAGAATCAGCATCCAGAATGCAATCGCGTAGCCGGTGATCAGCAATATCAGAGGCAGGGGCGTGCTGAATCCCTTGACGGCCTTCATGGACGTGGTGGCGATCACTTCCGCGCAAACGGCGATGGCCAACAGATAATAAGCGTTCATGGTGCATTCCTTTTCGTCAGGCTGCGCATTCTAGGGTCTGTTCCCGTTTCACATTGGTAGCCACAGAAAAGCGCAGGCCATTGCTATGACGCTTTCATAGTTTCTCTTGAGTTT
>NZ_ATDK01000231.1 GCF_000444135.1 Pseudomonas avellanae BPIC 631
CTGCTGCTAAGCTTATCCACAATTGCTGGGACAGAAATCAGCAATCCGTCCTGGGTCAATTTTCAATCGGCAGGGTGGGTCAGTTTTCAATCAGCGCCAACAGGTGGGTACACAGAGTCTGAGCGAGCGAGCGCTCGCGACTCGAGCAGCGCTAGACCCTCGAACAGTCCGCAGGTACCGCCTACTTCGACGGCTCCTGCCGGGCGTGAAATGCTTTTGCTACGGTCCACGGAGTTGTTGCGCCGAACCAGAGAGCGGCTCGAGCAGAGCTTTTCGACAGCGGAGGAAGACAAGCAGCAGGCTACTAGCATCGTTCAACGTGGCAGAACGAGGGTCAGGTCAGGGGCTGGTCTTCATCGGTTAGAAATACTTACTCACCAATCTGTGGAACGCGGCTGTTCATCGTCCAAGGCCTTGAGTAGTTCAGATGACGACGTGTCCTCTGCTGAGTCCTCTGAGGCGGATATCGACGCAGTATTTAACTATAGAATTGCAGCGTTGAATAATGCGAACGCTAGTCAATCTTGTATGGGCTTGGCAATCCAATGGCTGCGATTGCGTGATGAGGGGGAGGCGAGTTACAGAATGGAGGCGCTGGATCTTGACCATGCTTCGGACATCCAGAACCAATACGAAAATGCAGCAGGTTCAGTGAGCGGGTCGCGGGAGCAGCGAGAAGCAGGTCGAATATCGGCGCGCAAAACCCTTTTGCGAAGTCAAGATTTGCAGCCTGTAGGTGAACCCTCGGTATTCCATGCGGATCGGCAATCGACCGCATTGCAAAAAATTGCGCGCGATGGTAGCGCCCATTTGATCAGCTTGTGCTTTGAAAACAATGGAAAGCGTGTAAGGCATGCCATCACTGCTTCCAGCTCCGAAGGCAGTGTGAACCTCTTTGATCCAAACTATGGCGAGTTCTCTAGCACTTTGCCGGAGTTGCCTTCGATGTTCCAGAATCTGATGACCAGATACGGCAGTCGACTGAATGGGCACCTGCAATTGGAGAGCATGGTTATTCAGCGTGTGCAGTGACGCAGCTCGATGTATAGGGATTTCAAAGTTCCTATACAGTGCAGTCCGCCGAAAAAGGCATCCTGGCCAAGTAACGTGGAGCTTACCGGGCTCGCAAGAAGACCCTGTCCGACGAACAGGCCGTCGCAGTCCGGCAACTGGGCTTCCGGGAACTGAAAGCCCAGTTGGCTCGTGAGTTCGGTATAAATAGGGAAACCCTCTACCAATACCTTCGCACGGATAACTGACACATGCCCCGTCGCTCGATCCTCTCGGCCAGTGAGCGCGACACCCTGCTTGCACTACCGGACAGCCAAGATGACCTTATCCGCTATTACACCTTCAACGAGTCCGACCTGTCGCTGATCCGTCAGCGACGGGGTGATGCCAATCGCCTCGGCTTTGCCGTGCAACTTTGTCTGTTGCGCTACCCTGGTTACGCGCTGGCCAGCGACAGCGTGTTGGCCGCTTCGATCAAACAGGGCACCGTCACCGCCTCGTTGATGTTGCGCAAACTGGGCAGTTACCCACGCCAGAACGGACTAGCCGTCGCCCTGCGGGAGTTGGGCCGTATCGAGCGCACGCTATTTATCCTGGACTGGCTGCAAAGTGCCGAGCTGCGCCGCCGTGTGCATGCAGGCCTGAACAAAGGCGAGGCGCGCAACGCCTTGGCCAGGGCGGTGTTCTTCAATAGCCTCGGTGAAATCAGGGATCGGAGCTTCGAGCAGCAGCGCTATAGGGCCAGCGGATTGGACCTGGTGACCGCTGCCATTGTGCTGTGGAACACGGTCTACCTGGAGCGGGCCACCCAAGGGCTGACTGAGGCCGGAAAGCCGGTGAATACCGATCTGTATAAGTAACTGTCGCCGTTGGGTTGGGAGCACATCAACCTGACCGGCGATTACGTCTGGCGGCAGAGCCGCAAGCTGGAAGACGGAAAATTCAGGCCGTTACGACAGCTCGGAAAACCTTAGCGTACGATTTTTTCCGAATTCTCTAGGCTCCCCAGAAGCAGCCTGTCGCCGATGATCGCATTCGAGCCTTCCGACGTTCATGGATAACTGGTTCTGGTTAGAAGCCTACGGCAGCTATCTGAACCCTTCCGCTCTGGCACTAACGACGGCCACTGCCTATGGACATCGAAGACCTAATTTAAACCCTCACAAATATTCATCCAAATCGATGTCCATGGGTTGACATTTTTCCTTTACATCGATGAAGCGTTTGCCGATCTGACGGGCATACCGGGCGACATGACCGAATTTGGCCGACGCATCCGGTCGAAAATCCTCAAATGCACCGGTATACCAGTTGGCGTTGGCATTGGGCCTACCAAGACGCTTGCCAAGCTGGCGAACCACACCGCTAAGAGACTGCTGGCCCAAACAGGTGGCGTCGTTGACATCTGCGACCTGCACAAGCGCAACTGGGTGCTGCGCAATACGTGTGTGTCAGAGGTGTGGGGAGTGGGAAAGAAGATGAAAGCGCATCTGGAGGCCATGAACATCCGAAGCGCAATGGATTTGGCCAATGCTGACGCGCGTACCCTACGTACCAAATTCAGTGTCGTCATTGAAAAGACTGCGCGAGAGCTGGCCGGCACGTCGTGCTTGGAAATGAGCGAAGCTGATCCGCCCAAACAGGAAATCTGCAGCAGTCGAATGTTTGGGCAGCGCCTGACCACCATCGAGCCGATCAAGGAAGCGGTGGCCGCCTACACGCAGCGCGCCGCTGAAAAACTGCGTGCCCAGAATTCACTGTGCAAGAAGATGCGCGTCAGTATCCGCACAGGTATGTTCAA
This sequence comes from Pseudomonas avellanae BPIC 631, assembly GCF_000444135.1. Lineage (GTDB taxonomy): Bacteria > Pseudomonadota > Gammaproteobacteria > Pseudomonadales > Pseudomonadaceae > Aquipseudomonas > Aquipseudomonas avellanae. The sequence goes on from NZ_ATDK01000231.1 coordinate 2,813, forward strand.
CCCGGATGAACCTAAATATGCGAATGGTGCGCTGGTCGAGCTGCCGTATCCCACCAATGGCGTGCGCTTGCTGACAAAGGGGGCAACTGAGGCGGTCAACCGGCTTTTCCGCCCAAGCTACAAGTAGAGCAAGGCCGAAGTGCTGCTGCTGGATCTTCGCCAGCCTGGCGAGTTTACGGATGACTTGTTCGCGGAGTCGCAGCCAGCAGCGGCAGAGAAGGTAATGGGTGTACTGGACGAGATCAATGCTCGTTGGGGGAGAGGTACGCTTAGAGCTGGGAGTGTGCCTTCCGATCCGGACTGGGCCATGCGCCGGGACTTGATGAGCAAAAGTTATACAACTCGACTGGATCAGTTGTGGGTGGTCAGGGCCGATTGATGTGTGCACTACTCGCGAGCATCACGTCGTTCATTTTTGTCAGGAGAGTGGTGTTCGTTGGCAGGACGCCAAAGGATGGAGAAAATGAGAATTGCGGCAAGATTCTAGAATTGCGGCAATTTAAACAAAAAAGGCCTACGCACTGAAAGCACGTAAGCCCTTGATATATATGTGGTGCCCCGAGCCAGGGTCGAACCGGCACGTCCAAAGGACGAGGGATTTTAAGCCCCATGAAGTGCCCTCCAATGGCGCAGTGATAGTCAGCGGATAACGCAGAAGCAATACTTGTCCCTATGAAGTGCTTTACTCAACAGCAGGCTGCTGTGGCAGCCTGCTGTTAAAGTCATCCTGTTTTAACGTTTCTTCGTAAGCGATCAGTGCTGATCCTTGAACGCAAGCCGGGACTCATGCAGCAGTGGCTCGGTATAGCCCGAAGGTTGTTCCATACCTTTGAATACCAGCGCGCAGGCGGCTTTGAAGGCGGCGGAGTTCTTGAAGTCTTTGGTCATCGGCCGGTAGTGAGAATCGCCGGCATTCTGCCTGTCCACCACCTTGGCCATGCGCTCCAGTACATTTTGTATGTCCTCCTTGCCTGCGATGTCGTGCAGCAGCCAGTTGGCCATGTGCTGGCTGGAGATGCGCAGGGTCGCCCGGTCTTCCATCAGCCCGACATTATGGATATCCGGCACCTTGGAGCAGCCGATACCTTGCTCCACCCATCGCACAACGTAGCCCAGCAGGCCCTGTGCGTTGTTTTCCAGTTCTTCGAGAATCTGTTCGCGGGTCCACTCCGGTTTGCCCGCCATGGGAATGGTCAGCAGGTCGTCAAGCAACTCATCGCTGACATCAGCCAGTGCCTGTTGCTCGAGTTGCTCCTGAACCTGATGCACATCGACATGATGGTAATGCCACGCATGCAGTGTGGCGGCAGTGGGCGAAGGCACCCAGGCGGTGGTCGCGCCTGATTTCGGATGAGCGATTTTCTGTTCCAGCATGTCGGCCATGCGATCCGGCATCGCCCACATGCCCTTGCCGATCTGTGCCCGGCCGCGCAAGCCGCAGGCCAGACCGACCTGCACATTGTTGCGCTCGTAGGCCTTGATCCACGGCGTGTTTTTCATCTCGCCCTTGCGCAGTACGGGGCCTGCCTGCATGGCGCTGTGAATTTCATCGCCGGTGCGGTCGAGAAAACCGGTGTTGATAAACGCAACCCGTGCAGAAGCCGCATTGATACAGGCCTTGAGGTTGACGCTGGTGCGTCGCTCTTCGTCCATGATGCCCATCTTCAAGGTGTTGCGTGGCAGGTGCAGCACGTCCTCGATGCGGCTGAACAACTGGTCGGCAAACGCCACTTCGGCCGCGCCGTGCATTTTCGGTTTGACGATGTAAATGCTCCCGGCGCGGGAGTTGCCATGCCGGCTCAGGTCGTGCAGGCCGATCAGGCTGGTGATCACGCCGTCGAGAATGCCTTCGGGAATCTCCTTGTCGTCCTGGTCGACAATCGCCGGGTTGCTCATCAGGTGGCCAACGTTGCGAATCAACAGCAGCGAGCGACCGCGCAGCGTCAGTTCACCACCCGCTGCGGCGTGGTAAACGCGGTCGGGGTTGAGGCTGCGGGTGATGGCTTTGCCGCCTTTATCGAGGGTTTCGGTCAGGTCGCCTTTCATCAGGCCCAGCCAGTTGCGGTAGACCAGCACCTTGTCGTCAGCGTCAACGGCGGCGACCGAGTCTTCGCAGTCGACGATGGTCGACAGGGCCGATTCCAGCAGTAGGTCCTTGATGCCGGCGGCATCGGTCTTGCCGACCGGATGCTGCGGGTCGAACTGGATTTCGATATGCAGACCGTGATTCTTGAGCAGAATCGCCTGTGGCTGGTCAGGCTCACCTGTGAAACCGACGTATTTTTCCGGGTGTTGCAGAAGCGTCTGGCTGCCATCCGCCAGGGTGACGCGCAGCTCGCCTTCTTCAATGCGATAGCGGTTTGCGTCGCTATGGCTGCCGTTAGCAAGGGGCGCACTGGTGTCGAGCAGGTCGCGGGCAAACGCGATGACCTTCGCGCCGCGCAGCGGATTATACCCGGCGCGGATTTCAGCGCCGTTGCTGGTCGAGATCACGTCGGTGCCGTACAGCGCGTCGTACAGCGAGCCCCAGCGTGCATTGGCAGCATTCAGCGCATAGCGCGCGTTGCTGGCGGGCACTACAAGTTGCGGTCCCGCCTGCTCGCTGATTTCCAGATCGACATTGGCGGTGGTGGCTGCAACGTGTTCCGGCACGGGTTGCAGGTAGCCAATCGAGTGCAGAAACTCGCGGTAGGCGGGCATGTCGGTGATCGGCCCGGGGTGCGCCTTGTACCATTTGTCCAGTTGGCCCTGCAAACGCTCGCGTTCGGCGAGCAGCTCGCGGTTGACTGGCGCGAGGTCATGAACCAGCGCATCGAAGCCTTTCCAGAATGCCTCTGGTTCCAGGTCAGTACCGGGCAGCACTTCTTCATCGACAAAACGTTGCAGGCTGACGGCGACCTTTAGGCGTTGGCATTTGACGAAATCGGTCATCGAGTGGGCTCCATGTAGGGGGCGTGTTATGGGGCGTATGGCAGGTAGTTCTGATGAGCGCGCTCAGTCGGCATTCAGTGCCGCGATGCCTGCCTTGGCCACTTGTGCGTCCTGCTCGGCCTTGACGCCGGAAACGCCCACTGCGCCGATCACCTGACCGTCGACGATGACCGGCACGCCGCCTTCCAGCGAGGTCAGCAGCGGAGCGCTGAGAAAGGCCATGCGCCCGCTGTTGACCATCTCTTCATAGCCCTTGGACTCGCGTTTGCCGAGTGCCGAGGTGCGGGCCTTTTCAATCGAGATGTAACTGCTGATCGGCGAGGCGTCGTCCAGGCGCTCGAATGCCAGCAGGTGGCCGCCGTCATCCACGACAGCGATGGCCACTGCCCAGCCGTTGGCCTGAGCCTCGTCGCGCGCGGCACCGAGCATCAGGCTGACTTCGGTCTGGGTAAGGACGGCTTTGATTTTCATGGGGTTCTCCAGAGCAAGGGTTATTGACTATGAGTTCAGCTCGATTGAAGAGTGCCAAGGGCTTCGTCAATCAGTTCGATCCAGTGCCGGACCGGTGTCCGGTTGGCGCTTGCCAGATGGGGCTGGCAGCCAACATTTGCGGTGACGATCACCGCTGGCTTGCCGCTTTCCAGTGCGTTCATGCGGTTGTCGCGTAACTGGCGGGCCAGCACCGGTTGAGTGATCGAGTAAGTGCCCGCCGAGCCGCAGCACAAATGGCCATCCGCCACGCTGGCCAGGTTGAAGCCCAGCCGCGCCAGAACACGCTCGACCTCGCCTCCGAGTTTCTGTGCGTGCTGCAAGGTACACGGGCAGTGAAACGCCAGCCGTGTGTCGGCCTTGATGCCAAGGCTGTCCAGCGGCTCGTCGCGCAGGACTTCGACCAGGTCTTTGGTTCGGGCGCTGATGTGTGCGGCCTTGTCGGCATAGGCCGGGTCGTCGTGCAACAGATGACCGTAATCCTTGACGAAGGCGCCGCAGCCGCTGGCGGTCTGGACGATGGTTTCAGCACCGCCCTGAATGGCCGGCCACCAGGCATCGATATTACGCCGCGCCCGATCCAGCCCTGCCGCCTGTGCATTCAAGTGGTAGTCCACTGCGCCGCAGCAGCCGGCCTCGCGGATCGGGCTGACGCTGATGCCGAGGCGATCCAGCACCCGTGCGGTGGCCGCATTGGTATTGGGCGACAGACCGGGCTGTACGCAGCCCTCCAGCAGCAGAATGCTTCGAGCATGGCGGGGTGCCGGACGCAGCCCGGCAGTCTGCGAAGTCGCCGGCAGTTTGCTTTTCAGCGCCTCGGGCAACAGCGGCCTGAAGGTCATGCCCAGCCCGGTCAGAAGTTTGAACAGCCCGGCATTGGGCACGACCTTGCGCAAGCCTTCGCGCAACAAGCGCTGGCCAAGTGGCCGGGGCACAACGGCATCGACTGCGGCCCGCCCGATGTCCAGCAGGTTGTGATAATCCACGCCCGACGGGCAGGTGGTCTCGCAATTACGACAGCTCAGGCAGCGGTCCAGGTGCAACTGGGTTTTTTCCGTGACTTGCTGGCCTTCCAGTACTTGTTTGATCAGGTAGATCCGCCCACGCGGCCCGTCCAGCTCATCGCCGAGCAGTTGATAGGTGGGGCAGGTGGCGTTGCAAAAGCCGCAGTGCACGCAACTGCGCAGGATGCGTTCGGCTTCTTCGGCGCGGGGCTGCGTTCGGGCGTATTCGCTCAAGGTGGTCTGCATGCTTTAAAGCTCCCTGTACAGTCGGGCGGGGTTGAAAATGCCCTGCGGGTCGAGCCGGGTCTTGAGGGCCTGGTGATAGCGCAGCAGCGGCGCGGTCAAGGGATGAAAAGGGCTGTCGTCCCGGCCCTGGCTGTAACAGGTCGCATGCCCGCCGACCGAGGCTGTCATGGCCCGGATGGCGTCGCCGCTGGCTTCGGATTTCAGCCAGCGCTGTGCGCCGCCCCAGTCGATCAGTTGTTCGCCCGGCAGGTCGAGCACGCCCGTGTCGGCAGGCACACAAACCCGCCACAGCGGGCGAGGGTCGAGAAAGAACGGCAGGCGCTGTTCGTTCAACTGCTGCCAGTACGTGGCGTCGATCAGTTCGCCGCCGAGTCGCTCGTGCGCGGCTGCCACCGAGCCTTCGCCGCCTTCAAGGCGCAATCGCAGCACGCGACCGTCGTGGCTGGCAGCGCTGATCGGCATCGGTTGCTGACCCCATTCGGCAAGGCAGGCCAGCGCGCGAGCGCTGTCCATTTCCAGCGCGATGCTGCTGCACAGACGCGGTTTGGGCAGCACTTTGAGTGACACCTCGGTCAACACGCCAAGGCAGCCGAAACTGCCGGTCAGCAGACGCGAGACGTCATAGCCGGCAACGTTTTTCATGACTTCGCCGCCGAAACGCAGGTGCTTGCCCAGGCCGGTGATCAGCCGCGTGCCCAGCACGAAATCACGCACCGATCCGCTCCACGGGCGGCGCGGACCCGACAGACCGGCAGCGACCACGCCGCCGAGTGTCGTCGCGCCAATGTCGGGCGGCTCGCATGGCAGCATCTGCCCTGCGGCGTCCAGCGCCTGCAACACCTCGCTCAGCGGTGTACCGGCGCGGGCAGTGATCACCAGCTCTGTCGGGTCATAGCTGACAATGCCGCGATGCGCGCGGGTGTCGAGCGGTTCGCCGGTGACCTCACGACCGAGGAATGCCTTGCTGTTGCCGCCCCGGATGCGCAGCGGCGTATTGTCCTGCAGCGCCTGATTGACCTGTTCGAGCAGCGCCTGGCTGGCGTCCCTGTCCACTGTATTCATCAGAAACGCTCCAGTTCAGGGAAGGGCAACTGGCCTGCGTGGATGTGCATGGCGCCGAACTCCGCGCAGCGCTGCAGGGTCGGGATGTTCTTGCCGGGGTTGAGCATGCCGCTTTCGTCGAACGCCGCCTTGATGGCATGAAAGAAGGTCAGTTCGTCGCTGTTGAACTGCGCGCACATCTGATTGATTTTCTCGCGGCCGACGCCGTGTTCGCCGGTGATGCTGCCGCCGACCTCGACACACAGTTCCAGAATCTTGCCGCCCAGCGCCTCGGCGCGCTGCAGTTCACCCGGCTGATTGGCGTCGAACAGGATCAACGGATGCATGTTGCCATCACCGGCATGAAACACATTGGCGACGCGCAGGCCGTATTGTCCGGAGAGTTCGCTGATGCCGCGCAGTACCCCCGGCAATGCGCGGCGCGGAATGGTCCCGTCCATGCAGTAGTAATCCGGCGACAGGCGGCCAACGGCGGGGAAGGCGTTCTTGCGTCCGGCCCAGAAACGCACCCGTTCGGCTTCGTCTTTGGCTTGGCGTACTTCGGTCGCGCCAGCCTGGGTCAGCACCTCGCGAACCCGCTCGCAATCGGCATGGACATCGGCTTCGACGCCGTCCAGTTCGCATAGCAGAATGGCTTTGGCGTCGACCGGGTAGCCCGCGTGAATGAAGTCTTCTGCGGCGCGAATCGCCAGGTTGTCCATCATTTCCAGGCCGCCGGGAATAATGCCCGCCGCGATGATATCGGCCACTGCACGGCCAGCTTTTTCCACCGAATCGAACGCGGCGAGCAACACTTTGGCCACCTGCGGTCGGGGCAGCAGCTTGACCGTGACTTCGGTGATGATCCCGAGCATGCCTTCGGAGCCGGTGAACAAGGCCAGCAGGTCGAAGCCCGGCGAGTCCAGCGTATCGCTGCCCAGCGTCATGGCTTCGCCTTCGACGGTGAGGATCTCGACTTTGAGCAGGTTGTGCACGGTCAGGCCGTATTTGAGGCAGTGCACGCCGCCTGCGTTTTCCGCCACGTTGCCACCGATGGAGCAGGCGATTTGCGACGAAGGGTCGGGGGCGTAATAAAGCCCGTGAGGCGCAGCCGCCTGGGAAATGGCCAGGTTGCGCACGCCGGGCTGTACCCGCGCGAGCCGCGCGGCCGGGTCGATAGCGAGGATCTGGTTGAAGCGCGCCATCACCAGCAGCACACCTTTTTCCAGGGGCAGCGCGCCGCCCGACAAGCCGGTGCCCGCACCTCGGGCAACCACTGGCACGCGATGCGCGTGGCACAGCTGCAGCAGCGTCTGCACTTCTTCAAGGTGACGCGGCATTACCACCAGCATCGGCGTGGCGCGGTAAGCCGACAACCCGTCGCACTCGTAAGGCCGCAGCTCTTCGGTGCGGTGCAATACGTCCAGGTCGGGCAGTTGGCGTCGCAGCTCATCGAGCAATTGCTGCTTGTCGACAGCGGGCAGCACGCCGTCAATGCGTTCGTCGTAGAGAATATTCATCAGGCCACCCAGCATTGTTTTTATCGGGTTAACGCATCGTAGCTCATTCGGTGCAAGGCTTGAGTTGACAGGTGAGGGCGGATCGCGCAATTTACGCATTGCGTAATGCGGTTACAAAAATAACAACAGGCAATGTTCCGTGCGTTGAGCAGGCGACTTCCGTGGACCTATTCACTTATTACCGTTCGACATCCAGCTACCGCGTGCGCATCGCGCTGGCCCTCAAAGGGCTGGAGTACACCGCGATCCCGGTCAACCTGCTGCTTGGTGGCGGTGAGCAGCGCACACCCGGCTACAAGGCCGTCAACCCGCAGGGCAGGGTGCCTGCATTGAGGCTCGACGATGGCGGGGTCATCACGCAGTCACTGGCGATCATTGAATACCTGGAAGAGCGCTATCCACAGCCAGCACTGTTGGCAGAGGACCTTGTGCAGCGCGCTCGCCAACGGGCAGTGGCGGCGTTGATCGGCTGTGACATCCATCCGTTGCACAACGTTTCGGTGCTCGATCGGTTGCGTGGTCTGGGCCATGATGAGCCGGTTATTCTCGCCTGGATCGGTCACTGGATCGGCGAAGGCCTGCAGGCCGTCGAGCAGTTGATAGCTGAGGATGGTTTCTGCTTGGGTGCCAGCCCGGGCCTGGCGGATATTTACCTGTTACCCCAGTTGTACGCAGCCCATCGCTATAACGTGGACCTGAGTGCGTACCCGCGTATTCAGCGAGTCGAACGCCTGGCGTTGCAATACCCGGCCTTTCAACGGGCACATCCTGATGCACAACCGGACAAGCCGGAGTAGGCTGCCCTCATGAAGCATTTTGGTCTGCAACTCATCTTTGGTGACTTCCTCGCGCGCAGCGTGCGAGGAATTCCGTGTGCGCCGCCCGCAGGACAGTGATCGCGTCGATTGCTCACTCTCACTTTCCTGCAAGGAGCCAGTCATGGCTGATCTCAACGAAGCTGACAAGTACAAAAACCCGATGGGCCTGATGGGCTTTGAATTCATCGAATTCGCCTCACCGACCCCCAATAGCCTTGAGCCCGTCTTCCTGATGATGGGCTTCACCAAGGTCGCGACCCACCGTTCCAAGGACGTGACCCTGTATCGCCAGGGCGCGATCAACCTGATCCTCAACAACGAGCCGCACAGCCTGGCGTCGTATTTCGCGGCCGAGCACGGGCCTTCGGTGTGCGGCATGGCGTTCCGCGTCAAGGACGAGCAGCACGCCTATAACCGGGCACTGGAACTGGGTGCGCAGCCGCTGGAGATTGCCACTGGCCCCATGGAATTGCGCTTGCCTGCCATCAAGGGTATTGGCGGTGCGCCGTTGTACCTCATCGACCGGTTTGGCGAAGGCACGTCGATCTACGACATCGATTTCAACTTTATTGAAGGTGTTGACCGTCATCCGGTCGGCGCGGGCTTGAAATTCATCGATCACCTGACCCATAACGTGTATCGCGGGCGCATGGCGTACTGGGCGAATTTCTATGAAAAGCTATTCAACTTCCGCGAACTGCGCTACTTCGACATCAAGGGCGAATACACCGGCCTGACGTCCAAGGCCATGACCGCGCCGGATGGCATGATCCGCATCCCGCTGAACGAAGAGTCGTCCAAGGGCGCAGGGCAGATCGAAGAGTTCCTGATGCAGTTCAACGGTGAAGGCATCCAGCACGTGGCGTTCTTCACCGATGACCTGATCAAGACCTGGGATGCGCTGAAAGCCACCGGCATGCGCTTCATGACCGCACCGCCGGACACCTACTACGAAATGCTCCAGGGCCGTTTGCCTGATCACGGCGAGCCGGAAACCGAACTCAAGTCGCGCGGCATCCTCCTGGACGGCTCATCGGAAGGCGGCGAGCGTCGGCTGCTGTTGCAGATATTCTCCGCCACCCTGATGGGGCCGGTGTTCTTCGAGTTCATCCAGCGCAAGGGCGACGACGGTTTTGGCGAAGGCAACTTCAAGGCGCTGTTCGAATCCATCGAGCGCGACCAGATCCAGCGCGGCGTGCTGACGCCGGATTGACTGACTTACTTGTGCCGATGAGTCCAGAAAGTTGAGTTCCTGCAGGAGCAGACCGGGCAACGCTTCGCTTGTCCGCGATCTGCCGGGAACCGGCAGCAAACCCGGCTGCCTCGGTGTACCAGACACAGCCGAGGTCGCCGGTTCCAGGGCTGCTTTGCAGCCCATCGCAGCCGTCGTCACCTCCTGAAGCTCCCACGCCCTCCGGGCAGAAGCCCTGTTCTCCACGCCCAACGAGACTCAGGCATGACAATGATCGCCAGAACCAAGGGGCGAGAACGGTCGTGACTCAGCTGCGCAAGTGGTTGCCCCCCATACGCTCACTGATCGCGGTCGCTGTTTCCAAAAGACGTCGCGCCGCCTGACCCTGCGCCTCATCGTTCAACACCGACCCCGGCCCGACCACGGTGATCACGCCCACCAGCTTGTTGCCCATCGCAAACAGCGGCGAGGACGCTGCATTGATGCCCGGCATCAGCATGCCCTGAATCTGATGCACGCCAGTACTGCGGATCTGCTTGATGTGGCGCTCGACCTCGTGCAACTGATCAGCACTCAGACGAGGCGTCTCCTGCTCGCGCAGCAGCGCCGTTTCACCCTGAGCCAGAAAGCTGTCGAACACCAGGCCGGTAGACGAGCTGAGCAACGGCAGCACCGAGCCGATTTGTGTCACCAGCGTCACCGCGCCCATCGACGGCTCGACATACACCACCGTCGGGCCTTTGTTGCCCCACACGGCCAAAAAGCAGGTCTGATCGAGTTCGTCACGCAGGCTGGCCAGCCACGGCGCCGACACTTTCAGCACGTCCAGCTTGCCCAGCGACGCCAACCCGACCTGCAGCGCCTCGCGGCCCAGCCCGTAATGGTTGTTGACGGCGTCCTGCTCGGCAAAGCCGCTGGCGATCAACGCCTGCAGGTAGCGATGGACTTTGCTGGGCGGCATGCCCAGATGTTCGGCCAGCTTTGACAGGGACGTGGAGGGCGACAGTTCAGCGAGCGCCTTGAGCACGCCCAGGCCGACTTCGGCAGCCTGAACCTTCTGCTGGCGTCCGCCTGCCGGGCTTTCGGTTTCTTGAGTCATGGTCATGCGCCCGTCTGGAGAGGCAGCTTTATAGCTTGACCGGCTTTCAAACTCAAATTACGTTATGCGTAATTGTTTTACGATGTTTCATTTATTGCTGTGTGACCCAATAACAACAAGAGGTCCAGATGGCTATTCATTCCAGTTTCGACGCATTGGCCTGTCAATCGGGCTTCGCCAACCAGTTCAGCAGCGAGGCGCTGCCTGGCGCCCTGCCGATCGGCCAGAACTCGCCCCAGAAACACCCGCTGGGCCTGTATGCCGAGCAGTTCTCAGGGACCGCTTTCACTGTCGCCCGCAGCGACGCCCGACGGACCTGGCTGTACCGCATCAAACCGTCGGCGGCTCATCCGCGCTATCAACGCATGGACCGGCAAATCACTGGCCGTGAACAAGGCCCGATCAACCCCAATCGACTGCGTTGGAACGCGTTTGATATCCCGGCCGAGCCTGTCGATTTCATTGACGGGCTGATTGCGCTGGCCAGCACTTCAGCGGCAGATCAGGCCGAGGGCGTCAGCGTTTATGTATACGCAGCCAATACGTCGATGCAGCGCGCGTTTTTCAGCGCTGACGGAGAATGGCTGATCGTGCCGCAACAGGGGCGACTCAGAGTCGTCACCGAGCTGGGTGTGCTGGACATCGGCCCGCTGGAAATCGCTGTGCTGCCGCGCGGCCTGAAATTCAGCGTGCAACTGCTCGACGGCAGCGCTCGGGGTTACCTGTGCGAGAACCACGGCTGCGCCCTGCGCCTGCCGGAACTGGGACCGATCGGCAGTAATGGTCTGGCCAACCCGCGTGATTTTCTAACGCCCGTGGCCTGGTTTGAAGAGCGTGACGAGCCTGTGCAACTGGTGCAGAAATTTCTCGGCGAACTGTGGACGACGCAACTGGAACACTCGCCGTTCGATGTGGTGGGCTGGCACGGCAACAACGTGCCGTACACGTACGATCTGCGGCGTTTCAATACCATTGGTACGGTCAGCTACGATCACCCCGACCCGTCGATCTTCACCGTGCTGACCTCTCCAGGTGCCGTCCACGGGCAGGCCAACATTGATTTCGTGATCTTCCCGCCACGCTGGATGGTCGCTGAAAATACCTTCCGGCCGCCGTGGTTTCATCGCAACCTGATGAACGAATTCATGGGCCTGATCGACGGTGCTTACGACGCCAAGGCCGAGGGCTTCATGCCGGGTGGCTCGTCGCTGCACAACTGCATGAGCGCCCACGGCCCGGATAATGTCACCGCGGAAAAAGCCATCGCTGCCGACCTGAAACCGCACAAGATCGAAAACACCATGGCGTTCATGTTCGAGACCGGCAAAGTGCTGCGCCCCAGCCTGCATGCGCTGGCGTGCCCGCAGTTGCAGGCCGATTACGATGCCTGCTGGAACGGCATGGCCAGAACTTTCAACAAGGAATCATTCTGATGAGCGCCTCTTCACATCGCCGCAGCTGGGTCGCGTCGGCCAATGGTCACGCCGATTTTCCGCTGCAGAACCTGCCGCTGGGTGTGTTCAGCCACGGTGACACCGGCCTACGCGGCGGCGTGGCCATCGGCGAGCTGATTGTTGATCTGCGTGCAGCGTTGGCCGCCGGGTTCTTTCAGGGCCCGGCTGCGCAAGCGGCCGAGGTCGCCAGCCGCGATCAGCTCAATGATTTCTTCGCGTTGGGCGCGGCAGCCCGGCAGGCATTGCGCACCGCTTTGTTACAACTGCTGGATGAAAACAGCCCGCAACACGATCTTCTGCAAGCCACAACCGGCGTGCTGCTACCCATGAGCGAGTGCACGATGCACCTGCCGGCGCAGGTCGGTGACTACACCGATTTCTATGTGGGCATTCACCATGCGCTGAATGTCGGCAAGCTGTTCCGCCCGGACAACCCCTTGCTGCCCAACTACAAGTACGTGCCCATCGGCTATCACGGCCGGGCTTCGACCCTGTGCATTTCCGGCACACCCATCAGACGGCCCAACGGCCAGACCCTGGCGCCCGGTCAGGACGCCCCGGCCCTGGGCTCTTGCAAACGACTGGATTACGAGCTGGAGCTGGGCGTATGGATCGGGCCAGGCAACGCGCAGGGCGACGCCATCGGCATTGATCGCGCAGCCGAGCACATCGCCGGTTTTTGCCTGCTCAACGACTGGTCGGCGCGTGACATTCAGGCCTGGGAATACCAGCCGCTGGGCCCGTTTCTGTCCAAGAGTTTCGCCACTACGATTTCGCCCTGGGTGATCACCGCCGAAGCCCTCGAACCGTTTCGCAGCCCTCAGCCGCCGCGACCGGAGGGCGATCCGCAGCCGCTGCCGTACCTGTCTGACCAGAACGATCAACTGCGCGGGGCGCTGGACATCGAGCTGGAGGTCTTGCTGCTTACCAAACGGATGAAAACCCAGAGGCTGGCGCCTCATCGACTGGGCTTGAGCAACTCATTGAACATGTACTGGACCGTCGCGCAGATGGTTGCGCATCACAGCGTCAACGGCTGCAAGCTGCAAGCGGGCGATCTGCTCGGCACCGGCACGTTGTCCGGCCCCCAGGCGGGCCAGTTCGGCAGCCTGCTGGAAATGACCGAGGGCGGCAAACAGTCCGTGACGTTACCCGGTGGTGAAACACGAACGTTTCTGGAGAACGGCGACGAGGTGATTCTGCGTGCCCGGTGTCATCGCGAAGGGCAGGTATCGATTGGCTTTGGCGAGTGCCGGGGCAGGGTGACGGGTTGAGCGATTGCTCGGTCAACCGGGTATTTCGTACCAGCCGAGGAACATGTTCAGGGCTGACTCGACCACATTGCTCTGTTCTTGCGGGGTGAGCAATGCGGCATTGAAGGTCACTTGCGGCCAGAACGCGAACGACTTGAGCAGGGCGTGCATCTGCGTCGCTGCAAAGCCTGGATCGACCGCTTTCAGGCGGCCGTCCTTTTGCGCGGCGCGAATCCAGGCGCTGAAGGTTTCTTCGCGCTCGTTGATGCGTGCCATCCACACCTGAGCACGTTCCGGCGAGTGTATCGTGGCACCTACCACTACCCGCGCAAGGTCCAGAAAACTGCTGTCAGTGAGGTTGCGTATTTTGCCCCAGAGCAATTCCAGCAGTTGCTCGCGCAGGCCGACGTGCGGGCGATAAACCACCTCCGATTGCGGCGGAGCGCAGTTCCACAGGCGCTGAAGCATTTCGGCGAACAGTTCTTCCTTGCTGGGAAAGTGGTTGTACACCGTGCGTTTGGAAACCTGTGCCCGTGCGGCGATACGGTCCATGCTGGTGATCTCGAAACCACGATCGCCAAACTCGGCAATGGCCGCCTGGACGATGGACTCGCGTTTCTGATCGGTGAGGCGCATGGGTTCGGTCATAGGTTCGCTTCAAACGTGTGTTTAGAGAAAATTACACTCGGCAGTTTACTTGTCGCCAAGGATCATGCAAGCTTAAAACTATACCGTGTAGTGTAAAACACTGTTACATATTTTTCATCGGACATCCTGCAACGGGATTCACGTACAAAGTATGCACGGCTGGAGCCTCAACCTGTCCCCAGGAGTCAGCAAATCATGGCCTCGACACACCCGAAAAAGGATGTCTCTTCACTGCCTGTCTTGTCTCGTCACGAAGGGCGCTATCAGAATCACACGCCCATGAAACCATTGGGCTTTTTTCGCATGCTCGGCATCTTCTGGGATCAGGCCTTCAACAAGCCCAAGGACACGCGCCCGGCGGGAGATATCCCGGTACAGCCGCTGTCGCGTCAGCAATTGCTCGCAGCACCGAACAACACCGTGTATCGCCTGGGGCATTCGACCGTGCTGCTCAAGTTGCGCAACCGGTTCTGGCTGACCGACCCGGTGTTTGCCGAGCGTGCTTCGCCGGTGCAATGGGCCGGGCCGCAGCGCTTTCACCAGCCGCCGATCAGCCTTGAAGAACTGCCGCCGATCACTGGCGTGATCCTCTCGCACAACCATTACGATCATCTTGACCACATGGCCATCAAGGCACTGGTCGACAAGACCGAGCACTTCCTCGCACCGTTGGGCGTGGGCGACAAGCTGATCGAATGGGGCGTGCCTGCGCACAAGGTGCAGCAACTGGACTGGTGGCAGTCCACAGAAGTGGCGGGCATAACATTCGTCGCCACGCCTTCGCAGCATTTTTCCGGACGCACCCTGCGCGACAGCAACCGCAGCTTGTGGGCCTCCTGGGTGATGATCGACGACGATCAGCGGATCTTTTTCAGCGGTGACAGCGGCTACTTCGACGGCTTCAAGACCATCGGTGAGCAGTACGGGCCGTTCGACCTGACCCTGATGGAAACCGGTGCCTACAACGTCGAATGGCCGCAGGTGCATATGCAGCCAGAGCAGACCCTGCAAGCCCACCTGGACCTGCGCGGTCGCTGGCTGCTGCCGATTCATAACGGCACCTTCGACCTGGCGATGCACGCCTGGCACGAACCGTTCGACCGAATTCTGGCCCTGGCCTGGGAGCAGAATGTGTCGATCACCACGCCGATGATGGGCCAGCCGTTCTATCTGCAATACCCGTGTCGCGCAATGACCTGGTGGCTGGGGGTCGATGAAGCGGTCGCGCCCGAGTCAACCCAGGCGCATCCGGCGAGTGGCGAACGGTCCTGTAACTGCCGTCGGCAAAATGCCTGATATCGTCGGACGAGGCGCTGCTTGATTGCATTTTGATGCTATCTTTCTCGCGCAGACCTGCTCGGCCGGTCGCAGCGCCAGCGAGATGCCTCGATGCTCAACAGTAATGCCCTGAGAAAGCTGGACATGCAGGACCTGATGGTCTTTGTCTCGGTGTATGAGCAGCGCAACCTGACGCTGGTTGCGGAGGCGCTGCATGTCAGCCAGTCGACGGTCAGTTACTGCCTGAAAAAGCTGCGTGCCAATTTCGAGGATGACCTGTTCATCTGCACCCGCAACGGCATGCGCCCGACCCGCAAGGCGCTGGCGATGCACGACCACGTGCAGCAGATTCTGCAGCGGGTCAATCTGTGTCATGACGGCCTGAACCTGTTTGACCCGACCCGCAGGCACACCACGTTCACCGTCTGCGCTCCCGAGTATTTCGAGCTGCTGGTATTGCCGCATTTGCTGCGTGACTTTGCGACTGCCGGGTTCTCGGTCACGGTTAATCTGCAGAAACTGGACAAACAACTGCCGGCCGAGTCGCTGAGCGATGGTCGCGTCGATCTGGCCCTGTGTTTTGGCCCCGGGTTTCATCGCCTGCCAGACAGCCTTGTTTCGCAGGTATTGCTTGAAGATGACCTGGTCTGTGTCATGGACACGCGATTTGCGCCGCTGAGCGCATTGATCGACACGCAGACGTTCACCCAGCGTCGCCACGTGTACCCGACACCGTGGACATCCGACACCAATATCGTCGACGGCTGGTTGCAGGGGCAGGGGCTGTCGCGGGACATCGTCACCCGTGCCGACAGTTACCGTGCGGCGCTGCAATTGCTGGAAGGCACCGATCTCATTCTGGTGCTGCCACGGCGCATCCAGACCCTGCTGGGTAACGAGCCGTGGATATCCGTTTTCGAGCTGCCGCCCGACCTGCCGGGTTTCAGCCTGGACATGGTCTGGAGCGAAAACGCCGATCAGGCCGAGGCCAGTGGCTGGCTGCGTGAGCAGATCGTGAAGGTGTGCGCCGAGCGCGGGTTGCTTTGAGCTGTGCGTCGCGCTCGTGGTGGTACACACATCTGTTTTTGATTTCAGCCGCAGGCCGAGGGATCGGGCGACACGTCGCTTGTGTGGGAGCGGACCGGGCGACGCTTCGCTTGTCCGCGACCTCTTGTTTTTTGTAGGAGCGGACTTGTCCGCGAACTGCCGGGCACCGGCAACAAAATCTATACATACGGTACATCGGACACAACCGAGGTCACCGGTTTCAGGTCCGCTTCGCAGCCCTTCGCAGACAAGCCCGCTCCCACGCCCTTCGGGCAGAAGCCGTTCTCTGAGCTCTTCGGGACTTGTGCATAGCGACCAGTGCTCAACTACCGGACTTGTCTTTCTGCGGATCAGGTGAGGTAGCAGGCCGGGGTTGTTCGCCCTGCTGGTTGAGCGCTTTGTTCTTTTCGCCTACTTTGCCGGCGTTTTCCGGTTTGTGATCAAGGTCTTCGCGTTTGGATTCATCTTTCATGACCGTTCTCCAGATAGGTAGGCTGTCTGAATATTGGTCAGTAGGGGATCAGCAAGATTCGATTTATATGACGCGCGGTCCGGTACGGTATTTTCAGACACCGAACCGCGCAAAACGCATCAGCTCAGCAAGGTCAGTACATCTTTGGCCGCCTGCGCAGAGCTGGCCGGGTTTTGCCCGGTGACCAGCTTGCCGTCGGTCAGCACGTAAACGCTCCAGTCATCGCCCTTGGAGTAGTCGCCGCCCAATTCCTTGAGTGCATCTTCGACCAGAAACGGCACCACGTCGGTCAGGCCAACGGCTTCTTCTTCGCTGTTGGTAAAGCCGGTAACGCGACGGCCCTTGACCAGCGGCTCGCCATTTTGTGCTTTGACTTTACGCAGCACGCCGGGCGCGTGGCACACCAGGCCATGCGGCTTGTCAGCCTTGGCGAATGCTTCGATCAGAGCGATGGAATGCTGGTCTTCTGCCAGGTCCCATAGTGGGCCATGGCCGCCCGGATAAAACACGGCGTCGAAATCGGCAGCGTTGACTTCGGCGAGAAGGCCAGTATTGGCCAGCACTTTCTGAGCATCGGCGTCTTTGGCGAAACGCTCGGTTTCAGCGGTCTGTGCGTCAGGCTCATCGCTTTTCGGGTCAAGCGGCGGTTGACCGCCAGCAGGCGAAACCAGCGTGACTTCGGCGCCGGCATCCTTGAACACGTAGTACGGCGCAGCAAACTCTTCGAGCCAGAAACCGGTTTTCTTGCCGGTGTCGCCCAGTTGGTCATGGGAAGTCAGAACCATCAGGATTTTCATATGCACGCTCGTTGTTGAAGGGTTGAGAGGGTGTAGACAGGCAAAAGCCCCAGGAGTTATCAGAAACTTTACAGCCCAAACGAAACAAGGCCGGATGTCGACGTATTGGCGTACGTCGAGGCCCGGCCTTGTTCAGCAAGCAGCGCTGAAAGTTTCAGTGATGGATCATTGCTCTTTGGTCAGGTTCACCAACGGCTCTTTGCGCACTTCGGTCTCGCGACCGTCCTGAATGCGCTTGATCTGCCCCAGCGTCTTGTCGACAGCTCCCTTGTCAGCCAGCAGGCTGTAGGTGATCTGGAACTGACGTTGTTCTTTGGGCGCGATGGTCGGCACCAGGTTCAGTGGGCGCTGAAAGCGGCGGTTGTAGGAGAAACTGGTGCCTGGCTCCAGCCCGGTTACGTAACCCTGGCCTTTGGTGTCGGTGTTTTTCCACAGCGAGAACACCGGCAGCTGCTGTGTATTGAAGCCGACCGCTACGCCGAGGTTGCCGGCCTTGTTGTGCAGCACGGTGACGGTGTCGCCCTTGGCGTCGCCATAAGGCACGATGTTGTAGACGGTTTCGTCGTAGTCCGGCGTCGGTGCGCGGTAAGTCTGCCAGTCGCCCAGATCACCCTTGGCCTTCTCGTTGAACGGCGAGACCTGTTTGACCGGCGCTTCAAAACGCGCGCCTTGTTCCAGGAACGGCGTGCTGAAGTTGCTGTGGTAGAGCGCCTGGTATTCCTTCGGATAATCGCCGTTGTTGGTCAGCGTATCGTTGAGCGAAAAGCTCGTGCTGCCGGGCTCGGTGACCAGTTCGGTCTGCACCGAGAAATCGACTTTCTTGAATGCCTGTTCCTTCAGCTCACCCTTGAGGCGGATCGCATACGGCGGTTTTTCGTCGATCTGCAGCGTGACCTTGCTGGCCGGAATGTTGGCCGCGCGACCGTGCAGGGTCAGCAACTCGCCATTGTCCATGCCCGGATGACCGACCCACTCGTAGCCGCAGCGGGCGACCAGTTCGTTGAAGCCTTCCAGCCAGCCCAGTCCGCCACGGCCATTGAGCTCGATGAACGCCGGGTTGACCACATCCTTGACCGGCGAATCCCAGCCCATGCGCACATCGCCCACCGACGCCTGCAGCACGTTCATGCCACGGGTCGGCACCACCGAAAGCTTCATGGTGCCGTTATCGATATCGATGATGCTCACGCCTTCCTGACGACCACCGTGCAGGGTGCGCAGGGTGATGGTGAATGGCTTGTCGGTCTTGACGCCCAGTTGCTGACTGGTGATCTGCTGGTTCTGCGCAGCCTTGTCGGTGTCGAGCAGCACGTAATCCCAGGCAAAAACACTGGAAGCGGCGGTCAACGCGCCGAGGCCTACGAGCAGGGGAAGGGATTTCATGGCGGTGGTCCTTCTGAAATTATTGGAATTATGGTGTTGCGTCTGAGCGCCTATTTAACGCCCAGTTAAACGATTCAGCAACTGCGCGATATTCAGCGATTGCACTGGCCTCTGTGGGGGCGATCATGCTCGCGAAAGCGGACGGATTGGTACACGAAATATTCAGCGACTGCACCGGCCTCTGTGGGAGCGACCGGGGCGGCGATCCGCATTGCTCGCGAAAGCTTGAGGCGTACTCACCCCGGCATCTGGCCGGCACCAGCCTCGCCCAGCAGCCGCTCGATCTGCGCGTGCTCCCAGCCACTGAGCAAGCTGACCGGGTCAGTACGCAGCCAACTCTCGAACGAGCCTTCCCGGCCTTGTGGGCAGCAACAATATCGGCAACGGGTCGGGCTGCTGTCGGTTATTTCCAGGGTGATTAGCCAGCCTTCTATGTCGACCTGCTGCAACCCCGAGTCAGAGGCTTCGCCGATCAGCCGCAGTGACCTTGTGCCCATCGCCGCATCCCGCAGTTGCTGGTAAACCTCACGCGTGGTCAGGGTTCTCATCGAATTCGCCCGGTTGCATTTGCATGGAGTAAAGCACGATTTTGCCCTGAGCCCGATAAGGTTAATGAGTCATTCAAACCGGCTGAAAAACCATCAGGATTTCGCCGCTGCACCAAACAGGTTTTCGACCTCGGGCCGGGTCTGGTTGATCGCCCCCAGTTGGCGGATCAGCTCGGCCTGCCGGCTGCCACGTATGCCCGCGGTGGTCATGAGCGCATCGCGCACGTAGGTGTAGACACCGCTGACGCCAAACGGCGTGACATGGTGCACGTGCTTGCTGATCCCTTCGGTGATCGCCTTGAAATGTTCGCCAGCATAATAGGTGCGACGTGCCCAGGCCGACTCGAAAACCAGTTCCATCATGACGATATTCAGCCGCGATGCTTCGACCTCGTGATCAACCCCTGGCGCAGGCGGTGCAGGCTCTGCGTTGTCATAGGGTTGCGCCAGGTGCAGGCGCAGCTTGAGCACTGCATCGGAACTGGCCATCTCGCGTGCGAGCTTTTCTACCGCGTCGCGGGCAGCGGGCAGATTGTTGCCGTCGAGGTGGAAATGCAGGTGCATTTTGTCCAGCGTGGCTGTTTCATTGGGGATCGGGTTGGCCAGGCGATCCACCAGCGTGCTGGAACCGTCCGGCACATCGTAGGCGATGGTTTCTTCGAACATGTTTTGCTCGTCGGAGAACAGCAGAGAACTGGCGTCCTTGAATTGCGTCTGGTCTGCGGCAGACAAAAAGCCGATTTCCACGCCGCCATCCAGTACGTAACCCTCCAGAGGCCTGACGCCCTCGATGATCGGCCACAGGTGACCGTCCTTTTCGCGGCTCAGGTGGTGCTGCACGTACCAGCCCAACCCCGGAAGACGGGCGCACAACGGGCCGTGGACATCTCGCCAGTAAGTAGCAAACAACTCGTGAGGCACGCCGTTCTTGCGCAGCACGGTGGTGTAGGAATTGATGACGATGTTCTGGTCTCGAGTGCCGTAGCTGCCAGTGAACGCTGAGTTGTGCATGGGGCTCTCTATCCTGAAGGTGTCTACCTCAGGCGTCTCGCCGGGAACGTAAGTTCAAGGAGATTTACCGGCGGGCACATGCTCGTGCAGCAATGCAAGGCGAAACGAACAGATGACCCCGATACGCGCCCGCCAGGGTATGCACTGCCACAATCGACCACATGACGGCCAGCATCGCGACCAGGCCCACGCCGAACACATCGAAAAAACTCAGGTTCAATGTCGCGCCAAGCTTGAGAGTTGCCAATGCATACACGCCGAGCGGAAAGGTAAAGGCCCACCAGCCCAGATTGAACGCCAGGCCCTGCTTGAAATAACGCAGCGTGATCAGCCCGGCCAGCGCCATCCACCACAGGCCCAGCCCCCAGAAAAGCATACCGACAATCACGCCCACGCCTGCCGCCACGGTCCCGACCGACGCCAGCCCGTGCGCGGCAAAGATCGCCGGGGCGTCGCTGCCCATCACCAGCATGCCCAGTGCGCCCGTACCGATCGGCCCGAGTGCCAGCCAGCTCGACGCCGCCATGCTCTCGTGGGGCAGTTTGTGCAGCGCCAGCCGCAGCAGCAGAATGACCAGAATGCTCAGCGCCACGGGCACCGAATAGGCCCACAGCACATAGCTGGTGATCAGCACGGTGAACTGCGCGTTTGTGGTTGCAAGATGCGCGGTCAGTGAACCACCGCAGGCCGCTGCAACTTCTGCCGCGACCACAGGCAACAGCCACACAGCGGTCATCTTTTCAATGCTGTGCTCCTGACGGGTGAACATCATGAACGGGATCAGTACGCCACAAGCCAATGCCATCGCCACGTCCAGCCACCACAGGGCTTCGGCGACCGGCACCACTGCATCGCCCCAGCGCGCCGGTCCGAACACCAGCAGGCCATTGATAAGGGTTGCCAGGCCCATGGGGATGGTGCCGAAGAACATCGAGACCGTCGAATGGCCAAAGATCTGCCGCGCCTCGTCGAAAAACAGCAGCCAGCGGCTCGCGTACATCACGCTGAACAGGGCGAACAGCGCGACATTGAGAAACCACAGCGCTTCACCTGCGTCGCGCAACACGGCCACATTCCCTGGCAGTTGGGCGAGTGCCAGCGACAGAATGCCGGTGCCCATGGTGACGGCGAACCAGTTGGGCGTGAATTGACGGACGGCTTCCCGTGGGCTTGCCAAAGCGGTGAAGGGCGCGTTACGCGTGATGACAGTGGCGAAGCGGCTCATGACGTTGTCCTGCTGGGTGGCGGTGGAATCTGCCATCAGTGTAAGGGTCGACAATCAATTCTCTAAACGGGTAGTCTCGATACTTGTTACCTGATTTTCAGGTAGGTTTTTTCGGAGTTCAGGCGTGAGGCTCAACCTGCGTCAGCTGCAGATTTTCTGTGCGATCACCCGCTTTGGCAGCACCACCAGCGCTGGCAATGCACTGGCGTTGTCCCAATCGGCAACCAGTGCGGCGCTCAATGAACTGGAAAGCGCGCTGGGCACCCGCCTGTTTGACCGGGTGGGCAAGCGCCTGGTACTCAACGACAGCGGCCAGAGCTTATTACCGCGCGCCATGAAAATGCTCGAAAACGCCCAGCAGATCGAAGACAGCTTTCTATTGCCCGACACCACGTTGAACGCACGCTTGCGAATCGGCAGTAGCAGCACCATCGGCAATTACGAGCTGCCGTCAATTGTCGGCGCACTGCGCGAATCGGCACCCTTGCTGCGGGTGGACGTGGACATCTGCAACAGTGCGCTGATCGCTCGCAAGGTCGCCCGGTTCGAGATCGACATGGGGCTGATCGAGGCACCCTGTCACCTTCCGGAACTGATCGCCGAGCCGTGGAGTGTCGATGAGATGGTCATTGTTGCTGGCATCAATCACCCTCTGGCCCGCCAGAAACAGGTATCGCTGGGTGAGTTGCAGGACGCGGAATGGCTGTTGCGCGAGCCGGGTTCAGGCACCCGCGAAGAAGTCGAACACCTGTTGCTCAGGCACTTGCATGATCTGCAAGACCTGCGCGAGATAGGCAGCTCCGAGGCGATAAAGCGCACCCTGGCTCAGGGCATCGGCATCAGTTGCCTGTCCCGTCGGGTGGCGGCTGACTTGCTGGCGAGCGGGCAGTTAAAAGCGCTTGCCAGCCCGTTACCGCCGTTGAATCGGCGCTTTTTCATGATCCGGCACCGCGACAAGTTCATTTCGCCGAGCCTGGAGCGTTTCCGGCAAGCCTGTCGCCAGGCCACCGATCAGGCGGCCACGTTGCGCCACGGCTTGAGCCACAACGCCAGACCGACCAGCAGCACCACACCATAAAAGCAGCTCAAGCCCAGTTGCAGCCAGGTGTTTTGCAGCGGGTGCAGCAAAAGGGCGGCGATCGCCATCAGCAGGCTGCCCAGCGCCCAATGACTGCGCCACGGCAAAACGCTCAGCAACGACTGCCGGCGCATCAGCAGCACACCGGTGACCAGTGCGCCGCCCAGTGCGGCGATGGCGATGCCGGTCAGGCCGAACACAAAGGGCAATGTGCCGAGCAACAGCGCGTTGCACAGGCTGCCGATCAGTTCGCAGTTGAGCGGCAGGCGCGTGTCAGCGGCCGCGTAGGCATAGCGCGCCAGCAGGGCGTTCCAGGCACCGAACATCAGCGGCACGGCGAACCAGGCCAGCAGCCCCGGCAACGGACCGTCGTGGGTCTGATTGGGCAACAGCAGCGTGACCAGCGCACCCGCCGCGCCAATCAAACCGGCCACGGCGGGCAAGGTCAGCAGCGTGGCGCTGCCCAGCCCGCGCCTCAACAGGGACAGGCGCTGATCACCCGCGCTGCCGCTCATCAGCCCCAGCAGTACCTGATTCAGGCTCATCAGCGCGATCAACGGCAGGTTGATCAGCTTGCGCGCCAGATTGACCCAGGTCACTGCGCCTTCACCGAGCAGCGAAGCGACCATTCGCTCAAGCAGGGCAAGCCCCTGGCTGGCCAGGTTGCTGCTCAGCAGTGGCCCGATGCGTTGCAACAGCTCACGCACGGCACCGGCTTCCGATTGCCACTGGCAGGGTCGCCAGCCTGAACGGTACAGCGCCGGTAACAACACGCTCGGCATCAGCACGCTGCCCAGTACACAGGCACTGGCCACGCCCACCGATGTGGACGCGTGACCAAAAGTGGCGAGATAGACCACCGGTGGTAAATTGAACAGCAGCGAACCCAAACCGGCCAGGACAAACCGCGAACGCGCCTGCAACGGCACGCAGAACAGCGCGTGTAACAGAAAGCCGGGTGCGCACCACGCCAGCCAGTGCAGGCCGCTGGCAGCCTGGGCGTAGCCCTCGGCATCCAGCCCCGGCCCGATCAGACGGACCAGTATTCCGGCACCCGCCGCCAGCGCGATGCTCACTGCCACGCCGGTCAGCAGCAGGCGCGGGGCCATGCCTGCCAGCCAGCGCTGCTGCCGCTCGGCCGAGCGTTGCTGGTACAGCGGCAATGCGGCAGCGCTGAGCAACCCCGCTGCGAGCGACATGCGCAGCGCCTCGGGCACAAACATCGAGACCAGAAAGGCATCGCTCTGGCCCCCCGCACCCCAGGCCGCCACCAGCAGCCATTCACGGGCAAAACCGGCTGCCAGGCCGGTGAGGGTGGCCAGTGTCAGCCAGAGTGTCGAGCCAAGCATCGCCTGCGCCGCTGATCAGTGGAACAAGGTGAACAGGCCTTTGCCGCCCACCTTGTAATTGAGATTACGTGCGCGCTCGCCTTTGACCTCGGCGTTCGGCCCGCTGACGATCGCGTAGGGCGCGACAGGTTTGGACACCACGCTATTGCCGCCTACCACGGCGCCTTCGCCGATATCGGCGCCGAAGGAGAGCAGGGCGCGGCTGCAGATCCACGCATAGTCGCCGATGAACACCGGCCCGCCGACCGCCCAGAATTCAGGTTCGTTGAGGTCGTGGCCGCCGGCGATGATCAGCACATGCGAGGCGATGGTGACGTGATCACCGATCACCAGCCCGCCGCGCGCGTCCAGCTGGCAGTGCCAACCCACGGTGCTGTCGTTGCCGATGCGCAGGCTGTCGACGCCGAGCACCTCGGTGTTGCGCCATACGGTCGAACCCTTGCCGATTTTCGCCCCGCCGATGCGCAGCCACAGCAGGCGCAGAGTATGGCTGGGGATCTTGCAGATGAGGATGTTGTAAGCCTGCTCCCAGGTTCGCAACATACGGTCACGCAGGGTCGGCCAGTTGATTCCGTACAACGGAATCAGTGCCCCCAGCGTCTCGCTCGCCAGCAGCTTGTAGAAGCGCCGCGCCAGCGGGTTTTCGATTCTCGGCTCGATGTTCAGGTAGCAGATGAACGACAGGGTCCGCTCCTTGATACGTGTCTCGAAGCACACTTCGTTGTCGAGCATCCACTGGTACGCTGCTTCCAGCTCGTCGAGTGGCACCGCCATCTTGCGTGCATAGTCGGGCAGTGCCTCTCTGAGATTATGAGAATGCAGCATGCGGTGTTTCATGAGGAGGCTCCCGGCTCGGGTGAGGTGACAGGGTATTGATGACTGTGTGCGGCCTTGGCGCGCAGACGTCTGGTTTCGTGCAGGCTGATGCCGACAAATAGCCAGAACAAGGCAGCCAGCACGCTGGTAAAACTGAAATAGTGGTCAAACAGGCCGCTGAACAACGCCGCCAGCACACCCGTCGTGCAGCCCAGCGCAATGGCGTTTTCGTGAGTCAACACCACTTGGCCGGACGCGGGGCGCACTTCCTTCCACCAACTGAGGGTGATGGCGATGAACAGCAGCATGCCCGGCAGGCCAATCTTGTAGATGAAATTCAGCCACAGGTTGGAAATACCGAACTGGGTGTAGCCCAGCACCGGCGGGTCGGTCTTGAAGCCGATGCCGAACGGAAAGGTGGCCATGGCGTCCGGGAAATGGCTGTACTCCAGGAAGCGAATCGCCGTACTGACGTCGTCGTTGGTGAACAGGCTCATCAGTCGCTCTTGCAACGGCGGATAGAACATCAACAGCACGACACCGGCAATCATGCCACCCATCAACAACCGTCCCAAATGCGGAATACGCCGCCGGGCCATCCACAGCATCACGGCCACCAGGCTCACCAACGCACCGCGTGAACCGGTCAGCAGCAGGCCGATGGCCCCCAGCACCGCCACCGCCAGGCCCAGCTTGCGGGCTGCGCCACTGCGCGTCATGCCAAAGCAGAACGCCAGCGGCATCAGCATTGCCAGCGCTCCGCCTGCCACGTTGGGGTGCATCCACGGCGAGCCCATCCGGCTGGAGAACGATTGCAGGCTTTCGTTGAGAATATCGGCGCCGCTGTAACCCAGGCTGCCAAGGATAGGAATAATGGCCGTCCCCGAGCGTTTGGTCACGTAGACCGAAATCGACATAAGCAACAACAGTAATGTCCCGCCAAGCACCGCCACGACCAGGCTTTCCAGGGTCTTGAGGTCGGTGAGCAGGCGCGGCACGAGAAACAGAATCGACAGGTTGAACAGCCAGCGGACCCAGTTGACCGGCCCGTTGCCTTCGGCGACGACGGTCAGCTGGCCGACCAGAAACGGGAAGGCACTGAACAGCATCAACGCTACCAGCAGCCGCTCGGTGCGCAGCATGGCGGGCGCCTTGTCGTGACCCTGAAACACACCCTGCAGCAGGTAGCTGGCCCACGTCAGCATGATCAGCGCTTCGGACACCGTGGTGCGAATGCCGATCTGCACCGTGGAGTAGGGCAGAAAGGTGCCGATCAGACCAAACAGCAGCAGCCCGAGCACCGGGCGGCGAATTACGGTGAGCACCGCGGCGATACCGAGCACAGCCATCAGCACCAGCGGTATTGGCAATAGCCAGATCATCACCCCGAACAACAGGCTGACCAGTAATCCAACGGGCATGGCCAATGGCATCAGCGCAGTTCCTCCAGTGTGGCGTGCACGCGCTCGCAAAAGGCTTTCAGCTGATAGCGTTGCGTCCATTCCAGGGCAATGGCGGGGTCTTCTTCGGGGGCAGGGGAAAGGCTGCCCATCAGCCTGATGAGGTTGGCGCTGTCGTCAGGCGAAAAGCGCGGACTATGGGGCGGTGCAACTTCGTCCAGTGACGATCCGGTGGCCACGGCAACCGGTGTGCCGACGTTCAGCGCCTCGATCACCGGCAGCCCGAAACCTTCGCTTCTGGAGGGCTGCCAGAGCCGCTCGGCGTGTTTGTAGACCGCGTGCAGCTCGGCATCGCTGAGGCCGCTCAGCACATGCAGCCCCGGCAACTGACGCTGGGCTTCGGTCAACGGCTCGTCGCCACCGACCAGTACCAGCTCCGGGGTGTCGGCAAACTGCATGCGGGCGGTCTGCCAGGCATCGACGAACCATTTGATGTTCTTGCGCGGCTCGCGCGTGCCCACGCACAGCCAGTAACGCTGAGGCAGACGCAACTGAGTGATATCAGCCGGCTCGCCCTGAAAGCGCTCGACCAACAATGGCACGACGCGCAGTTTGTCCCTGATGGCGGGAAACAGGCGTGCGGCCTCGTCGGCGGTGAATTGCGACGGCGTCCAGATCTGGTCGGCGACCTTGAGCGACCAGGCAATCGACACATGGTCGGTGAAGCGGTACACCCGGGCTTTGAGGCGTGAACCGTGATTGTTCTGCTGAGTGAGCTGAAACAGGTCATGCAGTTGCAGCACGTAGCGCATGCCCGCCGGTTTGCGGCCCAGCGGCAGGCCCATGTTGATGTTGGCGACGTAGATCTCGATCCCTGCATCGCGCAGTGCACCGGGCAGAAACGCGCCTTCGAAGCGCAGGCGGTCCGGCAGACGATGCACCGAGTCCAGTGGCGCTGCCCAGCGCGGGGCATGAATCAGGCGGCGCACCGGATGGTCGTAAGGCGCTACGCCGAACAATTGCAGTTGCACGTCCGGATGTGCGCGAAAGGCTTTTTCCAGCGCGAAGTTCTGCCGGCCAATGCCGCTGATGGGGTAACCGGCAGCCGCGCGGTAGTCGAGTCCTATACGCATGAGCGCGATCCTTGCTTGGGTTGCGAAAAACGGGTGTAGATGACTTCCAGTTGCGCGGCCGACACAGACCAGTCGTGCCGGGCGCGTACATAAACGCGGCCAGCCTCGCCGATCTGTTCGAGCCGTGACGGTTTGTCGGCGTATTCGACGATCAGTGTTGCCAGCCCGGACGCGTCTTCGCTGCCCAGATAATGTTCACCATTGGTGACCGACAGGCCGGAAACGCCCTGCGCGGTGGTCACCACCGGCAGACCGGCAGCCATGGCTTCAAGGGTCTTGAGTTTCGAGCCGCCGCCCTGGCGCAGTGGCGCGAAGAACATCGCAGCGCTGGCCTGCAGGGTGCGCAAGTCCGGTACAAAACCGAGCCATTCGATGCGCGGGTCAGGCCAGCGCTCACGCCAGGTTTGAGGCATGCCAAAGCCGCCGATGGCAAAGCGCACATCGGGTGCCTGAGCCCAGACCTGCGGCATGATTTCGTCCAGCGCCCATTCGATGGCGTCGAGGTTGGGGCCGTACTCGTAGTTGCCGATGAACAGCAGGCGACGGCTGTTACGGTCAGCGTGAACGCTGGCGTAGTAGCCGCAATCGACACTGTTGACCACATAGGAGGTGGCCCTGCCGCTGAGGCGCGACAGCACTTTGGCGTCGTCTTCGGTGACCGCGATCAGTTCGCCGGTCTGGCGAAATACGCGGGTTTCCCAGCGCCGGTAGCGCCAGCGATCGTACACCGCGAACGCATTGGCCCAGCGTGGCAGGCGATCGTAACTGGCCGCACCCAGATCGGACTCGACGTTGTGCTCGGTGAGCACGAACGGCTTGCCCGAGCGCTTCAGCGCGCGCTCGAATGGCTGAAAGGAATAGGTATGCTGCAACTGAATGATGTCCCAGTGTTCCTCAAGCAACTGCTCGAATGCTTTTTCCAGTTTCGGCGCGTAACCGTTGACGCTGGCGAGCATCGGCGCCGGTGCGAACGCCACGGCCAGCAGGGTGCGCAGGCTCGACAGCGGGCGACGCTCGATCACGATCAGGCGTTCCAGCCAGGGCTCCAGCGCCGAGCGAGTGTTTTCGTCCAGGGCAGTCTTGGACTGTACCAGCAGGGTAATACGGTGGCCGCGCGCTGCCAGGTTGCGCAGCAAATGGTATTCCCGGGTCTTGCCGCCACTGGTGGTCGGCCACGGCAGATAAGGGAGCGTCCATAGAATTCGCATGGCTCAGGGCTTCCATTCCAGGATTTGCAGAGATGGCTTGAGCAGCAAAGTGATGCCCTGGCTGCCGGACAGCGGGGTTCGGCCGCCGGTCAGCGGGTCATGCACGACGGCGCTGGTAATGTTCGGGAACGTCAGCGATGTGCCGGCGGCACTCCAGAACATCAGCAGGCGGGTGCCGTCTTCACGGGTCCACGGCACGGCGTACAGGTCGTCCGGCACGCTGCTTACCGCAGGCGGATCGGCAGGTTGCAGGCGGGGGCCGGTGATCTTCAGAAAATTCTGCAGCGCGGTGTAGACCGGTTTGGGGCTGGCTTGCAGGTCGAGCAGCCCGTAGCCTTGGTCGCGGGCCGAAGCGCGCTCATCCAGATCGCTGAGGTTGAACAGGAAGATGCGCTGGAAATCCATGGCGCTCATCAGCGCCAGGCGTCGCAGGGTGTAGTCGGCCTGGCCGGGAGTGCCGATCAGACGCTGCATCTCCACAGGGCCGGCGTAGCTCGACCAGCCCCATTCGGTGGCCCACACCTGACTGACGCCATTGCTGTGCAGCAACTGGTTCATGGCATTGGCGCGCACCAGAAAATCACGGTCCGGCACCGAGTCGCCTTCCGGGTACTCGGAATACGGGTGGTAGGCGGCGACGATGTTCTGCTGGCCCAGGCCGTTGTCGATCAAGGTCTGCAACATATAGCCGGAGGTGCTGTGCATCTGGCTGTAATAGGCCATGCCTGCGGTAACGATGGTCTTGTTCGGCAGCACGGCGCGAATCGCATCGGCGGTGGTGGTCAGCAGACGGCCATACGCCGCCGGGTCCTCCTTGGGCAGCCAGATGATGTTCGGCTCGTTCCACACCTGCCAGTTGTTCACTTGCGGGTAGCGCTGGGCGAGGGCGGTCATGCGTGCGGCAAAAACGTTGAAGCCCTTGGGCGGGTATTGATCGCGGCTCTGCGCATCGGCCGGCGCGCTGCTGGCGAAAGACGCCGAACCGACCAGGTACGCCAGCGTGTTGTAGTTGCGGGCCTTGATCGCCGCCATGGCGGCATCCAGTTCGGTCAGGGCGTACTGGTCCTTTTGCGGTTCGATGATTGGCCAGTGGATGGTCAGCCGCACCCAGTTCAGGCCCAGCTCGTCGAGGCGGTTCATCTGCTGCTGATAGATGTCCGGCGCGAAGTACTGAAACTGTACGTTGACGCCGAGAAAATCCTTCCAGACCACTTCGCGCGGGCCTTTGAGCACTGTCGCAGCCTGAGCGGCGCCGCTCAGTGTGGCGGCGATCAGTGCCGTGGTGATGGCTAGCCGGAATCTGGATGGACGTTGCATATCACTTTTCCTCGCAGGCTTGGCGGAAGACATCCCGGAAATGTTCGGCAGTGTGACTCCAGACCCTGGCCTTGCCCATGTGCGCGGCGTTTGCGGCCCATTGTTCGACCAGCTCCGGTGTTGCGCAAACACGCGCCAGCGCGCTGGTCAGCCCCGCTACATCGCCCTGCGGGTAGATCATGCCGTTGCCGTGCGAGACTTCCTCGGCAAATGATCGCGCGTCCGAGGTAATCACGCCTCTGCCACAGGCCACTGCCCACGACAGTGCGCCGCTGGTACCGCGCAGTTTGCCAAGAATCTTCAGTTTGCTCGACTCGCGATAGGGCAGGACCATCACATGATGGGCCTGAATGACCTGCGGGATCTGTTCGGCAGGCAGGTCCAGTTGCCAGTCGATCAGGTCGACCAATCCCAACTGACGAATGTGCAGGCGCAACTGTTCCAGGTAGCTGCCCGACGGGCCGAAGGCCATTTCCGGCTCGCTGCCGCCGGCCAGGGTCAGGCGTACGGCGGAGCGTAGTTGCGGCTGAGCGGTGAACACATTGGCCAGCGCGTCGAGCAGGTCCTCGATGCCCTTGCCGCGATAGATAAAACCGAAATACAGCAGGTGCAAGGGCTTCAAGGGCGGCAACGGCACAGGATCGATGGCGACGTTGCCATGATTGATCACCACCATCTGCCTGGCGTCGAGCCCCATGCGCTGGCGCAGGCACTGGCTGCCAGCCTGAGTCAGCGTTACAAGGCGGGTCATGTGCCGCGCCAGTTGCCGCTCCTCATGCAGGCACAGCGGGTCGGCCAGCACCGTGGCGATCTCCGGCAAGGGCGAACGCATGCCGGCCGCTATCGACAGCGACCAAGGCAGTTTTTCGCGCCGCCACACCAGCCGCTCGGGGTCGTGCACGGTTGCCGTCAGCGGCAGGTTCGGGAACCGCTTGCGCAGGGTACGCAGGGCCTGAAATTCAGCCAGTCGCCCGCCGCCCAGTTCGGCATGAACCAGATCGATTTCGCTCCAGTCCGTATCGGCAACACGCTGCTGCGCGGCACGAGGATCGTTACCGATCCCCTGCAGCGGCGTGCTGACTTGCAGGCCGAGGCCTTCGAGCGCCTGGCGCAGATGCCCGGCGTAGTCGGCGATGCCGTTCTGCTCGGGTGGCAGTGGCGCAAGCAGGGCAATGCGCATCAGCCACGGCTCCCTATCCGCTTGAGGAATCTGAGCACCTGCTCCGGCACTTCAAAGCGACGCCGGTTGATGATGATGCCGTCGACTTTCTTGAACGCGGTATTGAGGTTGTGCAGCGTGTCTTCAAGCATGGGCACCGTGGTGTCTTCGGCGCGCACCACCAGAACGATCAGTTCGGCCTTGCGCAACAGCACAAATGCGTCCTGATTAGCCGACAGCGCCGAGGCGTTGATCAGCACTATTTCGCCAGGGCTTGCCGGGCCGGGGCCTTGGCTGCGGACCCGATGGCCCTGTTCGGCCAACAGCGTGCTGAGCCGCTCGATCACAAACGACACGCCTGCGCCGGACTTGACCGAGGTGAAACCGAGGGTCAGCCCGCGTTCTTCCACCTGATCCAGCGGCAGAACGCCGTACACCCGATGCAGGTTGGAGGTAAAGGCGGCGCTGCGTTCCTGAGCGCGCTCAAGATCGGGCAGGCTGGTCCAGACCGGAACGCCAAAACTGCTCTCGATCTTGTCGCCGTCATGAATGCGCTGGTCGAGCAAGTAGAAGAAGTACAGCGCCAGCGCGCCCACCACGAAGCTCAGCGGCAGTGCCAGGAGCAGCATCAGCAGGCTTTTCGGGAAGACGCGGCTCGGGTTGAAGGTCGCTTCCTCGATGGTCGCGATATTGCTGATCTGGCTGTTGTCCAGCTCACGGTCAATGCGCGACTTTTCCAGGCTGTCCTTGTACAGCGCGTAGCTTTTCTCGGCTGCGTCCAGTTCGTTCTGCAGGCGCGAAAGCTCCGGTTCCAGATTCAAGGCCTGCTGACGGTCGGTTTCCAGCTGAGCGATCTGCGCGTTCTGCTGGGCGAACTGGGTTTGCAGGCGTGCGTAGCTGGTCTGCTGATCGGCATAGACGTTCTGCATCCGGTTGTAGATCGGGTTGGGCGTGATGCTTTCCGAGCGCTGAACCGTCGCATCCTGCCCGTTGAGCAGCTTCTTGAGGTTGTCGATTTCCTCGTTGATGGCGCGAATCGGCGGTGCCTGCTCCTTGAAGGAACGAAGCATTTCCTGGCGCTCCACTTCCTTGCCGTTGATGCGGGTCTGCAAGTCCTGGCGATTGGGGTTGAGCGCCAGTTCGCGTCCGGCTGAAACCGTCTTGGGCTGCTCGGCCAGTTGCTTTTTCAGCAGGTCCAGACCGGCCTTGGTCGAGGCGATGGAGCGGGTCGTGTTATTGCGCTCGGTGCGCAGATCGTTGAGCCCCTGCGAGGTATCGGCCAGGCGCTGGGAAATACTGACCGCGCTCAGTTGATTGAGGTAGTTCTGAATCTGCTTCTTGTACTCGATGATGTTGTCGCCGGTGCTCTTCACTTCCGACTCGTAAAACGCATACAGGCTGACCCGGCCCAGGGTCTTGGTGCGTTGCAACTGGTACTCCTCGATCCAGGTCTTGAGCACGGTTTGCGCGGTGGCAGGGTCGTTCCAGGTAAACCTCAGCTCCATCACCGATGAGCCAGGCTCATGGCTGACCTTGAAGCTTTTCTCCAGGTCTTCGGCGAGTCGGTCGGACTGCGAACGGTTTTCCACCAGGCCGATAAACTGCAGAACGCTACGCACACCGTCGGCGACGGCCCCGACGACCGCTTTGATGCCGTTCTTTATCGACGCCAGCACACCGGTTTCAGGGGGCGCCATCGACAACTCTGCAAGGTACTTCTCGGACACCGCACGCATGATCGGCCGACCGGTCAGCATGCGCTCTTCGTCCAGCAACGGGTCGCGCAGGCCGCTCGGTATCACGATGGCTTGTCGGTCGGAAAGCTCGATAGGCACGGTGCTGCTGTCGCGGCCGGGCTTGACCAGCAGCAGGGCCGTCGATTCGTAGCGGTTGGGCAGCAGAAAGGCACCCAGCAAAATGATGACGAAGGTCGCCAGCACAGTAATCTTGACGTCGCGCTTGAAAATGAAGAACAGGCGCAGCAGGTCGCGGAATGAGCGGATGTTGATCATGTCGGTATCCCTGACAATTAATTGGTACTGCGCAACTCGTAATTCAGGCCCAGGCCGATCGACTTCGCAAAGGGAATCAGCTGGTTGAAATACAGGGATACGCCGTCAACCTTGTTGCCGACCGTGGATTTGGGAACGAACACGATATCGCCGCGTTTCAACAGCACCGGCGCGGTCATGCCACCGGCATCCGCCCAGAGGAACTTGCTGTAGTCGAAAAAGTAGGTCTTGTAGAGCCCGTTTTCTTCCTGGCGCAGCAGTGCGACCTGGCCAGCGTCGGCGTCCAGCGCCACGCCGCCTGCGCCGAGAATCGCTTGATTGAGGTTGGTGGCCACATTGATCGGCAGCGTGACCGAGTTGCGCACCGCGCCGCCGACAAACACGGTATTGCCTGGCGACTGGGAAATATTGATGGTCAGCGCAGTCTCGCGGTAGACGTTCTGCAACTTGCTTTCCAGCAGATCATTGAGCTGTTGCAACGTCAGGCCGGCAGCCTTGACAGTGCCGATATAGGGGTAGGAAAAAGTGCCGTCGTTGAGCACCTGAAACAGGGTCAGTTCATAGATGGAGTTGGCCGTGAACGCCGAAATCGACGGGGCCTCGCCGCTATTGCGCACGATTCGCAAGGTGTCGCCAGGACGAATTCTCTCCGGCGGCAGCGGTTTGCCGGCAAGCGCGCGGCCAGCCGCCTGGCCGGCCTCGATCTGTGCACGGTCGTCGGGCAAACCCACCCTTGACGGGGTGTTGCACGCACTCAACAGCAATAAGCTGGCGATCAGCATCATGCTTTTCATTGGTCCTGAGCTCCTGTCATGCACAAATACGGCTCCCTTGCGGGTAATAAATTCATGTTGGCGGGTACTGCCTGTTCCGGTTGCTATCGATTCAGGCCGTTTACGTGAACGGCGCTTTTTATAGGTGTGCGTTTACAGGTGTGTGTTTATAGATGTGCGCTCAGCTCTTCACTGCCTTTTCAGGCACCCGTCCGTAGATGTCGGTAAACCGCACGATGTCGTCTTCACCCAGGTACTCGCCGCTCTGCACCTCGATCATCACCAGATCGATGACGCCGGGGTTGACCAGCCGGTGCGTGAAGCCCGGTTTGATAAACGTCGATTCGTTGGTGTCGAGCATGAATTCGCGCTCGCCGTTGGTCACCGTGGCCATGCCGCTGACCACGATCCAGTGTTCGCTGCGGTGGTGGTGCATCTGCAACGACAGGGACGCCTGCGGGCGAACCACGATGCGTTTGATCTTGAAGCGCTTGCCTTCTTCGAGCACGGTGTAGGTGCCCCAGGGGCGGGTGACGGTGCGGTGCAGGCGGTACGCATCATGGCCCTGGCGCTTGAGTTCCTGGGCAATGATCTTGACGTCCTGGCTGCGGCGACCGTCTGCGATCAGCAAGGCGTCGGGGGTGTCGATGATGATCAGGTTATCGAGACCGACAGCGCCGACCAGCCGTTTGGGGGAGTCGATGTAACAGCTGCTGACGTCATGCAGCACCGTTTCACCGTTGCAATGGTTGCCCTGCGCATCGACGGGAGACAGCTCGCGCACCGCCTGCCACGAACCGATGTCGCTCCAGCCAAGCTGGCAGGGCACCACGGCGACCTTGTCGGAACGCTCCATCAGCGCGTAGTCGATGGAAATGTCCGGGGTCAGTGCAAACGACTCACTGTCCAGTTCGATCTGCAGTTCGCGACCGCCTTCCTTGCGCTGGCTCGCCGCCATGCAGGTGCTGACCGCGCTGAGTACGTCGGGCGCGTGGGTCTGCAATTCGCGCAACACGGCGTCGGCGCGCATGCAGAACATGCCCGCATTCCAAAGGTGCAGACCGCTCTGCAGATAGCCCTGCGCAACGGCCGCATCGGGTTTTTCGACAAAGCGGGCGACCTGACAGGCGTCAGCGTTGAGCGCCTGGCCTTTTTCGATGTAGCCAAAACCGGTTTCCGGTGCGGTCGGCACGATACCGAAGGTGACCAGCCAGCCCTCGGCGGCCAGTGCCTGGGCGGCGGCCACAGCTTTGGAAAAGGCCGCTACATCAGTGATCAGGTGATCGGCCGGCAGCACCAGCAATTGTGCATCGTCGCCATACAGCGTGCTGACATGCAGCGCGGCGGCGGCAATGGCCGCTGCCGTATTGCGGCCGAAGGGTTCGAGGATGAAATCCAGGCGCGCATGGCTTTTGTTCAGCAGCCGATAGTCGTCCACCGTGCGAAAATACACTTCCCGGTTGGTGACGGTCAGCAAGCGGTCTACGCCAGACAGGCCAGCGGCACGCAAAAATGTTTTCTGCAGCAGACTTTCGCCATCGGGCAGGCGCATGAACGGTTTGGGCATGGCTTCGCGCGATACGGGCCACAAGCGTGTCCCGGAGCCGCCAGCGATAATGCAGGGAATGAGGATGCTCATCAGTAAGCCTCACGAGTGAATAGCACTGCAGGCACAGTGCGCATTAGGATGTACAGGTCGAACCAGACGGACCAGTTTTCTATGTACTCAAGATCGAACTCGACGCGTTTTTCGATTTTTTCCACGGTGTCTGTTTCACCACGATAGCCGTTGATCTGCGCCAGCCCGGTAATGCCGGGTTTGACGCGATGTCGCGACGTGTACTCCTTCACCGCTTGCTCGAAGAGGATGCCGGCTGCCTTGGTCGCGGTCGCATGTGGGCGCGGCCCTACCATCGACATGCTGCCCGCTGCCACGTTGAACAGTTGGGGCAGTTCATCCAGGCTGGTCTTGCGAATGAAGCGCCCGACGCGGGTGATTCTGGAATCGCCCCGGGTGGTCTGTTGCTCGGCCGTCGCGTCGGCCTGGTGCTGATGCATGGAGCGGAACTTGAACACTTCGATCAGGCGATTGTTGTAGCCATAACGCTTCTGGCGAAACAGCACCGGGCCTGGCGAATCGAGCTTGATCGCCAGCGCTACCAGCAGCATCACCGGCGACAGCAGCAGCAAGGCCAGCGAGGAGAGGACAATATCCTCAGCGCGCTTGATGAACGGTGACCAGCCGTTGAGGGGCAAGTCCGAGGCGTTGAACATCGGCAGCCTGGCGACTTCGGTAATGCGGTTGTGGGTGTGCCGAAAAGCAATCATGTCGGGCACCAGCAGCACATTGACCGGTAACCGGCGCAGCTCGCGGATGATGTAATCCATGCGGTTTTCCGCGGTCCACGGCAGGGCCACCAGCACCTGGGTCACTTTCTCTTCACGAATCAGCCGTTCCAGATCGCTGGTGTTGCCCAGCAGCGGAAGGTTGGCGACAGTCTTGGGCATACGGCCAATGCGGTCATCGATAAAGCCGGTCACGCCTGAACGAATGTCCTGATGTTCAAGCAGGTATTCGGCCAGGCGCAGGCCGTTTTCCGTGGCACCCAGAATCACCGCATTTTGCAGAAACACGCCCTTGCGCATCTGGTGCTTGAACAGCATCAGCAGCAACAGGCGAATGACGCCGAACAGGGCAAGGCTGGTCAGGTACCAGATAAGCAGTTCTTCATTGGAGAGATAACCGAACAGCCCCATTGCCTGTTGCATGAACAGCAAAAGCCCGAAGGCGGCCGTCCAGGCAAGTGCCATTGCGCCCATGCGCAGGTCATTGCTGAACAGTGCCTCGGAATAAACGCCCATGGCCTGAAACACCAATACGCCGACACAGCCGAAAAACAGCAGCATGGTCAGGTAACTTTGCGGTGTTTGCAGGCTGTTGTCCTTGATCAGCAAAAGAATCGCCAGACCGGGCAGAATGCAGGCAACGCCGTGAGCCAGGCGGATACCAAACAGAAAGTATTCGACCAGGCTGGTACGGGTGAGTGAAAGACTGCCAACGGGCTGCAACCTCATAGAACTCCCTTTCTACCTGTATACGTCTGAACCCTGCGGATCCTGGACGTCTCTCGATGGTGTGTTTGAGGAGTCAAAAAACTATCTCTTCGCAGATAATGATCAAGCGTAGTCAGCTAAATGTCACAAGGCTGAGCAATGCGGACTGTATTTTGTGAATATCACTGTGTACATGTCGTCCGGTGGAGAATTTTATTTAAACCTTTTCAACCGTTTGAAGATAAAACTTCATTCAAACGGGTGGGTGTGGGCGTCAGTAAAGCTCATGAAACAAAGGGCGTCAGTACGAAAATGTTCAAATGCTGATGCAACGTTGTATCCAGAAACGCCGACTCCGGGTTTTATCCCGTGTCGGCGGGGTTGAACGCCTTCTCGATGACGTGAATTTTTTTCTGCAACCAATGGGTTTTTTTGAGTTGGCCGGGGTCACAGTCATGCGTCGTGCGAAATGTACGCGGGCGCTGATACAGAAAGAGCGTCGCTCGCAGATTTTGATCGGTACAGTTCGGCAGGGGAGGTGTCATGACACAACGCAGGGCAATGCTCATTCTTCACGGCAAGCAGTCACTCAACGAAGACGTGCGTGATGCTGTCGCAGACAAGCGCAAGCAGGGCTGGGAGCTGGACGTTCGGCTGACCTGGGAGGCGGGCGATGCGCAGCGTCTGGTCAATGAAGCGCTGGCGGCCGGGCACCGGCATATTGTGGCGGGCGGCGGTGACGGCACCTTGCGTGACATTGCCGAAGCCCTGGCGCTGGCTGAAACCAAGGCCAGTCTGACCATCCTGCCGCTGGGCACTGCCAACGATTTTGCCCGTGCTGCCGGTGTGCCGCTTGATGTGTCGAAGGCCCTGCAACTCATGGACGTGGCGCCGCGCGCTGTCGATCTGGGCGAGGTGGGCGGCAAGCTGTTTCTCAACATGGCCACGGGTGGTTTTGGCAGCCAGGTGACGGCCAATACGTCCGAAGACCTGAAGAAAGTGCTGGGTGGCGCGGCCTATCTGTTCACCGGCCTGACTCGCTTCAGCGAACTGCATGCCGCTCATGGCGAGCTCACGGGGCCGGATTTCCACTGGCGCGGCGATCTGCTCGCGCTGGGCATCGGCAATGGCCGCCAGGCGGGCGGTGGGCACGAGCTGTGCCCGACCGCGCTGGCCGACGACGGTCTGCTCGACATAAGCATCCTGCCAGCACCGCAGGAAGTGGTTGGCACGCTCAGAAGCCTGCTGGAAGGCGGCCTGGGCATCGACAACATGTTTATCCGTGCACGCCTGCCCTGGGTGGAACTCAAGTCGGCTCAGGGGCTGGACATCAATCTTGACGGCGAGCCGCTGTCGGGCGAGGACCTGCGCTTCGTCGCGCGGCCGGGGGCCTTGCAGGTGCACCTGCCTGCAAACTCGCCGGTGCTAGGCAGCACGCCGCTGCTCAATCGTCCAGACTGATAATCCGTTCGCGCACGCAAAACAGCACCAATCCTGCGACGTCGAAAATCTGCAGCCGTTTCATGATCTGCGAGCGGTGAGTCTCGACCGTCTTGATGCTCAGGCCCAGGCCGCTGGCGATTTCTCGTGTGGACTTGCCACGCACAATCAGGCGCAGGATTTCCAATTGGCGAGCGGTGAGGTTGCAACGTTCTCTCGCCGCCCTGGCCCGTTGGGCCCGCGTACCGTGCGCCGCACGCTCAAGAACAGTATGGGCGATGGCCGGGCTCAGGTAACGTTCATCGTTACGCAGCGCTTCCAGTGCCTGTTCCAGTTCAGTTGCGGTGGTGTCCTTGAGCAGATAGCCACGAGCGCCTGCGTCGAGCGCACGCGCGACCATGTCCGGGTCGGTATGCATCGACAGGATGAGCACCTTGCAGTGCGGTTGCACCTTGAACAGTTGCTTCAACGCGTCGAAGCCGTCGATGCTCTTCATCCAGATGTCGAGCAGGATGATATCGGGCTCCAGGCGCTGTGCCAGGCCTGATAGCTGCGCGCCGTCAGCCGCTTCGCCGACGATGGCGTAACCCGGTATGTCAGCGACCAGCGCTCGCACACCGGCTCTGATCAGGGAGTGGTCGTCGACCAGTAACAGATTGCAGGTCATTGTGGCTTCTTGTGCAAATTGGCCCGCTCATGAGTGCGAGCGGCCCTTCTTCAACCCTGAAGACAATGGACGAAAATGGCTGAAGTGACAATGCCTCTTCAATGGCAGTGCAAAGGCTATTCAACCGTCAGGCGTGAACAGACGTTACTGCCGGGCTGCATCCTTTGCAGAGCTCGACGCTGTCGAACCG
Organism: Pseudomonas avellanae BPIC 631; assembly: GCF_000444135.1. GTDB lineage: Bacteria > Pseudomonadota > Gammaproteobacteria > Pseudomonadales > Pseudomonadaceae > Aquipseudomonas > Aquipseudomonas avellanae. Next base: position 41,865 of record NZ_ATDK01000231.1, read on the forward strand.
CTGGCCAGTTTTTCGAGCAATTCCAGTTGTTCGTTGGTGTCCATCGGCAACTCGCCCGTCTGCGGATCAAGAAGTTCGACCTGCCAGGAAATCAGCATCAGACAGTTTTTAACCGTCAGCAGTGTTTCCTGTGACAGTTCGTGGGCTCGATGCCCTGTTTTCAGTAACACACACAACTGACGCGAGAAATCGGCAATACAGGGAACAGAAGCGGCTTCCGCTTCCTGACCCAGTTTGCGCAGGGTAGTCAGAAGGCAGCCGGTTGCATCTTCGTCATTGGGAATCAACTCCAGATGCGAAAGACATTCTTCGGACGTATAGAGAAGCGCCTGAGACGTGCTCAGGAACTGATCATGTTTGTGCTGCCAATCGTTGTTGCTCAGCATCCTTTGTCTCCACTGATCATGGATAGCGAACTTCCGCCCGCGGCGAATGGCTGACAGTTAATGTCGATTTCAAACAAAAGTATGTAGGGCATTTCCGATTGTTGCCAGTGCCGCTTGGTTGCAGGGCTTGAGAAGCGGACACGAACCGGACTCCATTCATGTATTGAGAATGGCGTCACAATAGTGGCAATCAGATGTTGATCATATCAGGTTATCCCTGATTGACTTTTTGCGGGCTGGAGAGGCGCTGAATCAAATATTTTCAGGTGGCAGGTCGATAACGCAGGTTTGTCGCGGTCTTCGTCGGTTTGAGATGCGACACCAGTAAAGCGTGATGGTAAAGTGACATCAGTGCTTGGGCGTTGCCGTTCATCGCCATTAAAGGTCCGGATGGTTTCAGCCGATACACATTCAACAGACTCATCGTGACCATCGCTTCAGGAGCTAATAATGGCAGGCATTCTCGACACAGTAGATCAGCGCACACAGTTGGTGGGCGAGAATCGCCTGGAAATTCTCATGTTTCGCCTTGCCGGTCGGCAATTGTTCGCGATCAACGTGTTCAAGGTTCAGGAAGTGCTGCAGCTTCCCAAGCTGACCCTTATGCCGCAACGCCACTCATTCGTCTGTGGGGTGGTCAACCTGCGTGGTCAGACCCTCCCGGTGATCGACCTTTCCCAGGCCATCGGTATGCGCCCGTTGGTGCCAGGCCCTGGCAGTACCATCATCGTCACCGAATACAATCGCTCGGTTCAGGCGTTTCTGGTCGGCGGTGTGGATCGCATCGTCAACATGAACTGGGATGCAATCATGCCGCCGCCGGTCAGTGCCGGCCGCCAGCATTATCTGACCGCCATCAGCAAGGTCGATGACCAGTTGGTGGAAATCATCGACGTCGAAAAAGTCCTTGCCGAGATCGTGCCTTACAACGCCAAGGTGTCGCGCGAGAAGCTCGAAGACCCGGTGCTGGAGAACGCACGGGGTCGTGAAGTGCTGCTGGTCGACGATTCCAAGGTGGCACTGTCGCAGTTGCGTGACACGCTGTCTCAGTTGGGCCTGAAGCTGCATGTGGCCAGCGACGGCCTCAAGGCGCTGAATATGCTCAAGGGCTGGGCAGATGCAGGCGAGAACGTGCAGGAAAAACTGCTGATGGTGTTCACCGACGCAGAAATGCCGGAAATGGACGGCTACCGCCTGACGACCGAGATCCGTAACGATCCCCGTTTGCGCAGCCTGTACATCGTTCTGCACACCTCTCTGTCCGGCAGCTTCAACGAATCGATGGTGAAGAAGGTCGGTTGCGACAACTTCCTGTCCAAGTTCCAGCCCGACAAGCTCGTCGAAGTGGTGCGTGAGCGCCTGTTGATGGTGATCTGAAACCGCTGATCACAGATGCCTGCCGCTCCGGCTTGATATAAGCTTTGACGTTCGCCTCAAAGCTTATCGAGCCCTCAAAGGAACCGGCCCTCATGTTACGTCTCAGCTCGCTCTATCGTTTCCCCCTCAAATCCTGCAAGGCTGAGGCGTTGCCGCGCGCATCGTTTGACCGGTTGGGGTTGGCGGGGGATCGACGCTGGATGCTGGTCGACGAAAGCAACGGGCGGTTTTTCACCCAGCGGGCGCTGCCGCACATGTCCCGGCTGTCGGTGTTGTGGAATGCCGACGGTGGTGTAACCCTTTCTGCGCCTGGTTTCGAGCCTCTGGATGTCGCGGTGCCGCTGGACATCGACGCCAATCTGCGCGGTGTGACCGTCTGGAGCGACTCGCTGCGAGTGCCGGACGCCGGCGATGCGGCGGCCGAGTGGGTCAGCAGGTTTATCGGCAAGCCCACACGCATGGTGTACCTGCCAGTCGAGCGTGCTCGGTGGATGCCCAGCGGCTATGGGTCAGTCGATGATCGGGTGAATTTTGCCGATGGTTTCCCGTTGCTGCTTATCGGCCAGGGTTCACTGGATGACCTCTCGGCGCGTCTTGGCCGGTCGATGGAAATGCTGCGTTTCAGGCCCAATCTGGTGATCGAAGGCGCCGAGGCCTTTGCCGAGGATGGCTGGAAACGTATCCGCATCGGCGATATCGAATTCCGCCTGCTCAAGCCCTGTGCGCGCTGCATCCTGACCACCATCGACCCGGCCACCGGCGAGCGTAGTCCTGACCGCGAACCGTTCGCCACGCTCAAGACTTATCGGGAAGTGGAGGGCAATGTGCTGTTTGGCCAGAACATGGTCAATGACGGGCCGGGCGAGCTGGAAGTGGGCATGCCGGTGCACGTGCTCGAATAGCAGCGTCCGGCGGCAAGGGTGCTCTGCGCAGCACCCTTGCCAACGACTTACAGATCGTCGAAGAAGCGTTCGTGCCAGTCCACCAGCGGCTGTGGCGAATTGAGCTTCTGGCCGTAGATCACCGAATAAGACAACACGTTCTGCACGTACTGTCGGGTTTCGTCGAACGGGATGCTTTCAACCCAGACGTCGAAGGCCAGATGGTTGGCACCCTTGAGCCATTGACGCACGCGCCCGGGGCCTGCGTTGTAGGCAGCAGAGGCGAGCACGCGGTTGCCGTTGAACTGGGCGTGCACCGAGCTCAGGTAGGCAGCGCCGAGCTGAATGTTGGTGTCCGGGTCCAGCACCTGCTGCGGGGAAGACAGCGGGATGCTGAACTTGCGGGCAGTTTCCTTGGCGGTGGCCGGCATCAGTTGCATCAGGCCGCTGGCACCGACGCCTGAGCGAGCGTCGTCCATGAAGGCGCTCTCCTGACGGGTGATGGCGAACACCCAGCTTGAGTGCAGGCCGCGGACCTTGGCTTCGCGCACCAGCGTGTCGCGGCGTGCCATCGGGAAGCGAATGTCCAGGTCATCCCAGTACTGCGCCTGACTGATCGTGCGGATGGCCGGGAAGTACCACTTCAGGTCGTAAGCCAGTTTGGCCTGGGCAACCATTTCATCGCGGTTGAACAGGCGGCTGACGTGATACCACTCGCGCCGCCCGTCGACGATTTCGCCGCGATCATGAAACTCCAGCGCGCGACGCACCCCCGGCGTGTTGCGCACCTTGTTGATCAGCGCCTGGCTGAGCACCAGCGGTTTGTTGTTGAGTTGATAAGGGCTCTGGGTGCGGTCTGCCGCCAGAAAACCGTAGAAGTCACGCTCCTTGGCCACGTCCTTGTACAGAGAAGCAATCAGCGGGCTGTTGGGTTGGGCCAGTTCCAGAGAGCGCGCCTCCCAGTAGCGCCAGCGATTGGTTGCAGCGAGATCCTTGGGCAGGCGGCGCGCCAGTTCGTAGGCCTCTTCCCAGCGCCCAAGGCGCAACAGCAGGCGCAAGCGCCACTCGGTTACGGTGTTGTCGCGCAGTTCTGGATCATATTTGGTCATGACCTCCAGCGCCCGGTCGTCGTAGCGACGTGCCAGGGTCAGGCCGATTTCCTTGGCGATTTCTACCTGCTCTTCACGGGAGAAGTGCATGGTCGCCGAGTAACCGTCGAGCATCGACAGGGCTTTTTGCGGATCGTCCTTGGCCAGGCGGCGCAGGCCAAGGCCGACCACGTCGGACATGGCCTCATCGACCGGCGCAAATTGCCCCGGGTTACTGACCATGTCCGGCTTCTGTGCGACAGCCAGCAGCAGGCGTCCTTGCGGTGCCAGGGAGTTGAGGCTGTTGACCAGTGTGTTGGCCAGGCTGTAATTGCGCGCCTGAGCCGCCAGTTTGGCCCGCTGCCAGCGCTTCTGTTCGGTCAGTTGGCCGGCGGCTGCCCACTGGGCGAAAAAGCCGTCACAGGCTGCTGGTAATGTTTTGCCGGTCATCCAGAGCTTTTCGGCGCTGGCGTAACCTTCGGCGCGCTGGTTGTTGTTCAACTGGTACTGCCCGTACAGGCAGTCCAGTTCGACGAAATTCATCTTCGGGTCGTAATACTTGACGAAGGGCTGCCAGTCGCCACGGTCTGCCAGCCAGCGCAACCAGCGCAGCTTCATCCAGTTGGCCTGGGGCAGGTCGCCATGCTCGGCAAGAAACTTCTCGATTTCTGCATTGCTGGCGGTTTTCAGGCGAGCGGTCAACTCGTCGTATTCGAGGTAAGGCTCCAGCGGATAGTCGGCCAGCGCCGTGCTGTACATCTGATAAGGGCCTGAATCGCCCTTGGCCAGCGCACGTTTCGCTTCGTCGTAATACTTGCGTTGTTGGTTGAGGTCTACCGCATGAGCAGTCTGGACGGCGGTGGTGGAGAGGAGCAGGCACGATAAAAAGCTGAACAAACGACTGCGCATGAGACTTCCGAGCAGATGAGTCGTGAAAAGTATCGCTAGCTTAGCCTTTTGCCAGCGCATGGTGAAAGCATTGCCGACAAGCTTGACTCATGTAGCAATAATTACCGGTTATAAAGGGCCGATGGATGTCATCAAGGGTGCCATGAATCCCGACATCCGCCTGTTATCTCAGGTAGAATGCGCGCCCGGTTTTTGGAGAAGCTCATGACCCTGCTCAAATTCAGCGATGTGTCCCTTGCTTTCGGCGCCATGCCGTTATTGGACAAGGTGTCCTGGCAGATCGCCCGTGGTGAGCGGGTGTGCATCATTGGCCGTAACGGCACAGGCAAGTCCAGCATGTTGAAGCTGGTGAAAGGCGTTCAGAAGCCCGATGACGGCGCTGTCTGGCGTGCGCCAGGCCTCAAGATCGGCGAATTGCCCCAGGAATTGCCGGTAGCCGACGGACGGACAGTGTTCGACGTGGTGGCCGAAGGTCTGGATGGCGTAGGCGCCTTGTTGGCTGAATATCACCACCTGGCGCAGAACTGCGTCACCGAGGAAGACCTGAACAAGCTGATGCATGTTCAGCAGGACCTCGAAGCCCGTGACGGCTGGCGTTTGCAGCAACTGGTCGACAGCACCCTGAGCCGTCTGCAGTTGCCTGCCGACAAGACGCTGGCCGAGCTGTCCGGCGGCTGGCGTCGTCGCGTCCTGCTGGCTCAGGCGCTGGTTTCCGAGCCAGACCTGTTGCTGCTCGACGAACCGACCAACCACCTGGACATCGGTGCCATTGCCTGGCTTGAAGAAGCCCTCAAGGAATTCCAGGGCGCTGTGCTGTTCATCACGCACGACCGGGCATTCCTGCAAAACCTTGCCACGCGCATTCTGGAGCTGGATCGCGGCGGCCTGATCGACTGGAACGGCGACTACGCCAGCTTCCTGGTCCACAAGGAAGCTGCACTGGCAGCCGAAGAAACCGCCAATGCGCTCTTCGACAAGCGTCTGGCTCAGGAAGAAGTCTGGATCCGCCAGGGCATCAAGGCCCGCCGTACCCGTAACGAAGGCCGTGTGCGCGCCCTCAAGGAGCTGCGTGTAGAGCGTAGCGAACGTCGTGAGCGTACCGGCAAGGCCAACATCCAGCTGGACACCGCCGAGAAATCCGGCAAACAGGTCATGATCCTCGACAACGTCAGCTTTGCCCACCCGGGCGGCCCGATGCTGATCAAGGACTTCTCCATGGTCCTGCAGCGCGAAGACCGTATCGGTCTGCTGGGTGCGAACGGTACCGGCAAGACCACACTGCTCAAGCTGATGCTCGACAACCTGCAGCCTACCGGCGGCAAGGTTGAAGTGGGTACGCGTCTGGACGTGGCGTATTTCGACCAGTTGCGTCACCAGCTCGATCTGGAAAAGACCGTGATCGACAACGTCGCCGAAGGCCGTGACTTCATCGACATCGATGGCCAGAGCCGTCACGTCCTGAGTTACCTCGGCGATTTCCTGTTAAGCCCGCAGCGTGCCCGCACGCCGGTCAAGGCGCTGTCTGGTGGCGAGCGTGCCCGTCTGTTGCTGGCCAAGCTGTTCAGCAAGCCAGCCAACCTGCTGGTACTCGACGAACCGACCAACGACCTCGACGTTGAAACCCTCGAGCTGCTCGAAGAAGTGCTGCTGACCTTCAAGGGCACCGTGCTGATGGTCAGTCACGACCGGGCATTCCTCGACAACGTCGTCACCAGCACGCTGGTGTTTGAAGGCGAGGGCAAGGTGCGCGAGTACGTGGGCGGTTATCAGGACTGGCTGCGTCAGGGCGGTTCGCCGCGTCTGCTGGGCGTTGCCGACACCAAGTCGGGCAAGGCTGAACTGGCCAGTGCGGTGGTGCAGGCTGCACCTGTAGCGGCTCAGGACATGCCGGTCGCGAAAAAGAAACTCAGCTACAAGCTTCAGCGTGAGCTGGAAGCGTTGCCGGCGCAGATCGACGAAGTGGAAGGCAAGATGGCCGTCCTCAACGCCGAGATGGCCGAGCCGGGTTTCTACCAGCGTTCTGCAGAGCAGACCGCGGCGGTGCTTGCTCAGCTGGAAAACCTGCAGGCCGATCTGGACAAGCTGCTGGAGCGTTGGGCCGAACTGGACGAGTGATCGTCTGACCTGTTCGTGCCATGTAGAAAAGCCCGGGTAACCGGGCTTTTTGCTATAGCCGGTTCAGATTACTCCGGCTTGCGGGCATCCGCTTTCTTGAGGCTCACTGCCAGCACATCGCAGGGCGCACCGTGCAGAACGTCATTGGCAGTGGAGCCGAGCAGCAAGGCCAGGCCGTGGCGACCATGGCTGCCGACGACGATCAGGTCGCATGCCTGATTCTTCGCCAACTGATGGATTTCCTGGCGTGGCTGACCGTAGACCAGATGGCTTTCGCCCCACTTGACGTCCAGGTCTTTGTATTTGTCCTGTACCTGTTTGAGTTTTTCCTTGGCCTGGTCGAATTGCTGTTGCTGCAATTGCGAGAGGTCCATGGGTACATCGCCGCCGAAAGCCATCGCCATAGGCTCGACGATGTGCACGATCGACAACTTCGTGCCGCTGGCTTTGGCCAGCAGGCTGGCGCGGCGGATGACCGGATCACACTCATCGGTGAGGTCAATGGCAACCAGAATGTGTTCGTATGGCATTAGGGTGTCCTCCGGGAAAATTGCGATGCTGAGAGTATGGCTCTTTCGTTCGCATCTGGGCAGACCCTTGTGCAAGCCATTGTTTTCAAAATTGTTGTGAACAGCCTGTAATCGGGCGGAGGCAAGAAATATGACGGTCTGGATCGTCCTGTCAATCATTGGTGTGATGTTGAGCCCGCTTGTCTGGCTGCGTCCATCGCGCCATCAGAGCGGCAGGATGGCGTTGCGCATGGAGGCAAGGCGCATGGGCATGGGCATGCAGCTCACGCCGCAAGAATGGCCGCACTGGTTGGCGAAAGAGCCGCCGAGCCCTTGTGCCCAATACCATCGACCGCGCCGGGCTGCCAGCACAGACGCCTGGGTGTACTGGCAGAGCGAGCCGGGCGTCTGGCGCAACCGCTGGCGCGAGGCCTGCGAGGATGCTCGGTTATTGACCCACCTGGCTACGTTGCCCGCAGACGTATTCAAGGTCGAGGCTGACAACCAGATGATTGCGCTGTACTGGGCAGAGCGGGGCGAGCCGGAAGTGTTACAGCGTATAGACGCCATGCTCAAGGCATTGGCCTGAGACTGACTCACAGGCATCAAATCGCAGGCAATAAAAAGCCCGATAACAACATCGGGCCGGGGTTGGCCAGGCAGGCCGATAATTCGTCGCGTGCCGACAGGCTTTCTCTGCCATGTCGGCCTTCGCTGTTGCGCACCCGCAAATCAGCTGCATTGCGAGCCTCTTGTGGCGCAGTTCTGCGACTCTAGACCTTTTGCTCCTTTTTGTCGCTATTTCTGCAACTATTTTTGCCTATGCTCTCGGGTGGTGCGTTTTGGTCTGCTTTTTTTTGAAAATCGGGGGGATGTTCATAATGGTCCGCCCGGAATCACACCGTGCTTTATGCACTGAGTGACGCTTCACGTCACAGATCTGCGCCGCACATTCAAGATCGGACGCAGAGCGTCCAGAACGGCATGCGACGCGGAGCGTCGCACGA
>NZ_ATDK01000232.1 GCF_000444135.1 Pseudomonas avellanae BPIC 631
GGCATTGCAGGCTCGTATTGGTGTTGTGTGAGAACTCCAACAATACGGGCCTGTTCTCATAGGGATCAATAGGTTACGTCGAAACGGGAACAGACCCTAGGATGAAATGAACCGAGGATGGTTCCAGCGGCTTCTCGGGTGGCTTGCGGTCCATAAAGCTCCTCCTGGGTTTCTCTGATCTTGTAGCTGATGGTGGACGCTACCGGGTAGGTCGCACAGAATTCAATAACTAACTTCTTCGCATGATCAATGGTTAACGTCATTGTCTCTCGCCTCCATTATGGGCGCCATTTGCAATAGCAAGTTCATCGCTCCCCCCTTTCGGTAAAGCGTCGATACCACCAGGGCCGACCGGACATGCGCTTGACGCGCATCAGGTAAGCCAGTCGCATCACCAGGACCTGGAACGTCCATCCAAAGAACGAGAGCAGCCGAAAGCCGCCAATAATGGCGGTGATGACGTAGATCGTGACCATGGAGGGGAAGCGAAACCACGCCAGGTACAACAAGAACAAGGGGGCTGGTATGCCGTAGAGATTGAGAAGGCGTGAGGCATTGCGCCAATAGCCCGGTTGCAGTTGCTGGTCAGACATGGATAACTCCTATGCTGCGGTTGGGACGCTAGCCCGATTCGTGATCTCCTTTTTTCGCCGGCGCAAGTTCCGGGAACTCAACCAGCAATGCCTTGTTGCCCTGGGCGATGTGTTTCATTACTGCCAGTCTGATGTTTTCACGCACGCTCCCTGTCGATACGAAGTACATGCCCCAGGCCTGATCGGGCGTGCAATGGCCGATCTGTTCCTCAATTTCCATGTAGGCCTTGCATTCGTCTGGAGTTGAGCAGCACTGCTGAGTGTTTTGGCACATGACGTTCTCTTCCCTAGTTGTTTCACTACATCCTCTTCAGTAAGTCGGCTGATAAGGCTGTCCCTGCACCCAGCGTGATTGCCAATGCTCCAGGTACACGCTGGCCACCGCAGGAACGTCCCACATCACCACCGCATTTTCGCTGTTGGCCTTGGCGGCCGAGGCCGAGTAGTTGAACGAGCCGGTTTCGACGTTCTGGCCATCTGTGATGATCACCTTGTCGTGCTGAATCTTGTACGCACCGTTGGTGCGCACAGGGATTTGCGCGTTGGCCAGCAGGTTCATCGCAGCGCGACTGGCCCTGTTGTCGTTACCATGGGCATCGACCACCACCTGTACATCGACGCCGCGCCGTTTGGCTTGCACCAACGCCTTGACCACGCTTGGAGAGGTGAAGCTGTAGGCCATCAGCCGTATCTGCTGCCGGGCTCGCTGGATCACATTGAGTACCAACTGCTCCGCGCTGCCCTCGGGTGAAAAACCCACCTGTATTTCAGCCGCCTGAACGGTAAAGGTCAGATTGCACAGCAGCACCGAGGCCAGCAGCCCACGACTGAGCGGTCTGGTTAACGCCGATAGGGCAGTCATGACACGGCACTCTGTTCAAAAGCGCTGGAGACTCCTCGATGCGCTTCTGATTGTTTGTCTGGACGGTATGAATTCAATGGCTTGCTCATTTGAAGTGAGTCTCTGCGTAACTGTGCACGTCGCAGAGCCAACGCCGTAATGCGCTCAACCACGTTGTGCGGAATGATTGCCTCATGACCATGCTGGTCCTGCACCAAACGCTCAATCATGACGTGGCCCCTTTGGCTGAGCCTGAGCATTGCGCAGGACCTGCAGGTTGTTGCTCTCGATCTGCAGCGAAACCTGTGTTTTCTGCATTGCCAGGGCTTGCAGCTGGTTGGCCTGGATCTGCAACAGATTGGTATTGATCAGCAGCAACTGGTCGTTCTGCTGCTGGAGTTGGGCCGAAGTAGCACAACCTGTCAGGCAGGTAGTGACCGTAGCGGCCACGAGCATGGCGCGAACATTCATGGTTGAGACCTTTGGTTGATGGATTGAGGACGTCTTCTTAACGTGGGTTGAACAGGTCAATCTGCCTGTTGGCCGGATCGGCCTTCGGCGCGTTCAGTGGGTGACCCAGCTGGCGACGTATCTCGGCCAGCCAAGCCTTGTACCGGGCGTTTTCACGCTCACCCCACGGGTAGGCAGCCACCAGTGCCTTGCGCAGCACTCTCATATCTGTGCGTCCGACCTGGTGAATTACTTGCGCGACGATGGGTGCTGCTGCATCGGCCCAGGACATGGCGTATACCTCTTAGTCGATGGCCCGTACTTCACACGGCCCGTTGTTCGAGTTCTCGCAATTGCGAGGCGGTCATCGCCACCGCCAGTTCACGCCGGTCAATGCGCCCTTCCAGATGAAGACGCCAGGCATGATCAGCGAAGCGTCGTTGCTCCAAGCGAATAATGGAGTCGATATGCCGACCCCATTCGGGGTAAGGCATGCTGGCCAGCTTGGCGCGCAGCGCATCGTCAAAGATGATGTATTCGCGCACGGCCTGGCGTTTGCCATCGGTGGTGCGCAGCAGCTTTTGCACGATGATGTATTGCAGAACGCTCAGTAGATCGTGGGCCGTAGCCTCGCGCATTTCCGAGGGCACCATGGTCAGGCACCGTGGAATGGCCTCTCCAGGTGAATGGATGTGCAAGGTGCTGAGATTGAAATGGCCCACCTGTCCGGCCAAAACGGCGGCCTGGAAGGTTTCCAAATCCCGCATTTCACCCACCCCGATGATCGACGGTGCCCGGCGAAGATCTGCCCGAATGCCTTCGGCATAGCTGGCAACGTCTCGACCTATCTGCAGTTGCGTCGAGGCCAATACATCCCCTGGACGCGCGAGAATGAATTCGATCGGGTCTTCGATCGTGGTCACCTTGCGGTCAGGATCGGTGTCCAGGCAAAAGCGGTAGATAGCGGCCGCCTGGGTACTTTTACCCGCCCCCGTGATTCCACCAATGAGTCCTAGACCATTGGACGGCAACAACGCTTCGAACAGATCCTCTTCCAGCCCCATCTTTGTTAGATCCGGGATATCAGATGGAATGATCCGCATCGTCAGGGCGATGGTGGTGTCCAATCGCCCAGCAGTGGCCTGCACAAAGTTGCAGCGAAAGCGTAATCGCTCGCCACGCTCCAGGCCGTAGCGCTGGTTGATGTCGCCATCCAGCTGTATGGCCCGGTCTACAGGCCGACCACCGCGTACCGTCGGCCGGATTTCAGGGCTGAACAGATCATCGAGGAGCTTGGACCACGTATCGTCAGCCAGCACAAACCGGCTGGCCTGGCGCAAGCGACCTTGATGCCCTACCACCAGGTGGTTACCGCCCTGGATGTGAATGTCGCTGGCTGACTGCCGTTCACACCAGACGAAAAAATCGCGCAAGGTGTCTGCATTCAGCCCGTCTTCAAAAGCGTAGGGGGCAAACTCCATTGTCTGGGCCGTCCGGGTCATGGCTGCACCTTGCGTATCACCGGATGCCACTGAGTTTTGTCGGGAACAAAGCCGGCGTTCTCCTTGAGGCTTCGTACGCGATCGCCGGTGGTCAGCTTCTGCCGATCCCCCGTCACGGTCTGCTGTTGATCCGTGACGACCGGCGCCGTGATGAACCCCTGGCGCAGTAACTGCGAGTACATCAGCATGCCCCGGTAATCTCGGGTCAGGCGGTTGAAATTGGCTTCAAGGGTCTGATCGGCACTTTGCCGCCCTTCACCCCAGCCCTGGCGGACCGCCGCTTGCCAAAGCGCCTTCTGCAAACGGTTTTCAGGTGTGACTGCCACGGTTTCATCAGGGCCCGACGATGACAGGCCCGCCATCAACCAGGTACGCCACGACGGTGGGTTACTGACGAACCGTTCGGGCACGATGATTTCGTAAACATGGCTTGCAGTGCGTATCTGCCGTGGCGTGATATGGGCCACGTCCACCGCCTCGTCGATGACTGGCGGTAGCCAGCCCTCACGGCTGATCAGGGTCCGAAAGTCATACAAGGTGTTGAGCCGTCCGATCTGCCCCTCCAATGCCTGGCGTAATTCCCACGCGCGCTCAGCCTTACCGCCGCGAAACCCAGTATTGCGTCCCGATTCCTCCAGCAGTTGTCGCCGCGATTCGGTCACGTCTGCTGACGGCGGGTCAGCGGGGGCAAGATAGCTTTCCAGTGGCGCCGGCGTGTCGGAGGGTGTGGAAGGTGGCGTATGTCCACACCCTTGCAGGCCCTGCAACAGGACAAGCGTCAGAATTGATTTTTTCACTGACGCCCTCCCGCCTTCTTGGCAGGCTCCGCCTGCGCAAAGGCCAGGGTCAGTTGCCCTGGAAGCTGGGTCAGGGTCGCACGCCAGGCTGTTTGCATCTCGATCAGACGCAACAGATTCGCATAGGAGATTCCATTGACCTTGAGGTTCACCGGCAAGGGCAGGCGCACGCCGGTCCAGGCAAACGTCTGACCGCGCTGGCGGGCCAGATGGGACAGCAGCTCAACCGCGTCACCGCTCCAGTCAACCGCGACTAGGTCGCTCTGAGCACGGATAGCATCGGTCGGCAGGGTTGACCGGGTATTGATCGCACCTTCCATCCACAGCGTTTCTTGCTGTAACGCAACCCGATCAAGTACCGGCGCAGCTGTCGCAGAAGGCGTAGGAGCCGCCGGCGGCTTCTCACAAAAACTCTGGCAGCCAGACAGCAGCAATGCCGCCGCCGGCGCAGCCCAAAGGGAGTATTTCATCGATAGTCTCCTGACACCCCAAACCGGGCGCAGTCATTAACGGATAGCGAGGTGGGCCGATGCAGCGCCCAATGCTTTGAGGCGGTCGTAGACGTTGCGCACTTGCTGCGCGTAATGCAGGCGCCGTTGCTCCTGGCGTTGCGAAGGGTCAAAGCCTGCGTTATACGAACCTAGGCAACGCCAGGTATTGCCGCACACACGAAGATGTTGAGCCAGTACCCAAGCCCCCGCCTGAACGTTAAAGCAGGCGTTGGTGAGCAGGTCCTCCGCTCGCGAGATCAGTCCCATCCTGACCAGCCGGTTAGCGTTGCGCGTGCTGATCTGCATGACGCCGTAGTCGGTGCTGAGCACTTTTCCAGACGAATCGCGGTTAAGGTTCACTGCACCAGGCTGCAGCTTACTTTCCTGTATGCCGATCGCTTGCAGTAGCACCGGATCAACTCCATAGCGCTGGCCAGCCTCCTGGAAGCAGAAAGCACAGGCCTGCAACGGCATCGACAACACCAAAACCAGCCATAGGCCGCGCATGGCTAACCCCCGGCAACAGGCACAGGCCTGACGGGAGCTTTGACTGCGGGAGCCTGTGCTTTAGCGGTCGGTTTGACCGGTGCTGACACGGGAGCAAAGGAAGGAACAGCGCTGGTCTGGTGCAACCGGCTCTGCGCCTGGCTGACCGAAGAAGCGCTCTGCCGGATCTGCTCATCCACCCACTGCCCCGCCGGTTCCTGTGCGAACTGGGCCGTCGGCTGGCTGCACCCTGACAGAGAGATGAGCAGCACGGAAAAAAGGAGTCTCTTTTGCATTGCGACCTCCTCAATGACTACCTTTTGGAGTCATCAACCATTTTTTGGATAGCCGCTTCCAGGAAGTTATCGATCAGGTAGCGAGCAAGCTCCGAGGGTGAAATCTGCCTGGTGCTGTTGGTTTCATAGCTCACCCGTATCGCGGCTTTGTTCAGCGCATCCACCCTGACCGGTCGGATATAAACGCTTGATGTCTTGGTGGTTGCTTCATCTTCGGATGACGCCATGGGAACTCCTAAGGACTGTGAGAACGCAAAAAAACACCGCCTGGCTAGGGTCTGTTCCCGTTTCACATTGGTAGCCACAGAAAAGCGCAGGCCATTGCTATGACGCTTTCATAGTTTCTCTTGAGTTT
>NZ_ATDK01000233.1 GCF_000444135.1 Pseudomonas avellanae BPIC 631
TGCGCTCCGACTGCCTGTCCAAGTGGACGTGGGGCAGGTGTCCAAGTGAGCTTGGAATGAGTGTCCAAATGATCGTGGGCTGAGTGTCCAAGTGTCGTGGAATCCGCAATCGAATTGGTAGGTATCCTTAAATCTATCCTTATTCTCGCTGGCTGCCACCGGAATCCGATGGAACGCCAAAACGAAAAAACCCGCCAGAAGGCGGGTTTTTCGCGGGTTCCAGAGATTTTTAAAGCCTTCTCTGGAAGCTTGTATGGTGCCGGCACCAGGAGTCGAACCCGGGACCTACTGATTACAAGTCAGCTTTTTTAGTCATACATATCATAGGCTTAAATACTTTTTTTGTACGCGAGGTGTCTTCTGCAGCTCACGTTCTGCGCAGTGCTGCCGACTAAATGTACGTGTGTTTTGATAGCAAAACCTACTTCTTACCTGTGGATAAATACAAAAAATGCTATCATTTTGCTCATACGGGTGACTTTCTCGCCGAAATTCGGCGTCTAACCCGCGTCTCATCTGTTATCCGAGGCCCGCTCAAAGGGGGAGGGATCATGACCAATATTCAAAGCATCTACTCTGCCCTTACCACCCACGGGCTCCCGAAGAAGCATCTGGCTCGCATCATGCCCGAGTGGTGGTCCGCGGAGGTTGAGGCGTCCCCTGGAGGCGCGCAGCGGGCAAAAATATATCTCGCCAAAGCTCTCAGCTTACAGATCCGACCTTTCAGCGAAGAGCCACCGCGGATTGCGTTCGATCTCCCTACAGAGAAGCGTTTTAAGCTTTCAGCAAAAACGTCGCCTGAGGACGTCTCTGTAGCTGTCGCGCTAGCAAGGAGCGCTTCTCGAATAGCGCTGAACTCGATGTCGAGGGTATATCAAGCTCCGCCCAATAGTGCGGCGCAAATTCGTGAGCATATCCTTTCGACTGGCGCGCCTTGGGTAGGCCTACCTCAGATTTTGGATGCTTGCTGGAGCAACGGTATTCCGGTGTTGCATTTGGCGTCGCCTCTTCTAGGTAAGAAGAAGATGGATGGTATAGCGATGTCCATTAAGGGCAGGCCGTCAATTGTCCTATCAAACGTCCGCAAGAATGGCTTTTTGCTATTTCATCTCGCCCACGAGCTGGGCCATATTGCTCTAGGTCATCTGACTGAGAACGGCGCAATTGTTGATGACGAGATCACTAAGGGTGAGTCGGACGAAGGTCGGAATCCGCAGGAGATTGAGGCTGATCGATTCGCCATTGAGCTTTTGACTGGCAACGCTGACACCCGCCTAACGTTGCCCCGGCGGGTGTATGCACCTCAGTTGGCTGAAACTGCAGTGCGGTTTGGGAAGGAAAGAAAAATCGATCCGACGCACGCGGTGTTGAACGTGGCACACAATAACAAGGAGATTTTCCCCCTTTGTGTTGGGGCCCTTAAAGAAATCTCAGGAGCAGTGAGTGACCAGGATGTTGTGTCAGAGCGCGTTTTCAGCAATCTGAATGACGGACTGGATCCGGACAGCGAGCACCTGCTACGGAACCTTATCGCGTAAATGATCGTGCTCGCCGACAATGACGTCTTAATAGCACTAGCGCAATGCGATTTGGTCGATGAGGCGTTGACTGTGCTAGGTTGCGGATTTAACGACTGTTATGTGCTTGGCGAGGCTCCCTTCTCCTTATATTTGACCGATGAAGCCAAGTGTTTCGATAAGAGGCTCGGTAATCATAGGGCTTTCGACCGTCTCTGTTACATTGTTGATTCATGTAAAAAACTCGGCCCGGCAGATGAGGATATAGGGCTGCTGGAAGAGTTGCTTCAGATTGAGGGTGTGCATGATGGCGAGCTGCAGCTTACGTTGCATGCGGAAAATCTATACAGGGCTAACACGCTGTTCACAGTGACGACGGGAGATAAAACTTTCCTTAAGGCGATTTACGACTCCGATTGTATGCATGCCCAAGCAATTCTTTCCCAGCGCGTCGAGTGTTTAGAGTCTTTGCTGCTGAAAGCATTAGCGTTATATGGGCACGAGTATATAACTCATAAGATTGGTGTAGGAAAAAGTACCACAACGAAATCAAATAAGTTTGACGGTGTCCTAAGTATGGCGTTCGGCAACGGTCGCGACCTACAGCACACCACGTCATGTCTTAACAATTACATGGATCCAGTACGATATTTCTTGCGACCTTGATCGACAGATTGCTACTCGCCAGATGGGCTCACGATCGGCAAACTCAAGTCGTATACATCCATCATCGATTCATCCCTGTGACCTGACGCCTGCTGCTTGTCCGCTCTGGTGCCAATCGTATCCGTGATTCCCTTGCGCTTGAAGTCGTGCATTCCAAACCGCTGAGCCTCTGTGAGGACGCCCTTTTCGATGGCCTGGGTAATAAGCCGCTGGAAGGCAGTGTCGAGGCCTGACTTCGATAGCTGCCCGCCGCTGGCGGAAACGATAAGGAAGCGCTGATCTGCCCGGAAAGGAACCGGCTTCTTCAACCTTTGCCACGTATCTGTTCTGACGGCCTTCGCCGCATCCCAAGCCGCACGCAGACGCGGTGTCCACCTCACAATGTTGTCCCGGCTGCCTTTCCGGCGGTTGGTGAGCACACCTTCCTCCAGCTCGTTCTCGTCGGTCAATGTGATAGTCTCAATTCCGCGCAGGCGACACAGATAACCAATTTCCATCACATACCACAGGTATGGCGAGCACGCGCCTTTCTCGCCTCGCTTGAGCTGTCCCTGCTGGTGGGCGAACTTGATCAGATCAACCATTACGGTTGAGTCTGGCAAGCGGCGCTGCTTCCTCTCCTTGGGTGCCTCAATGCCTTTGGCCGGGTTGTCGGTCACAAACCCACGATTCCGCCCCCACTGCATCAGACGGCGCAGGTAGCGCAGTCCGTGTGCGGCTTTCGACGGTGTACCAGCTTCGGCGATCTTGTCGATGATCCGCTGGACCATTGCAGGGGTAAACTTCTTCACGGCGAGCTCCCCCAAGGGTTTATCCAGTTTTGTGGGGTAGACCAGCAGGACGTCCCGTGAGTAGCAGTAGTCGTCTTGAGTCTTCTTTGTAAGTTCCTTGAACTGCTGGCTTCTATGAAACTCATCGCACAGGTATTGCAGGCTATCGCGATCCACGCCGCTACGCTCTTCTATGAGGCGATGCAGTTCCGAGAGGGTGACGTTTGCTGCGCACAGATTGGTGCGTTGGCGTCGCCCTGCCTCATTGAAGTACAACGTGTACCAGCGGCCCGAACCCCGGTGATCGAAATAGACATCGCGGGGAATCGCGGTCTGATCAATGTGTTTTGGGATGTTCGGGTTGTGCTGGCGCTTCCTTCCTCGTTTCATACGATATCCGCGTCATACTTTTCTTGATCAATAGGCTTGAGCCCTCCTGCTTGGTTCACCAAGTCAACAGTGGTCCAAGGCCCCTTCCTTCCGAGGAATATTCTGATTCCTTCCCCGAGTAACGCCTTCTCAACGTCTGCTCGCCGCGTATAGCCGGTGATCCGTTGCAGTTCTTCAAACTCAATCACTTTGGCGACGCTCATATCGATGCGCCTTTTATCTTTTGAAAAAATACGTTCCGTTGGAATTGTTTCATCAACGCTTCGACTCGGTTTCTTGTACGGGGAAGAGGTGAAATATCGTTCAAGTCGATATCCGTTGGGCTTATATTTTTTAACGTTACGGCTGCCGATTGTCCCATCCGGTACGACCTGCGCGGCGCCCATTTGACTGCTTTCTCAACAAATGCGGTGAGGAGCAAGAAGCATACGATTAGGCCAGTCAGAATGATGATGTGCTGTGCTTGCATGTGCTGTGTCCTTCGAAAGAGCCCGTCGCCGGATAGGTGGTGAGAGGACGGCGGCGGGCTGATACGGGAGTGTTATGCCAGCGTGAAGCTGCCGATGGTCAGATCAGTTGCGCTGCCGACTTCCTGGGCTACCACTTGTTTGAATTCTTGGGCGAGGTCTTCGCGCAGCTGCGCCTCACCGATCCAGCGCAGGCGCAGCACTGGCTGATCGCCTCCAGTAAGCACGGCAACGCGCAACTGAATGGTCTGAGCCTGCAAGCCTTCATAGGGGATAACGCTGAACAGCAGCTCAGCGGGGAGCCCGTCTGCCGATTTGGCTTCTATCTGATCCATTGCCGAACGGGATGCGCTCATGTCACCGACGATGTGTTCGCTTTTGCGGGCCTGCTCGATGGTGATGGAGCGAATTGCACCAGCAGCTCGGCGCAGATCGATATCTACACCTTCCGGGTTCAGCGCCTTCAGGTTGGGTGCCCAGTCCTCAATGAAGTCGCTCAGGTCTTTTTGAGTGTGCTTGGACCCGGCTGCGCGTTCGAGGGCGATAAATGCAGCGGTTTTCTTTAGGGTGAGCTTGGCGCGAAAGTCCCCATGCCCAGGATTGTCCTGATTGCCGAGGTTAAAGAAGACGGTGCACATCATGCAGTCGCTATCAACGAACCCAGCAGTGTTGCCATCGGTCTGGGTCAGCACGTATTCGCTGAAGTCTTTCAACGATGACGTTTCCAGCAGGCCCCGGAACCGGCTGCGCGACTGTTGGAATTTCTCCAGGCTGACGACGCTCACGGTCGCAGGGAGTGCGATTGAAGGTTCGAAGGTGTCCAGCGCTTTGGCGTTGGCCAGTACTGCGGTGTCTTGGATCAGTTGAATTGCTTTGGCTTCCATGAATCATTTCCTGCTGTGGTGAGAGGTATGGAACGGCGTTTAATTACGATCTGGCGGGCACGGGTGCGGCGTGGCGGTCAAACATCTGGTCTGCCGCAGGTGTCTCTGGAAATAGCGTCAGACGACCGCCTTCGCCTACATACATCGGCGTATCGAGGGTGGTGTCCTCGGTGCGGCTGCCGCGTTTGGTTGGCACTTTGTAAGCCAGCTTGTGGTTGACGGTGACCTGGTGGCTGTCAGCAATTTGCTTGAGCGAAAACGTCAGGGTTACGGTGCCGACCTTTTTGTTGTCGACGACACCAGCAGCAACCTCGGAGAGCGCATGGCCGATCTGATTGGCGAAGACGCCTGCGTTGAGTTCGCCGATGAACTCGGCTGTGTCCGTGGGTTTCATGTCCTGTGCCTCTGGTTGTTGTCACTGGAAGGCAGTGACCACCTTTGAATCAGGCCGCTTTCAACTTGGCCTGTGCATCGAGATAGGCCGCTAGGTCGTGCAGGTATACCACTGGCTGGCCCTTATTCGATCCACCCAGCCGAGTCACCTTGAGGTTGATGCGGCCAGCGTTGATCTTGCGGAGTAGGTAGCGATCACTCGATATGTGCGAGAAATAACGTTCCCGCACAGTACTCAGCGTTGGGCAGGGGGTAGCAAACTCGTCCCGGAGTTGAATTAGCGTTTCACTCACGCAGAATCCTCCCCATACCCCTCCTTTTGGGGCACCAACTGAAGGCGAATCAGCTCCGCGAGACCCTCCTTTGATTTGCCGGTTGCAGTCGCGCACAGTCGTCCCTTCGCGTCCGCCACCACTGCGCCATATGGGCGCTCTGGGCAGCGTGTTGGGGTGACATACGCGACCTGGCCTTCAAGCAGCACGGCGTCCACCATCCGAAAAACTTCCGCCAATTCGGCAGTTACAGGTGGCAAACCGTCAAGCATGCTAAGTGCCTCTGATGTCGCTCCGATCAATGTCGAGCGGCTGACGATTGTTGGGTGGTTCAGGTGCATCGGAACCAGTTTCAGCGCGCCTACGGCGTGAGTAATTGCGTTCAGAGTCATGCTGCGGCGTCCTTGTTCGTGGTGGTGATGCCAAGCTGGTCCGAGAGCCAGGCAACACCCGCCTCCTTGACCATCACCACTGCATAGTGGCTGTAGGCGTGAATGTTCTTGTTCCAGCGGCTGCGCGAATCTTCGTACAGATAGCCTTGGTCGCGATGCTTGGCTGCAAGCTCGCCTGCCTGGGTCAACACGCCGATTTCACGCAACTTCGCTCGAAATACCCGTGGCTTCATGCCGAGAATCACTGCTGTAGCATCTAAGGTTCTGTTCATGAGGAATGCCTCAGGCCACAGCCAGCAAACCGCGTGAGCGGATGGCGCGATACAACTCGTCCAGCGCCCCATACAGTTCTTGAAGACTGCTGTCGTTGGTAAGGACCAAGTCGTCCGGATGGACTGAAACACCCGCTTCGCTGATGTGGGGATTCACTTCCGCTGCGTCGTGTCGGGACAAATGAATGACGGTCCCGCCGCGTTTGCGGATGAAATCGGCCTCGTTTTCGAAGCGGACATCGCTCACCACAAAGCCCGGCACGCCATCGAAAACCGCACTGAGGCAATCAAGGTTCTGTTCGGCGAGGTCGATCCACAGGTTGGCGCTGATCATGTGACGGCCCCACTCGGTGCCGAGCAGTTGCATCAACTGGCGAGGAGAGCGGCCCAGCCAGTCAATGGGCTGTTCCTTTTTCTCGCCTTCGAGATCCTCGGGACTGAGGTTGAATATGGCCATGATGCCGTCGCGCAACGGGTCGGCGAATGCGTAACACTCGAACCCGTGCTCGTGGGCCAGGTGACTGGCTGCGGTGGTTTTGCCGGAGCGGGCAGGGCCGGTGAGGCCAATCAGGATTTGCTTCATGCAGCGTCACCTCCCCATGGCCCGAAATCATCGACTGCCTTTGCTGAAGCTGCTTTCGCAGCGCTGCTTTTTGGCTGGATGATTAGGAGAAGGCCGGTTTGGCGCTGAATGGTGGCGATAGACTCGCGGTTAGAGGCCACTGTTGGGTGGAGAAATACCGGGCAGCGGGTGTTGCGCTGTGTCGTTTGCATGGCTCGTACTCTGTGGTGAGAGGGGGTACGAACTGAATTTACAAGAAAGTACGTAAATTACGCAACGTATTATTTTGTTGATCGGTGTTTGCCCACAAAAAAAGCCGCTCGATGCGGCTTTTTCATGCTGCATTTTTTTCAGCGAAGGACCGAGTACCAGAACACTCGCCCGATAATGCATAGATTTTGGGCTTCTAATTCTCGCAAGGAATATTCCTCATCAGGGTGTTCATCCCGGTTGAAGCTTCGCAGCCTCAATCCTCCACTGGGAAGCCGGTACACAAGCTTCACACGCAACTGGCCATTGTGCTCTATAGCGTATATATCCCCATCCTTGATGAGCGTTTTGCCTCGGTCGACGCCCACGGTGCTTCCGTGAGGTAACACCGGTTCCATGCTGTTGCCGTACACCGAGACGCAAACAGCATTCTCTACTTGCACACCCTGCCGCCTTAGCGTCCGCTTGCCGAAGCGCAGCTTAGCTGTGGCGTGTTCCTGAATTGTCATGCGCCCGGATCCAGCTGACAGTTCCACTTCTTTAAGCAACGGAACCTCTACTTCGTCATCGCCTAGGGGAGTCTTGTCGTCCCATTCTTCAAGCGGTCCCAGCATCTCAGCGTTGGATTCAACGTTTGAAGCTGGCTTGGTCGGCTCTTCCACATTGAGTGTTGGAGGTAGTGATGGATCTAGGCCCAGTTCCAATTGCAGAAGCTCAGCAAGTATTCCCATTGCTTGAGCTATGTAGGACTTGTGTTTAGCTGCTCTCGTTTTTCCGCTTTCGAACGCTGCATAGGTCTGCTGGGTCAGAACCTCCCCTTCGGGCAGCGACTTTGAGACTCTGTCTGCCAATTCTGCCTGCGTCCAATTCAGTTGCAGGCGTCTTGCTCTGAAAAGCACAGCTACTGGTGTCGGAGCGGGTTTGCTTCGAGTGCCAGCTTCATCGTGAGGAGTATTTTTCTTCATGAGATGAGACTACAAATAAATTTGTTGCGCATCAAACGCATAAATACGTTGATGGCTAACAAAAAAAGACGTAGATTGCGGCCGTGAACACTGAGTGAGGTTGGTATGACAGTGCCAGAATCCATGCGCGAAGCCTTTGACGAGGTTGTTGCGAGGTCGGGGGGGCAATCCGCTTTTGCGAGGTTGATATCCAGCGAATCAAAACAGGTTTCGCAGCAACTCGTATCGTACTGGTTAAAAAAGGGCGAGTTGCCAGCTGAATTTGTGTTGCGTGTTGAAAAGCTGACTGGTTGTTCGCGCTTCCGGCTTCGCCCTGATGTCTTTTGCGAGCCGGATGACTTGAAGTCAGCTGCTTAAAGGCTGCAGGGCCGGGGACCTCTCACCACAAGATTCCCCCGACCCAGCAACGGCAGTGCAAAACACTGCCAACTCCGCCGACCAGGTCCTCTCACCACAAGAATCACTTGGTTGGCTAGAACGATGAACCGTGCCGCACAGCACGTTTAGCAAAGAACATCGGTCGTGGTCGTAGGATAGGGGGTACCCCTGCCTCTGGCTACACCGTAAACGGGGATTTTACGGTTATGAGTCGCACGGATCTTTTGCCTGACGCCGGTCAGGTGCTTTCGTTGCGCCAAGCGCTTTACCGCGCCGGGCGCGATTACAAGGGCGGGGTGACTGCCCTTGCCCACGACATGGTGCTGGACAACGACACCCTCCAGAAAAAGCTCAAGCTTGATGAGGAGCGGCGCTGGCTCAATCCGGACGAACTGGAAGACGTCGTCCGGCTGACTGGCAGCTCGCTTTTACTCGATGCCTTGGTGCGTCCTGCAGGTGCCGTTTGGTATCAGCCAGAGCCTGTCGCAGCCACGCAGGATGCGCTCAAGTCGGTTGGCAAGCTGCTGACCGAAACGGGCGAGTTCGTTTCAGGCATGCATAGCGGCGCTGCCGACGGAGTTTGGGAGTTGCACGAAGTCGCTCTGTTGGAAAAACAGGGCAACGACATCATCCGAGCGGTGCTGGGCATTATGGCCGGCGCTCGACTGGCGATGGAGGATCATGCCAATGGCTGACGACATCGACCGGGCCACGGAGCAAGCCCAATACCTGTTGGACGTCGCTCTATTTAAGCATCGTCGGATTCCGACCAGCTTGGTCAGCTCACAGTTCTGTGAAGACTGCGACGATCCGATCCCGGAGCCACGCCGTGCCGCCATTGTTGGCTGCGAGACGTGCATTCACTGTCAGTCGCTGCGGGAGCAGCGTAGATGAGTGATCGTCCAATCCCGCTTTCTGCTTGGGCACGTCGCTACTGTGAGACATTCAATTTTGCGTTAGTACCGATTCAACCGGGCGAGAAAGGCCCGAAGGGAAGGGGATGGAACCAGCCCGGCAAGTACATCGTTGATCCTGCCAAGGCCGAGGCGTTCTGGGCAAAAAATCCCAACCATAACCTCGGCGTTGTGCTGGGGCCGAGTCGGGTGTGTTCGTTGGACGTCGACGATGTCCAGTGGACGCGGTTTGTCCTGTACGAACTGTTGGGCGTTGATCTGGATGCGCTTGCACTGGCTTTCCCGACTGTCGTCGGCAACCCACTGCGGTTCCGGGTTCTGTTTCAGGTCCCGGAAGGGCTGGAACTGACGCGGCATTCTCTGTCTTGGCCCAATGAAAACGACCCGGATGGGTCAAAGCACAAGTCAATCATGCTGAAGGCAAACGCTGCTCGCGAGGCGGGCGATACGGCCAGAGAGGCCTTGTATCGAGCAGATGCCGAGCAGTACAAGCGGTTCACAGTGTTTGAACTGCGTGCAGGATTGGTGCAGGACGTACTGCCTCCCTCCATTCATCCAGGCACCGGCCGGCCATACACCTGGCGCACGCCGCCAGACGCTTCGGGGCTTCCGGTTCTGATCGGCGACCTGCTGAATGTCTGGAACAACTGGGACGTCTTCAAGCGGGGCGCGGAGGCTGCGTGCCCCTGGCTGCCGAAGGACGCCAAGCCTGCTGGCAAACAAAAGCCGAAACCGAAGCCAGCCCCAGCAGGTGGCAAGCGGCCGTCTGTCATTGACGAATTCAACAACTGCCACGACGTCGAAGAGATGTTGCGCAGCCACGGCTATACCAAGCGCGGGAGCAAATGGCTTTACCCGCAGAGTAGTACCGGACTCCCTGGGATCACCGTGGCTGAAGGCAAGGTGTATTCGCACCATGCTGCTGATCCGCTGGCCAACGGTCACCAAAACGATGCATTTGAAGTGTTCTGCTTACTGGAGCATGGCGGTGATCAGTCCAAGGCGGTGAAGGAAGCGGCGCGGATGCTCGGCATGCAATCGACCCGGCCCAGCGCAAGCGATCTTCCCCCAGCCCCAACTGAGGGTAGCGACAAGCCAGATGCAGCAGCACCGGACGCGCCAAGCGAGGCGGCTTCTGCACCTGACGGGGGGGCGGGGGAGGAGCTGACTATCGAGCAGGTGCTGCGGCGTTTTGCGTTGGTGGAAGGCACCACTCATGTTTGGGACTTCGATAAATCTCGGGCGATGAAGAAGTCGGCCTTTGAAGCGCGTGTGGGCAAACCCATTGCCAAGCTTTGGCTCGATGCCACGGACAAGAAGCTGATCGCCGATGATCAGGTTAAGGACATTGAGCAGGCCCGGAAAATGGCGGGCAAGAAGGGCGGTGCTCTCGGCATGCGCCCCACGGAACGTTACGTCTACATCGACGGCACAAAAGATGTTTGGGATCGGGAAAAGAAACGCCGGATCGCCGAGGGGGCCGTCAAGATGGCCTTGGGCGACACCTATGCGCTCTGGTTGAACAGCAGCGAGCGGCGGGTGGTGGACGTCGAACACATCGTCTTCGACCCGACCATGACCAAAGACCCCAGCATTTACATCAACACCTTTGACGGCCTGCCATTGGAGCCGATCAACGACGACGCGGCGTGCGCCAACCTGCGCTGGCTGATCTCATTCCTATGCAACCATGATGAGGCTGCTGCACTGTGGCTGACTCGGTGGCTTGCATATCCGTTGCAACACCTCGGGGCAAAGATGGATACGGCGGTTCTGATGCACTCCACCATGGAAGGCTCGGGCAAAAGCCTGTTGTTCGCTGACACCTTCGGCGCGCTTTACGGGCAGTACGCCGCGACGGTTGGCCAGACCCAGCTGGAGAGCAACTTCAACGCCTGGCAAAGCAGGAAGATGTGGGCCGTGTTCGAAGAGGTGGTCAGCCGCGATCAGCGTTACAACCAGGTCGGTAAGATCAAGCACTTGGTCACCGGCAAGACCGTGCGCATGGAGTCAAAGTTCATCAACGGCTGGGAGGAGGCCAACCACATGAACGCGGTGTTTCTTAGCAACGAGATCCTGCCGTGGCCGATCAGCGACAGTGACCGAAGGATGTTGGTCATGTGGCCGATGGAAACCTTGCCGGTCGCTCGACAGCAAGCGATCGGGCGAGAGCTGGAAAATGGTGGTGTCGCGGCCCTCTACGGCTGGTTGCTGCGTGTGGATCTGGGTGACTTCAATGAGCGCACCCGGCCGCCCAGCACCGTGTCACGCGAGCGGCTGGTTGCGCTCAGCCGGGCAGGGTGGCAGACGTTCCTGCACCTCTGGCGCTATGGCGAGTTGGGCCGGGGCCTTTGGGGGGCGTGCCTTTCGACTGATCTGTATGCGTTGTTCATCGAGTGGTGTCAGCGCAACAAAGAGCATGTGATGAGTCAGACGAAGTTTTCGCTATTCATCAGCTCGGAGGTGGAGAAGACACGGTCAATACCCTGGACTGAGCGCAATGACAGGCGCTTCGGCGCTTTCTTTGTGCCCGATGATCCTGAGGCTTCCCTTCCCCCATCAATGAGAGCGCCGGACTTGGGCGTTGCCGTCGAGGCCTGGCGGGCCAAGGCGCGCCTTGCGGGGTGGAACGTGGACAGCTGGGACCACGTGAAGGCGGTCGCAGCATGAGTACCTCTCAAAGTGTGTCGGGTGTGTTGGGTATGTTTTGGGTTGGTTTTGGCAACCCGACACAGATCAAACGCCCATTTTTCGCGGGGTGCAGACGTGTGTGTTGGGTGTGTTGGGTTTGGCGTCGCGTGCGCGCATGCGTGACGTTATTTATACCGGTTAAAGCGCAGTTATTTTTTCTCCATGCGAGGACGTATAAACCCGACAAACTCAACACACCCAGCACACTTTTTATTAATTCATTGTTTTTAAAGAGCTTTAAGTGTGTTGGGTCTGTGTTGGGTAGGGCGTTTTGTGTGTTGGGTTCAGAATTCGAGAGGAAAGGGCGGTGATCAAGGAAATCGAAGCGTTGATGGTGCATTGGGGCGAGCAGATGCGCGAGCGCGGCCAAGGCGGCGGCTTGGGCAGCCCGATGGGGGCCATTATCGAATGGGGCGGCGCGCCGCCGCGTGGTACGCCGGGTTCTCGGATACTTGGCGGTGCTGGGTGCGGGATTGATCACATTGCCAGTGAGGTTCAGGCAGCGGTGGCTGAGCTGGAACGGTCAGGCCGTGCACCGCTGGCACGGTTGGCACTGGAGCGTTATTGCGCCATGGCGACGGTCCGCGATCAGATGAAAGCGGTCGGTATTGCCGAAGGCGCTGATCGGACTTATCGCAACTGGGTGGATCGCCTGCATCAGCAAGTCCTGCTGATTCTCACACTGCGCAGTGGCTCGACACGTGGTTACCCGGTCGGCCCCCAAGCCAACCGTCAACTTAAGGTCGCATGCGGCGGTTCGCCGCGCTCCTCAATCCCTCGGGCACACTGACCGTTCGTCCGGGTCAGTTGTCGCATTGTGGTCGTATTCTTGTTGTATTGCGGCCACATTTGGCCCAACCGTTAAACAGCCCTTTTCGGTTTTTCCGAACGCCGGTACAACGTGGGCACGATCTGCGATTTGCGCCTGAATCACAGTCAGAGCACCTGCTGTGCAAGCTTCACCCAGCCATCCCTCAGGCTGTCACTCACCCCGCTTCGGCGGGGTTTTTATTTTCAGCTCACCCCAAGGGTGGTAACCGGATGCGCACCATGCCCGAAAAACCAGATACGTGGGCCAGGATCGTGGCGGCCATTTCAAATCCACTGTGGCAAGGCATGATCATGGCCATCGTCGTTTCTCTACTGCGCATCCTCTACGACGCCAAAGAAACCAGTAAGCGCCGGATCTTATTCGAAGCGCTGATCTGCGGTTCGTTGAGTCTGGTCGCGTCGAGCCTGATCGAGTGGATGACCTGGCCGCCCAGCTTGTCGGTAGCTGCAGGTGGAACGATTGGCTTTCTTGGCGTTACGGCCATTCGCGAATTGGTGGCCCGCTTCATTGGCCGGAAGGTGGATTCCCTATGAAGGCTTTAGCCGCCGCAATCATCATCGCGCTGGTGGGCGTACTGCTCGTCGGCATTCAGCAGTACCGGGTCGTCGCTATCACCGGTGCCATGCAACTTGAGACAAAGAGCAAGAACGAAGCCATCGCGGCCAACAAAGAGAGCGAGGCGACCATCACCACGCTACGGGCAGAAGCCAAGCGTAATGCCGACTACCAGGCTGATCTGAGCAAGCGGCTCAAGGCCAGTGAAGGCAAAGCCAAACAGGCGAGGAAAGAATTTGAAGACCTCAAGCGCAACAGCAAGCCCGTTCGTGATTGGGCTTCTCAGCCTTTGCCTGACGGCCTGCGCGGCAAAGCCGGTGGTGGTAACAAAGACGTCAGCGGTTCGAATCGACCTCCCTGAGCTGAATCCTTGCGAGCGGATCAACGCTGATGAGGTTGACCTTCGTTCGAACGGTGATGTGTGGGAGTTGAAGGATCAGGCCATCAAGCTGCTCGACACCTGCGCCGATCAGGTGGACGCGCAGATCCTGCGCCGCCAGAGCAAGTAGTCGAGCCCACTGGGCTTCATGCCCCATCGTGGGGCACACCAACCCCCTGTTTTTTGGGTCCTCCCCGAGGGGGGCTCCCTACACGGGTACGTGGACTCGCGGTTCTTGTGCAGCTGAGTTTTTTGCAGGGATGTCCGTCTTTCTAAAGGGTTGTGTATGGGCAGGAAAGTCAGCAAGGCCGATTTGAGCGAGATCGTTGGCCGGGACGAACGCACCCTGACCCGGTGGCAACACGACGGCATGCCGGTGGTTGAGTTTGGTCTGGGTCGTGGCAACGAAAATCAATACGACACCGAAGCGGTGGTCCAGTGGCTGATGCAGCAGGCCTCGCTCAACGGCAAGAAAGAGTCGTCCCGTGACAGGCTTGACCGGGTTCGGGCCAACCGTGAAGAGCTGGCGCTGGCCAAAGAGCTTGGGGAGGTGGTGATCGCCTCCGACATGATCCAGCGCTTCGAAGCCATGATCATGTCGGCCAAGGTCGAACTGCTCAATACATTTCCAGACGTGCTCGCCGCTGAGCTTTCAGCCCGGTATGGCATAGAGGTGGACGATCTACTGATTCGTGAGCCCATCGAGGCCATCCTGAGAAGGCTTTCGGACTATGACAATGATGCTGACTCAGTTGGAGATTCTGACGAATCGCCATACCCGGAGGGCCTTGAGGAAGACGGCGAGTGAGTCCCTGCACAAAGCCTGTTTGAAGTGGGCTCCACCGCCGCGAATGAGCATCATCGAATGGGCAGACAAGTATCGCTGGCTGTCCGCCGAAGAGGCGGCTCGGCCGGGTAAATACCGGTTCGATGTGACCCCGCATCTCGTCTGGCCAGGCGGCCCGCTTGAGGCACTGGACGATCCAAACGTTACAGAAATCGTAGGCCGCAAGTCCGCGCAGGTGGCCTGGACGTCGGGCGTGTTGGGTAACGCCCTGGGCAAGTGGATCGACATCGATCCGTCTCCGATCCTGGTGCTGTTTCCCAAAGCAGAAGCGGCCAAGCAGTATGTGGGCGAGAAGCTTGAGCCGATGATCGAGGCGACGCCCAGGCTTCGCAAGAAGGTCGATCTACGCAGTCGCAAGCTGCAGCAGCGTCAGGACTTCAAGCGATTTCCGGGCGGCTTTCTGAAAATGGTGGGCTCCAACAGTCCGGCGAGTGTGAAGTCCACGCCGGTGCCGAGAGTCGCTGTCGAGGAGCCTGATGACTGCAACCTCAACCTGCGGGGGCAGGGGGATAGCATCAAGCTGGCCAAGGAACGCTTGAAGACGTTTCGCCGCTCGAAAATCATCATCGGCGGCACCCCGACCATCAAGGGGCTGTCGGCCATTGATGCGGAGCTGGAGATCTCGGACAAGCGCGAAGGGCTTGTGCCTTGCCACGAATGTGGCCAGTCGCATGCGTTGAGCTTCGACAATCTGTTCTGCGCCGACGACCCGGATTATCACCACGAGGTGTATGGCAAGAAACGGCCCGAGCATGCGTATTACGCTTGCCCGCACTGCGGCTGTTCGTGGGATGACAACCAGAAAAACGCAAACCTCAAGCACGGCCGTTGGATCGCGACGGCCGAGTTCAGAGGCATCGCCGGTTACATTCTCAACGAGCTATACGCCACCTTCTGGGGATCGCGCTTCCAGGCGCTGATGGAGAAGAAACTTCAGGCAGAGCACGCCGCGTCCCACGGTAACATCGGGCCGATGATCGCTTTCGTCAACAGCTCCAAGGGGGAGAGTTACGAATACAAAAGCGATGCACCTAAAACGGATGAACTGGAAAAGCGGGCCGAGCCTTACGCAGAGCTGACGGCACCCAACGGGGTGCTGCTGATTACGGTGGGCGTCGACGTTCAGGGGGACCGGCTGGCGCTGGTCGTCATCGGCTGGGGCCGGGGTGAAGAATCGTGGCGACTGTACTGGGGTGAGCTGTACGGTAATCCCATTGATCCGCATGACGCCGTTTGGCAGGAGCTGGATCGGCTGATCGCCAAGCCGGTGGCGACAGTGGGCGGAGCGCAGCTGGTCATTTCCGCCGTGAGTATCGACAGCTCGGACGGCAACACAAGCGACGCGGTCTACGGGTACGTCCGGGACCGGCAGCGCTACAACATCATGGCGATCAAAGGTGCATCGATTGACAGCCGTGATAAGGAAATCTTTACCCGGCCGTCCCCGTCGGTTGACTCGTCTCAGGACAACACCAAAGCCTCGAAATATGGCCTGCGCGTCTACATCGTCGGAACCCACAAGGCCAAGACGCTGATCGACGGACGCCTTCGACTCACTGGCGCAGGGCCGGGCCGGATGCACTGGTACAGCGAGATCCGCTCGGACTACTACGAGCAGCTCACTAATGAAGTGCTCGCCCCGCACGCGCGCAACCCCAGCAAGATGGTGTGGCAGAAGAAGGCGGGCCGCCGTAACGAAGCGCTGGACTGCGAAGTGTATGCACTGCATGCGGCCAGAAGCTTGAAGACACATCTGTTACGCGAACATGAGTGGGATCAGTTGGAGCAGCAACTGCTGCAACCCACTCTTTTCAACACCGAGCAGGCCGTCACTCCTGTGCCACGTAAAGCGAATGCTCGCGGTCGTGGCACGCGCAGCCGTGCAGGCTACTAGAGGTTCAATCATGACTGACGCACAAATGCGCCTGGAGCAAGTACGGGCGGCGATCTCTGACGTCCTTAAAAAAGGTCAGCGTCTCAAAAGAGCAGATCGCGAGATCTATCGGGCCGAGCTCGACAGCCTGCGGTTGCTTGAACAGCAATACGCTAAAGAGGTCGCGCTGGAACAGGCGTCGCTGCAGGGTAGGGGACGAAATCGCATCTCCTACATGGTGATCTGATTATGGGTTTTTTCCGCAAAGACCCTGCCGAGTTGTTGATGCGTGAGGCACTCAAGCTCGCCAAGTCTGTGTCTGAAGGGCAGCCTGCTAAAGCGCAGGGGGGCGGTGGCGGAGTCGAAACCCGCTGGCGCGGCGCGTCCCGTGTGCTGCGCAGCATGGCGGGCTGGATTCCGGGATTGGGCAGTGCCAGGCGTGACCTGCACCACAGCGAGCGTCGCATGCTGGTAGCCCGGTCGCGTGATGCCATGCGCAACCATCTGATCGCTCGGGCGGCTATCACCCGTCTGCGCACCAATGTGGTCGGCACCGGCCTGGTCTGCCGTGCACAGATCGATCATGTCGCTGTCGGCATCGACGAGCAGCAGGCCGAGCAACTCAATGCTCAACTGGATAGGATCTGGTCGCTGTACGCCGATGACCCCCGCGAGTGTGATGCCGAAGCCACGCTCAATCACTACCAACTGCAGGCGCTGGTGCTCATATCGGCCATGGTCTGCGGCGACGTTCTGATCGCCAGCCCCGACGATGAGCGTCCGGGATGCATCTTCAGCACCCGTTTGCAGTTGATTGAATCGGATCGTGTCTGCAATCCCGACGGGGGTATGGACCGCGCAGATATGGTTGAAGGTGTCGAGTTTGACCGATTGGGAGCCCCCTTGGCGTATCACGTCTGCAATGGCTATCCCAATGAGTTTCTGGCAGGCCAGAACCTTGCGTGGGAGCGCCTGCCTGCTTTCGGTGATGTGACCGGCAGACGTCGGGTCATGCATGTCATGTCGGACAAGGAAAGGCCAGGCCAGAAGCGGGGCGCTCCTTATCTGGCTCCGGTGCTGGAGCCGTTGCAGAAGCTGGAGCGCTATAGCAGTGCTGAGTTGATGGCGGCAGTTATCTCGGCGATGTTCACCGTGTTCATCAAAAAGAACAACGATTTCAATGTCTCCAACTTGCCCATGTCCGCCATGGGTAACGAGGGCGCGGGTGGTGATACCACCGACGATGGTGAGCTGGCATTGGGGGAGGGTGCCATTGTCGACTTGGGAATGGGCGAGGAGCCGGTGGTTGCCAATCCGGCTCGACCCAATGCCCAGTTTGACCCCTTCTTCACGGCGGTCGTGAAAGAGATCGGCGCGGCGCTCGAGCAACCGATGGAGGAGTTGCTGCTGCATTACAGCAGCAGTTACAGCGCGGCTCGCGCTGCGATGCTGCAGGCGTGGCGGTTCTACAGCGTTCGGCGCTGGTGGCTGGCCTGTGACTTCTGTCAGCCCAGCCGTGAATTGATCATTGATGAGGCCGTGGCGAGAGGGCTGATCCACCTGCCGGGTTACGCGGACCCTGCAAAGCGTAAAGCTTACTGTCAGGGGATCTGGATCGGTCCGGCGCGAGGCGCTATCGATGAGCTCAAAGAGGCCAATGCAGCCGGTAAGCGAATAGAAATCGGGGTCAGCAACGAAACCCTCGAAACGGCCGCGATGACGGGCGAGCCCTGGCAGCAGGTTTACCGCCAGCGTGTTCGCGAAGTTGAGCAACGACGCTCCGACAACCTGCACATGTTGCCCAAAGGCGGCGTCATCGCTGACCCACCCACACCACCCAACGAGGAATAACCATGCCCCGCGCATTGGAGCTGGCTGCATCGCAGCCTTGGCTGATGCTGCCTGACGCCCTGGATAACCTGCTGACCATTGCCGACCGCATGGGCGATCCGGGTGCGTTGGAGAGCAAAACCGGTATTCGGCTGGAGAACAGCCGCACGGTCAGCGTTCGCAACGGCGTCGCCATCATCCCCGTGGTCGGTCCGGTTTTTCGCTACGCCAATCTGTTTACCGAGATCAGTGGCGCGACCAGCACTCAGGTGCTGGCCACCGACCTGCAGTCGGCACTGGATGACCCAAGCATCAAGTCCATCATCCTCAACATCGACAGCCCTGGCGGCGTGGCGGCGGGCATCAACGAGCTGGCTGACCAGATCCATGCGGGACGTGCGCGTAAGCGCATTGTGGCCTACGTCGGTGGAACGGGTGCCAGCGCTGCTTACTGGCTGGCGTCTGCGGCCAGCGAGATTGTCATCGATGAGACGGCGTTGCTCGGCAGCATCGGCGTTGTGGTGGAAGCCGTGGTCGAGGGTGAGGCCAGCAGCGGCCGCAAGCGTTACCAGATCGTCAGTCGCAACGCCCCCAACAAGCGGTTGGACATGGCCACCGAAGAGGGGCGTGCCAAGGTCGGTGAAACCGTGGACGCGATGGGCGAGGTGTTTGTGGCCAAGGTCGCCCGCAACCTTGGCGTGGCATCCGACGCTGTTCCTGCAATGGGAGATTTTGGCGGCTTGCGGGTAGGTGCCGCAGCCGTTGAATCGGGCCTTGCTCACCGCCTGGGCTCGCTGGAAGGACTAATTACCGAACTGGCCAAACCGGCCGCGACACAACCGAGGACATTCACTATGACCACCGTCAACTCCACCGCTCAGCTGCGCGAAGCACTGGCCGCTGGCACCGACCCAAACACCATCGAAATTGCCCAGGCCAGCCAGTCCGAACTGGAGGCTGCACGT
Source organism: Pseudomonas avellanae BPIC 631 (assembly GCF_000444135.1). Classification (GTDB taxonomy): domain Bacteria; phylum Pseudomonadota; class Gammaproteobacteria; order Pseudomonadales; family Pseudomonadaceae; genus Aquipseudomonas; species Aquipseudomonas avellanae. The sequence goes on from NZ_ATDK01000233.1 coordinate 19,025, forward strand.
ACGCAAGCCAGCACGCAGGCGGTCACCGTTGAGCGTGAGCGCATCAAGGGCATCAACGGTCTGGCCAGTAAGGGCTTTGAGGCCGAGATTACGGCGGCCATTGATTCCGGGGCCTCTGTCGAGGCAACCGCCTTGCAGTTGTTCAAGGCTGCCCAGGACCGTGGCATTTCTTTGAGCGCCATTAAGGCCGACAGCACCCATGCATCTACTTCTACACCCGCCGATGGCAACGCTCAGGGTGAGCGCAAAGCCGTAGTCGGAGCCATTGTCGCGGGCGCTTCGCGTCGCTGATCAGGAGAACATCATGAGTAATCCAACCCGTCAGACCTACGTCCCCAGTCATCTCTCTGCAGGTGCATTCCCTGTGGTGATTGAGACAGGAATCATTGCGGCAGGCCAGAAGCTCAAGCGTGGCGCGGTGCTCGGTCAGGTCGACGCTTCGGGCGAGTACGTGCTCAGCGCCGCCGCTGCCGACAACGGCTCTCAGGCACCCAAGGCTGTGCTCGACCAAGACGTAGACACCACCGGCGGTGCTTTTCCAGCATCGATCCTTCTCACCGGCGAGGTGCTGGGCTCTGAGCTCATGTTGGGCGAAGGCCTGTCACTCGCCAAAGCAAAAGCAGCCCTGCGGCCGCTGTGCCTGTTCATTCGTTAACCGGAGCTTCTGATGGATATTTTTGACACCCGTACCATGCTTGAAGCCGTCGAGCAGATGCCCACGGCGCGACGTTTTCTGCTGAACACGTTCTTCAATGGCGGCAGCCCCGTGACGTTCCCCACCAAAACGGTGGACATTGATATCGTCAAAGGCCAGCGCAAAATGGCGCCGTTTGTTCATCCTCGCCTGCCCGGCAGCATTTCGCTTCGTGACGGTTACCGGACTGATTCCTACGCGCCGCCTTACATCCAGCCCAAGCGTGAAACGACCGCTGAGCTGGTCCTCAAACGCTCGGCAGGGGACAACCCTTTCTCCAGCCGGTCGCCGTTGGAGCGGGCAGGCCAGATGCTGGGCAAGGATCTGCGCGATCTGGATGACGAGATCATTCGTCGCGAGGAGTGGATGTGTGCCCAGGCACTGACCACCGGCAAGGTCCGCGTGCTGGGCGACGGCGTTGATGACACCATCGATTTTCTCATGGCGAACGATCACAAGATCACGCTGGGCACCGGCCAGTGGGGCAGCGACGACTCGGACCCGATTGGCAACCTGCGCGCTTGGAAACGCAAGATCGCCAAAGACTCTGGCCGCACTGCCAATACCGCTGCGCTCAGTGGTGAGGCGCTTGATGCATTCCAGTCCAATCTGACGGTCATCAAGCAGCTGAACACCCGCCGTGTGGACATGGGCCTCATCAAGCCGGAAGAGCTGCCGGACGGCGTCACGTATCTCGGCTACCTGAACGATCCGGGCGTCGACCTTTACGGCTATGACGAGTGGTATCTGGATGACGAAGGCGATGAGCAACCCATGATCCCAGCGGGCGGCCTGATTCTGGGCGCGACGTCCACGCGTAACGCCATGCTTTACGGTGCGATTCAGGATCTGGAAGCCATCGAGAGCGGGCTGGTCGAAGCGGCGCGCTTCCCCAAGAGCTGGACGACCCAGGAGCCGAGCGCTCGCTGGTTGAAGCTTCAGAGCGCGGCACTCGCCGGTTTGCTGGAGCCGGACGCATTCATCTACGCCAAGGTGGTGTGAGATGGCCAAGAAGCCCAGCTATATCGTGGTGGACGGCTGCATTCAGGAGGGAAGCAACGTCATCCTCAGAGGCAGCCTATATAGCCCGGCCAGCAAAGAGATGGAGGATGCGCTGGTTGCAGAAGGGCGTATCGCCTTGAGCTCGGACCCTCGTGCGCAAGAGGCTATCCAGTCCCAGGCAGCAAGCCGTGACGAAGCTGCTGATGAAACCGACGGTGACTGAACATGAGCTTTCGAGAACTGGCTGAGGACATGGACGCCCAGATCCTTGAATCTCTGGGCGATATCGCAACCGTCGACGGACGCGATATCGCAGGGTTTCTTTCAATCCCGTGGCTGCAACCCAAGCTCGGACGCATCAACACCGGCATCAGGAAACCGCACTTCACGATACGCGTTCATGACGCTACTGGTGTCGCGATTGGTCAGATCGTCTCCATCGACCTGCCTGAGCAGGACGGGGGTGGTCGGTATGACCTGGTCGGCCTGGAGCCAGACGGTACAGGCTGGGTGTCTCTTATCCTGAGGCTAAAGCGATGAGCATAGGCAGTTTCTACAAGCAGTCGGCCAAGGACGGCATGATCACCCTGCAGCCTTCTGCGGGGGATCTTGATGCCTTCAAGGACTTTGCTGCAGCGGTTCCCAAAGCGGCGGCAGCGGCCCAGCGGCGTGCCATCAACAAGACGCTTCGTTGGTTGCGCACGCATATCGCTAGGACCATCGGCCGACAAGAGCGAATCGCTGTGACCGCAGTGCGTCAGCGCCTGCGTGCTTACCCGGTCACTGCTGGCGCGATGCGCGGAAAACTCTGGATGGGTTTAGACGCGATGTCGGCCAGCCGAATCGGCCGGGCTCGGCAGAGCCGTGCCGGTGTAACGGTTGCGGGTCGCCGGTATCAAGGTGCTTTTTTGAAGACGGTGTATGGCGGTAGTCCCGACATATGGATCCGCACGGCGAGCAAGCATTTTGATGCAAGCGATTACGAGCAAACTCATCAGGGAAAACGCCGGTCGGGTTTCATTGAAGAGAACGGCAGCCGCTTCCCACTCGCCAAGGCCAAGGTCTCGCTCGAAGGGGCGCGGCCGCATTTTGATGAGTGGGTCAAACGTGCCGACGCGCGTTTGATTGAGATCCTCAAGCAGGAATTCAACTTCGAACTGCAGAAGTATCTGAGAGGAACAGCCCGTGTCTGACGAAGCTTTCAGCCTTGATCAGCTCTATGCAGCGATTGAGCACCATATCCGCGACGCGATTTGCGGGCTGGAGTATGTCGGCACCATGCCCGACATGCTGCAACAGATAGCTGTGCCAGCAGTGCTGCTGGAAGTATCGGAGTTTGAGCCCGGTATTGATCAAGGCACTGGCGAGTCCGCATTCATCGCACGGTTCGAAGCACGTGTCATTGTCGGTTCAGAGCGTGACGAGTGCCAGAAGCAAGCGGCATTTGCCGCGACCCAACTGGCGGTGTTGTTGCGCGGACAGACGTGGGGCCTGCCTGTCAACGAAGCTGAGTTTGTCCGGGCCGCTCAGGACTGGTCCCGTCCCGAGCTGGATGGGTACGCGGTCTGGCTGATCGAGTGGACGCAGGGCATCTATCTGGGCGACGAGGAGTGGCCGTGGCCCGATCAGCCGCCTGGCAGCTTGGTCTGGGGTTTCAGCCCTGACATCGGGCCAGGCAATGAAGAGTTCTATCGATCTGCGGAGGAGCTGAATGAGCTACGCGAGCGCAGCACATGACCGAATGCTGGCGGCGCTCATCATTCCCTGCCGCGTAGAGGCCGTTGATCTCGGTGCCGCAATGGTCCGCGTGAGCGATGGCGCTGGCTGGACCAGTGCCTGGGTGCGTTGGCATAGTCAGGCAGCGGGCAAGGCGCGCCATTGGCGAGTCCCGACGCTGGGTGAGCAGGGTGCCCTCATCAGCCCTAGCGGCGATCCTGCGCAAGGCACATTTGTTCCTGGGCTTTACGGCAATGCAGGTGCGCCGCCTGATAACCGCGACCACGTAGAGGTATGGCGCTTCGACGATGGCGGTTCTCTCGTCTACGACTGGCAGGCCCACACCTACACGATCAGCCTGCCTACGGGCACTGTAACGGTGAAGGTAGGCGCTTCGACGGTGGTCGTGACGGATGATTCCGCGACCGTTCAATCGCCCTCGATCAACCTCACGGGCAACGTGAAAATCGACGGGTCGTTGCTGGTCACCGGCAACGTGACTGGTATGGGGACGATCCTCGACACCCTGGGCAACAGCAATCACCACAAGCATTGATCCCATCGTTTGACCATCCCCGCGCCATGCGGGTTTTTTGCGTCTGGAGAAAAGCATGAGCAAAACCAAAACCGAGCCGGCGTCTACGGATCTCGTTATCACCGTCGCTCCGCGTGCGTTGTCGCCTGCATCGGAACCCGCACAGATCGACTTTCGTGACACGGTCTTCACTTCCCGAACTGTGGTGCTGCCCAACGGCGGCCTGGTCGACGTGGCACAGGGCGTTGCCTCGGTGGATTCCTCCGATGCCGACGCGCTGGCCTACCTGAAAGCGCATGAAGAGTTTGAGCCACTGGAGTAATCACGATGATCGGAATGGACCGCGAGACGGGCTTGCCCTTGTCGGGCCTCGATCACCTGCGCCAGTCCATTGCGGACATTCTGACCACGCCAGAGGGTAGTCGCAGAATCCGTCCCGAGTACGGCAGCAAGCTGGCCCGGTTCGTTGATTTGCCGGTCACGGCCGGTTGGCGCAGCGCGGTGCAAGCCGAGGTCAGCCGAGCCATCGGGCGATGGGAACCACGGGTGAAACTCCAATCCGTGCGGGCTATATCGGTGATTGATGGGCAAGTCACGTTCGCTTTGAAAGGTACGTATCAGGGCGATAGCTTCACGTTGGAGGTTACAGCATGAGTGCGGTGGATCTGTCGGCGCTGCCTGCGCCACAAGTGCTGGAACCGTTGGACGTTGAAACCACCTATGAGGAAGCGCTGGGCATTTTCCGGGACTGGATGGGAAACAACTGGAATGCCGCGCTTGAGAGCGATCCCGTCACGAAACTGATTGAACTGGGTGCTTACAACAAGCTCGGCAATCGCGCCCGTGTCAACGATGGGTGCAAGGCGTTGCTGCTGGCTTACGCTCGTAAATCTGACCTGGATCAGCTGGCGTTCAACGTAAACCTCAAACGCCTGGTGATCCAGGCGGAAGACCTGACGACCTTTCCCCCAACGGCTGAGGTGAAGGAAGAGGACGACGCGCTGCGCGAGCGTATCCAGCTGGTCTATGAGGGGCTGACTACTGCAGGTCCGCGTAACAGCTACATCCTGCACGCCCGGAACTCGTCGGGCCTGGTCGCTGATGCCACGGCTGAAAGCCCGTCTCCCTCTACGGTGGTCGTCACGGTGCTGGCTTTGAGTGAAACCGGCATTGCGCCCCAGTCATTGCTTGACGAGGTACGCGACTACCTGAGCGACGAGAACATTCGTCCGCTGGGTGATCGGTTGATAGTGCAGAGCGCTGAAATCCTGCCTTACACCATCAACGCGGTGGTGCACATGGTCGGTACTGGCTCGGAGAACGAGACCATTCTGGCGCAGTGCGAAGCGCGCTTGAAGGCCTGGATCAATCCTCGGCGTCGTTTGGGTGTTGAAGTGGCTCGCTCGGCTATCGACGCCCAGCTGCACATCGCAGGCGTTCGTCGCGTGGACCTGGGCGACTGGCTCGACATTCTTCCCAGCAAGTCACAGGCCGCCTATTGCAAGGGCTTCACGCTGACCAAGGGTGACTGACATGAAGAGTCTATTGCCCAACAGCAGTACGCAGCTTGAGCGTGCCATTGAGGCTGCGATAGTCGATGCCACGCCCGTGCCCCTGCGCACACTTTACAACCCGGACACCTGTCCGGTGGAGTTGCTGCCGCACCTGGCCTCCTCATGGTCCGTCGACCGCTGGGACGAGAAATGGTCGGAGCCGGTCAAGCGTAATGCCGTCAAGGCTTCGTTCTATGTCCACGCGCACAAGGGCACCATCGGCGCGTTGCGTCGGGTGGTCGAGCCTTTGGGCTATCTGATCGACATCGTGGAATGGTGGCAGCTCAACCCGCTTGGCGAGCCCGGCACGTTCCAGCTGAAAGTCGGCGTGCTGGACACCGGCATCACGGAACAGATGTACGAAGAGCTGACGGCGCTGATCGATGACGCCAAGCCCGTTTCCCGCCACTTGATCGGCCTTGCCATCAGTCTGGAAACCACCGGCAGCACCTACCTGAGCGCCTCTGTGCAAGAAGGCGACATCATCGACGTTTACCCACCGCAACAGCGAGACATTGTTGTCTCGGGTGTGATCGGTCGTGGCGGACGTGAAACAACTATCGACACCCTGGATGTGTATTCATGATCGATCAAAACTCGCAGTTTTACGCTATCCTGACCAACATCGGCGTCGCCAAACAGGCCAATGCCGATGCCCTGGGCATTGGCTGGAAGATTACCCAGATGGGCGTAGGCGATGCCAACGGCGCAGACCCGCAGCCGGACGCCAAGCAAAAAGCGCTGATCAACGAATGGCGTCGAGCGCCCCTGAATCAGCTTACCCAAGACCCGGCCAACCCGGCGATTATCGTCGCTGAACAGGTCATTCCTGCCGAGGTCGGTGGAAAGTGGATTCGTGAAATCGGCTTGTACGATGCTGACGGTGATCTGGTGGCGATTGCCAACTGCGCGCCGTCGTTCAAGCCATTGCTGGCGCAAGGCTCTGGCCGCACGCAGGTTGTGCGGATGAACCTGATCGTCAGCAACTCGGCCAATGTCGAACTGAAAATTGACCCCAGTGTGGTGTTGGCAACACGCGAGTTTGTAATCAGTGAACTGGCGCGGCAGGACTTCAAGCATTCCGTTCTGGTGGCCACCACGGCCAACATCGCGTTGAGCGGCCTGCAGACCATCGACGGAGTGGCAGTGCCCTCCGGCAAGCGCGTGCTGGTGGTCAAGCAGACCGCCGCCCGTGAAAACGGCATTTGGGTGACGGCGGCGGGCGCTTGGGCTCGGGCTGCTGATGCGGACACTGACCCGCGTGTGACGCCGGGCCTGCTGGTTCACGTCGAGCAAGGCACCATCAATGGTGACAGCGGCTGGCAGTTGATCACTGACGGTACTATCTCACTGGGTGTCACCCCGTTGGCCTTTGAGATGGCTTGGGGGCGCACGGGCGTGGAGGCGGGCACGTATCGCAGTATCACCGTCGACAAATACGGTCGTGTGGTGGCGGCCAGCAACCCAACGACCGTTGCTGGCTATGGCTTGACGGATGTCTACACCAAAACGCAGGTCGATAGCGCGCTGGCTGCAAAGGCGAACTTGGCAAGCCCGGTGCTGACAGGCACGCCGAAAGCACCCACTCCAGCCGCGTCGTCCAACAACGAGCAGCTGGCTACAACCGCGTTTGTTCAGCAGCTGTTTACTGTCCTGGTAGGGGCTGCGCCGGAGACGCTGAACCAGATCAACGAGATTGCGGCCGCGCTGGGCAACGATGCCAATTTCTCGACCACGATGATGAACGCCCTGGCGTTAAGGGCCCCCATTGCCAGCCCGGTGTTTACGGGTGATCCAAGGGCTCCTACTCCCGCGCTGACCGACAACGACACCAGTATTTCAACCACCGCTTTCAGTCGTGGTTTGCTGGCGTTGTTTGGCATCGGAACTGATTCTGCACAGCTCGTGCTGGATGCAAACGACGCCCCATTAAGCGGGATGTTCCGCATGGCTTCCACCGGCTTAAACATCCCGGCGTCTGCCAATGCGACCTTGATTTGCGCGCGTTACAACAACGGCGGCGCACTGCAGATTTTTGCGGCCTTGGCAGGAACGGGCGGCTACCCGAGTCTGTTCTGGCGCACGCAGGCGGCCGGTGGCTGGACCACTTGGCGCGAGTTTGCCCCGACAGATTCACCAGCGCTGACCGGAGCACCTACGGCCCCCACGCCGTCGGTTGTCGACAGCAGTAACAGAATCGCCACGATGTCGGCGCTGTGGAATGTCCTCGGCACCTACAACATCGGCACGCTCGCGCCCGTGGCGCTGGTGCTTACGTCAAACAGCGATTGGGCCAAGCCGGGCGGCTGGAGCGGCTATATCAACGTCGGCGCAAGCAAGCTCAATGGCGTTACGGTCCCGCTGGATTCGGGTGGTGGGTCCCCGGGTTATGGGATGTGGTGCATTACGGGACGTCGGGATAACTCCAACGGCTACAGCGGTATTTTCACCGATTTCTCCACCGGCAAAACCTGGACTGCATCCGCTGCGGTGGGTGGTAACGGGCCAGTGTTCACCGAGCTGTTAACGGCGGACTCGCCTGTTTTCAAAGGCACGCCGAAAGGTCCTACGCCGGAAACGAATACGGCGGGCAATCAGTTGGTAACGCAAGATTTTGTGCGCAGCTGGGCGCGAAAGTTTATTGGTGTGGGTGTTGGGGTGTCGGCTTCTACCTATTCGGTTAGCCCAACGCAAAACGGATGCTGGTTCAACATCACGTCGCCCAATGCCGTTGTCGCGCTCCCAGCGGCGGCCAACGTGCCGGATGGCACCACGTTCCTGTTCCGAAACAGCGCCGGGAACGCATCTATCACGCTGACCGTCCCGTCTGGAAATATCCTTACGGGCGTAAGCGGTCTGACGTTGGTGCTCGGACCTTATGAAATGATCGAACTGGCGTCCAGCGGGAATTCGTACTGGGCAGTAAATCGCTGTTCCATGACGCAACTGGCCCGCGTCGACAGCCCGGCGCTTCTCGGGACTCCGACCACTCCTACACCTGAGCCGGGCGATGCGTCCAAACAGATCGTAAACGCCGAGTTTCTGCGGTCGGAAGTAAGCAGGCTGAAATCGAAAATCCGCTTTACCGCAAACGGCAGTTGGACTTGCCCAGACGGTGTAACGACGATTTGGGTGTCTGGATGCGCTGGCGGGGGCGGTGGTGGCAGCGGTGGCGGTCTATCGCAGACGGGCGCGGGAGGCGGCGGTGGGGGAAACGCCGGTCAGTTTGTACTTTCGGAACCGATCACTGTTGTGCCGGGAACTGTCTACGCGATCACTATCGGTGGGGGCGGCGCGGCGGGTACGACGGCTGCAAGCGGCACTGCCGGGAAAAACGGCGGAGCTGGCGGTATAACACGTTTCGGCACTTTGCTGGGGCTTTCGGCTGGTAGTGGTGGGCAGGGAGGTGACATTACCACCGGCGCCGGTGGGGCTGCGACCGGCTTGGGGGCTGGCGGTGGGTCTGACGGGACCGATGCCCGTGGGCAGTACCTTGGTGGTGACGGCGGCTCTGGTGGTCCTGGCCCGTTCGGTACGGCCGGTGGTCGCGGACGCGCCGGTGCGGGTGGTGGCGGTGTCTCTCGTACCGGGGCTGGTTTTGGTGTTGGCGGCGGTGGCGGTGGTGCGGGGTATGGCACCGCAGGCGGTACTGCTAACGGTGGCGCTGGGAGTCCCGGACTCCCTGGCGTTCTGATTCTGGAGTATTAATCAATGCGTTACGCATACTTCGACCCGATCACCCGCGAGGTGATCGGCTGGTTTGACACCGAGGCTCTAGATTGCATCCTACCTGACGCGGATATGTTGGTGCCTCTCTCTCAGGACGCGTGGGAGGCCAACGCGAACGAACCGCGCTGGGTGGATGAAAACCATTTGCTAAGCAGCACCATGCCCGTCGTGCCGGTCAATCTGGATCAGATCAAGGCCAGCAAGTTGGTGGAGATTAGCAGCGCGTGCGCCGCTGCCATCGTCGGCGGTTTTATGAGCAGCGCCCTGGGCGAGCCTCACACCTATCCATCCCAAGCGACTGATCAGTCCAATTTGATGGCAGCCGTGCTGTCCTCGCTGTCGGCCCCCGCCGAAAGCTGGGAAACGCCAGTCTGGTGTGTTGACGCAAAGGGTGCGGGGGCTTACCGCATGCACACGGCTGCACAAGTGCAGGCGGTGGGGAATGATTCGTTGAATGCGCGCAATGTCGCGCTAACGCGCAAAGCAGCGCTTGAGGAGCGCATTCGACAAGCTGTGATTGTTGAGCAAGTCCAGTCATCGAGCTGGCCAACCACATAGGGACCGGCGCTGCATCGCTGTCCTCCCGGAACGCCCCGTAACCTGGGGCGTTTTCGTTTCTGTTCTGTTTTCCCTTGGGCCTCGCTATGCGGGGCTTTTTCATATCTGGAGATTGGCTCTATGAGTTTCTTTCACGGCATCACCATGACGACCGTTGACACCGGGGCGCGCACCATCGCGCTGCCGTCGTCCTCGATCATCGGACTGTGCGACGTTTTCACCCCAAGTACCGCGCCTGAGGTCGCCCAGTTGGCAGCCGTCAACGAGCTGAAACTGATCACCAGTGAGCGTGAAGCTATTGCAGCCTGGGGCGCAGACGCGCCGATTACCAAGGCGTGTCAGGCGATCTTTACGCGTGCTAAGGCCGTGATCGTGGGGTGTGGCGTTGCTGCCGGTGCGACCGCGGCTGAACTGACATCCGCCGTCATTGGCGGTGTGCTCGCGTCCGGTAAGCGTACAGGTCTGCAAGCGCTGATCGACGGCAAGAGTCTGTTCAATGCCCAGCCGCGACTGCTGATCGCGCCCAAGCATTCGGCCACGCTCGCCGTGGCCACCGCGATGGATGGTCTGGCTGCCAAGTTGCGCGCCATCGCCATTGTTGACGGGCCAGGTACGACTGATGAGGCGGCGATGGCCTACGCGAAAAACTTCGGCAGTAAGCGCATCTTCATGTGTGATCCCGGCGTTCAATACTGGGACACCACGGCCAGCGAGACCGTTGATGCCCCTGCGTCGGCTTGGGTCGCGGGTCTCTTTGCTTGGACTGACACGGAGTACGGTTTCTGGGCATCACCGTCGAACAAGGATTTTGTCGGCATCACCGGCACTACCAGGCCTGTCGAGTACCTGGCCGGTGACACGACGTGCCGGGCCAACCTTCTGAACAACGCCAATATCGCGACGATCATCCGTGACGACGGCTATCGCTTGTGGGGCAATCGAACGTTGTCCAGTGATGCCAAGTGGTCATTCGTGACTCGGGTTCGCACGCTCGACATCGTCATGGATGCGATCCAGGCAGGGCACAAGTGGGCAGTCGACCGCTCGATCACCAAAACCTACGTCAAGGACGTGACAGAAGGCCTGCAAGCCTTCATGCGCGACCTGAAAAACCAAGGGGCGATCATCAATTTCGAGGTCTACGCGGACACCGAGTTGAACACTGCCAGCCAGCTGGAGCAGGGCAAGGTGTACTGGAACATCCGTTTCACCGATGTGCCGCCTGCCGAAAACCCGAATTTCCGCGTTGAAGTCACCAATCAGTGGCTGACCGAAGTCCTCGAAGCCGCTTAAGGAGCGCTCTACATGATTCCGCAAACCCTTTCCAACACTAACCTGTTCGTCGACGGTATCAACTTCAGCGGTGATGTGCCGGGGCTGACGCTTCCCAAGATGACCCTCAAGACCGAGGAGTACCGCGGCGGCGGCATGGCCGGTCCGGTCGAGGTCGACATGGGCCTGGAAAAGATGGAAGCCAGCTTCACGACCAATGGCGTGCGCCGCGAGTCGCTGAAATTTTTCGGTCTGTCTGATCAGACCGCCTTCAACGGCACATTCAGAGGCTCTTTCAAGGGCCTGAAAGGCGTTGTCACACCGGTGGTGGCTACCTTGCGGGGCATGCTGAAAGAAGTTGATCCGGGCGAGTGGAAGCCCGCCACCGTGGCGGAGATCAAGCACAGCCTCGCCGTCTCCTACTACAAGCTGGAAGTCGACGGTCGTGTTGTTTACGAGATCGACATGGTGAACATGGTGCGCGTTATCGACGGCGTGGACCAGCTCGCAGCAGAACGCGCCGCCCTCGGCCTTTAAGGAACGAACATGACTCAAGTAACTGGCAACAACGAAACCACTCCGCTGCCGTCGTGGATCGTCCTGACGGATTCAGGCGCGATCATCACGCTGAAGTACCCGGTGGAAATCAACACCGTGAAAGTCGACAAGGTAACAATGCGCGCACCTTGCGTCAGGGATACCCGTGCTGCAGCGGCCGCTGCCAATGGCAGCCCCGAGGCCCACGAACTCCACTTGTTCTGCAGCCTGATCGAGGCTGGCCGGGACGATCTGGACCGAATGAAACAGCGCGATTATCGCCGCCTGCAGGAAGGCTATTTTCGCCTGGTCGAAGAGGATGAATTGTAATCCCGAGACCATGAGACAGGCGACGCGCAAGTTGGCAGCGGAGACGGGCTTTTCCGCTGCTGAGATCGAGGCAATGCCTTTCAATCGAATGTTGTGGTGGATCATGGATTGATCCCCCTTTGAACGCCTCGGGTGGTCTATGAGTGATAGTTTGAAGCTGGGCCTTGTCATCGGTGGCGCGGTCAGTGCAACCGTAGGCAAGGCCTTCAAGGACGTTGAGAGCCGTATCAAGGCGCTGGACGACAAAGGTGCCAAGGCTCGCGTCCTGCAGAGCACGATTGGCGAAACGATCAAGTTGCGCGAGGAGTGGCGCAAAGCCCATGCAACGGGCCAGGCCGGTGCGACCGCGTTACTGTCACGTTTGAATTCGAACCTCGATAGCCTCAAGGCGCAGGGCGTCGAGGTCGGACGGCTGAGCAAAGCCTACAAGGAAATGGGGCGCACGGCTCGTTCTGCGGAGTTGCAGGCCAAAGGCCGACGGCAGATGAGCGAGGGACGGGAGACGGTCAAAAGCTCGGTCGGGCAAGCCGTAGTAGCGGCCGGGGCCTTGGCGATCCCGACGAAAGTCAGCGCGGACTTCGGGGCGATTGTTCGCGACATTGCGATCAAGGCTGGCATTGCCAACAAACCGCAAGAAGCGGAGATGTCACGAACCATCATCACGACCGCCCGTGATACCGGCATGGAGCGCAATCAGGTCGCTGACGTAGTCAATCAGCTGGTCGGTGCGGGTATGGAGCTGAGCAAGGCGCTGGAGTACGCGCCGGTTGCCGCCAAATTCGTGGTCGGTCAGGGTTCCGAAGGGACCGACACAGCGAAGATGATCAACGCCCTGGGTCAAAACGCCAATATCACCGACGCCAAGGAAATGCAGCAGGCTCTGGAGGCCATCGCCTACCAAGGGCAGGCGGGCAGTTTCGAAGCCTCCGACATGGCAAAGTGGTTTCCCGAACTGCTGGCCAACATGGGCAGTATTGGTATCACCGGCATGGACGCGGTGACGCAGCTCGGTGCAATGCTGCAGGTCCAGATGAAGACGGCGGGCAGCTCTGACGAGGCGGCCAACAACCTGAAAAACTGGATGGGCAAAATCGGTGCTTCGGATACGGTCGATGCCTACAAAAAGGCCGGTATCGATTACGAAGGCTCGATGCAAACCGGCCTGCAGAAAGGCATGTCCACGCTGGAGTCCAGCATGGCGTTGGCCCAGCAGTACATCCAGAAGACTGACCCGAAAAAGGCCGAAGCAATGGCGGCCGCCACGGCCAAAATCAGTAAGGAAACAGATCCGGCCAAGGCCAAGGCCATGATGGAATCACTGTCGCAGGCTTTGAAAACCGGGGACATTTTTGCGGACATGCAGGTCAAGGCTGCGCTTACCGCGTACCTGCAGAACAAGCAGCTGTATAACGATCTGAAATCGCAGTCCCGCAACGCGTCGGGCATTCTCGACAAGAACCTGGCCGAGCGCCGGGAAGGCTCTTCGCAGAAGTGGGCCGAGCTTTCACAGGCGGCCAACGATGCCATGCGCAGCGTGGGCGATGCGATCAGACCGGCAACCGATGCCGTGGCGCAAGGTTTGACGACCGTGGCCCAAGGCATCACCACCGTCAGCGACAAGATGCCGAACCTGGCTATGGGACTGACGGGGGCCATAGGTGCTCTGCTGGTTGCCAAGTCAGCCTTCGGTGCATTCAAAATCGGCAAGGGCCTGATGAATCTTGCCAGAGGGTCGGTCGGCGGCGGAGCCGGGAAGGTCCAGCAGGTTTTTGTGACCAACGCAAAAGCTGCTGGTGTTGGCAGTACCGCAGCGGCCGCGCCTGGTGCTGCAGCCTCTGGGCGCAAAGCGCGTGTCGCTGCGCTACTGGGCGTTGGCCTGACAGTGGCATCCAAAGCCGGTGCGAAGCTGGTCGACAAGGACAAGCCGGATGACGTCAAAGGTGATGATGCCAAGGACGAGGAAGCCAAAGACGCTGATGCAGGCGGTGAGGCCAAAAGGCCTAAAGGGTTGCTCGGGGTTGGGTTCACGGCGTTGGAGGCTTACCGCGAAACGCTGGAGGCTGGTGCCGATTCAGATGGCGGCTCCAATGCTTCTGGCGAAGGGGGCGGCCTGCAGCGCGTCTTCGTGGTGAACGCCTCGGAGATAGGTGCGGGATCGGGTTTGCCGGGCCAGCGCGATACGCCACGTCGAGGACGGCGATCAGCCCGTGCACGTCGTCGTGCAGGCGCTGCGTCTCGTCCGCCCGTCGTTTCACCGCGTCCAACTGGTGAACCGCGTACCCGGCCTGTTCCGCCGCGTCCGGTCGGTGAACCGCGCATCCGTCCGATACCACCAAGCCCGGCCGGTGAATCGCGTATTCGCCCGGTGCCACCGCGTCCGGCCGATGCTCCTTGTATTCGTCCGGCCCCACGTCTGCCCATCCCTGTGCCGCCGCTTCCTGCGGCTGCTGAGCGAAGCATTATGCCTTTGCTGGGCAAGATGGCAGGCAGGGCCAAGGTTTTGCCCGGCGAAGCGGTGATCAGCGCGGGCCTGAAAGCGGTCGAGCTGTATCAGTCGGATGACCCTATCGAGAAAAAACTGGAAGGGGCTACCGAAGTTGCGGGCTCCGCGCTGGGCGGCTGGGGTGGTGCTGCGGCCGGTGCGGCGATTGGCACGATGATTTTGCCGGTCGTGGGCACGGCGATAGGCGCGGCCATTGGCGGTGCCCTGGGGTCTTGGGGCGGCGGTGAGGTCGGCAGCTTGCTGGGCAAAGAGCTGTTTGGCACGCCGGAGAAAGAGAGTAAGCCGGTGTCGCTGCTGGCTGCGCCTTCGGTTCCGGTCGCGCTGCCCGGCCCGGTAGTGCCCACGCTGGGGGCGACGGCCAAGTCTTTCGACAACGACCGGGTGCCGCTGATGGCTCGGGGGCCAGCTCCAGCGCTGGCTCCTACCGGGCCATTGATGGGGGACGTAGGGCGGGCCATGACGGAAAAGCCTGCCGCGAGTCCTGCCGCGCCGATTGTCATCAAGCCCGAAGCACCCAAGATGCCGACACCCAAGTACGAACAGCAGGTTTCGATAAATGCGCCAATAACACTGACCGTTCAAGGTGATGTGAAAGATCCGCAACAACTGATGCGGGATCTGGAGCCGATGATTCAGCGGGCTATGCGCGACTCGGCGCAACAGTCGCAACGGTCGAATCTGTTTGATGCTCCGCACGTCGAGTAGGGGGATATATGGCTTACATGGAACAACTGCAGTCGGGTATGAAGTACCTGGTGGCGGCGGGCGAGTCAGGTCGGCGCGATCTGGACGGCATGCTCTCGCCGGTCAATGGCGCGATCAGCGAAATCAGCGGTGCGACTGCTGAGCTTGAGGGCCTGCCCATCGTGGGGCCCGCAATCGGGGCCAAGCTTCAACGCGTGATGCGGGGTGTCACCGCAGCCCAGGCGAAGGTCGGGGCTGTCGTATCGACGTACAGTCGTGCCTCAAGGGCGGTAACTCAGATTGACGAGCGCCTGGGAGTGCTCAAAGAGCAGGCAGCAAAAGCCGGGACAGCCGTCAACAAGGTGGCTGGCAGTATCAGTCCCGCGCTGGCCAACGTGGTGCCCAGTTCGTCATTTGCCGCGCAGAAAACCCCGGCTGTCGAAGCGGTCAAACCGTTTGAGCATCTGCTGATCTTGCAGCCGCTCAGCGCGAAAGGCGAGCCCTACTACTTCAATCTGGACACCGCTGCGTTCGACGAACTGAGCCGTTCCAGTGAGTTCCGCTGGGCATCGCAAGAGCGTCTCACGCGTCGACCGGCACAGCAGAACATTGGTATGGGTGATGAGTCACTGACGCTCAAGGGGGCGGTGTTCCCCAACGTCAAAGGTGGGATCAAACAGCTCGATACGTTGCGTGGCATCGCGGGCCTGGGCGTGCCTCTGGCCCTGACCACAGGGTATGGGGCAGTGCTGGGTAACTGGTGCTTGAAGAAAATTCAGGAAGATCAGAGCGCTCTGATGCAGGGGGGCATCCCTCGCAAGCAGGCGTTCACGCTGGAGTTCACACGCTATGGCGACGATATGCAGAACGTCTGACGGGGATATCCTCGATACCCTTTGTTTCAACCATTACGGCCATTTAAACGGCTCTGTGGAGGCCGTGCTTGATGCCAATCAGGGCCTGGCCGATGAGGCTCAACCCTTCCGGGTGGGGCTGATCATCACTCTGCCGGACCTTCCCGCATCCTCCGACGAAACTGTAATGCTCTGGGGCTGACCTCGGCGTTACGCGTAACGAACCTTTCCTTTTGCCCGGCCCCGTTGATTGCGGGGCTTTCTTTTGGTGTCTGCGCATGAAACCCACTTTCCGTATCGTTGCCGACGGCACCGACATTACGGCGCTCATCAACGACCGATTGATCCAGCTGCGTACTACTGACAAGCCCGACATGGATTCAGATGAATTCGAACTGCGCATTGATGATCGCGACGGTGCAGTGGCGTTGCCATCGAGGGGGGCCGATGTTGAGGTTTATCTGGGCTATGACGGCCAGAAGCTCACCAAGATCGGTCTGTACACCATTGATGAGATCGAGGTGTCTGGTCCTCCCGACACGATGGTCATCAGAGGCAAAGCCAGCAGCATGCGTGGAAGCGGTAAGACCACACGCAGTGGTAGCTGGGAGGATGTGCCGTTGTCCAAGATTGTCAGCGACATTGCCGCACGCAATGGCTGGGCCTCAGCCTGCAACGTAGCGACAAAGGTCCCACGGGCTGACCAGCTCAACGAGTCGGATTACCACTTCATCACACGGCTGGCAAAAAAGTACGACTGCACTGCCAAGGTCGCCGACGGCAAGTTGCTCGTCATGCCCAGGCAAGAGGGAGCAAGCGCGTCCGGGAAAGCGTTTGGCGTTCTGGCCATCACGCGCCAAGACGTCAGCCGATGGCAGTTCAGACTGGGTGATCGTTCGACACACAAAGCCGTGTCGACGAAGCATCAGGACAAGAAGACCGGGAAGCTCCAGATCGTGACCCTCAATAACGACACGGCCCCGGATGGTCTCCCTCCCGTTCATACCGACCGGCATATCTACCCCAACAAATCTGCAGCTGAGCAGGCCGCGAAAGCGCGTCTTGCTGCTTTCAATCGCAGCACTGCAGGCATCCGTCTTGAAATGGTCGGGCGTACTGACCTTTTCGCGGAGCGCATGATCAGCGTGCAGGGGTTCAAGGAGGGGCTTGATGGCGAGTACCTGACGGATTCGGTCGAACAGGTATTTACCCAAGCTGGCTGGTCCACCACGGCCGAGTGCAATGGTGGCAACAAGGGCAAGGCAAAAGCCAAAGGCAAAAAGAAAGAGAAAAAACCAGTCAAGGTCGTGCAGCTCTGACCATAACCTCCATCACAAATCGCCTCTATTCAGGAGATGTCTGAATGTCGATTACTGTGCAGCAGTTGCTGCAGATTCTCCCCAACGCCAGCTCCCGAGCTGGCGTTTTTGTTCCCGTCTTAAACGTTGCGATGAGCAAATACGCCATCGTTACGAAGCTGCGTATCGCTGCCTTCCTGGCGCAGGTGGGCCATGAGTCTGGCCAGCTTCGCTACGTGCGGGAATTGGGCAGTGATGCCTACCTCGAAAAATACGATACCGGGCGGCTAGCCGAACGCCTGGGCAACACGCCAGAGGACGACGGCGACGGTCAGTTATACCGGGGCAGGGGGCTTATTCAAATTACCGGGCGGGCGAACTACGCGGCCTGCGGTGAGGCATTGGGCCTGGATCTGCTACAGCAACCTGAACTCCTCGAGCGTCCGGAGCATGCCGCCATGTCGGCTGCTTGGTTCTGGCACCGTGCTGGGCTTAATACCTTCGCAGATAGAAGCGACTTCCTGACAATTACCAAACGGATCAACGGTGGCACAAATGGCCTTGCCGACCGTCAGGCGCTTTACGAGCGGGCACTGAAGGTACTGGTCCGATTGAGCTGAAGAGATAACGCAACACATTGAAAAAGAGCGACCAGTCGAGATGCGTCAACATCTCGGCCGGTCACCGTTCCCGCAGATTACCCCTGCAAGTCCAGCCAAGGCTCTCGCTTCGTGCACAAAGCGGAGCGAGCCTAGCACCTGTTTATATATACAGTAAAGGTCTTGCTATTTATGTCCACACCCATCGTCCCTTGGATGGGCGGCAAACGCCGCCTGGCCGACCGTCTCATCCCGCTTTTCCCACCCCACGAATGCTACGTCGAAGTGTTCGCTGGCGGTGCGGCCCTCTACTTCATGCGTCCCCAGGCAGCTCCCGTTGAGGTCTTGAACGATATCAATGGTGATCTGGTGACGCTGTATCGCGTCGTCCAAAACCACCTTGAAGAATTCGTCCGCCAGTTCAAATGGGCGCTCAGCTCGCGTCAGGTATTTGAGTGGCAAAAGATGACCCGTCCCGAAACCCTCACCGATATCCAGCGCGCTGCCCGGTTCTTCTACCTCCAGCACCACGCCTTTGCAGGGAAGGTCAGCGGGCAGACTTTCGGGACCGCAACGACTGGCCCGGCCATCAACCTGTTGCGGATCGAGGAGAACCTTTCTGCGGCCTGGCAACGTTTGTCAGGTACGTACGTGGAGAATCTGCCGTGGCTTGAATGTGCTGAGCGATATGACCGGCCCCATACGTTCCACTACATGGACCCGCCTTACTGGCAAACGGCTGGGTACGGTGTGGATTTTCCGTTTGAGAACTACGAGCGCATGGCGGAGTTCATGCGGGGGTGCAAAGGGAAGGTGATGGTGAGCATCAACGATCACCCTGACATCCGGCGGGTGTTTGAAGGCTTCCATTTTGAAACGGTCGACATTCGTTACAGCACGGCAAACCAGAGAAAGGGAAAGGCTGATGTCAGCGGTGAGCTGGTTATCATGAATTGGGAGCCTGCCGCGCTCGGTGAGTTGTTCTGATGTTTGGCTTCAAGTCGGCCAGCGACCAGTACACCGAGAGAGAACCTTGATGATACAGTATGCTGACGCGATCTAAGTCATGGATGAGTTGATATGAATGATTTTTGCACGCCGGAGTCCAATGGTAGTCCCACTTGGGGGGGCTTTGATGTTTTTGTTTGGAAGTTGGTGCCAGCACGGTTCGGTGGAGGGCGAGGTCATATCCAGCGCTTCAAAGATACTTGGCTGATTCACAATAAGCAGTTCATCAAGGCATCAGCCGCAAAGTATTCGCTTCCTGTTGAGCTGTTGGCTGGTGTGTGTTGGATAGAAGCCGGAGGAGACCCAAATTCTGCCGATAGAGCAGCATTCGAATTCCGAGTGTTCGATCATTTGGGCAACTTGCCAACCGTCAGCACTCCGCCACCTGCTAAGACTAGTTTCGGATGGGTGAGTGTTCAGCTTAGGACCGCAGCAGTTACATTAGGTCTTAACCCCGATGACATGTCAATTAGCGAGTTGAGAAGCTTAGCCAACTGTCTGGAGCAGGATATCTATAATATTGATCTAGCAGCAAAGCACTTGCGGCTGCTAGTTGATTATGACAATTTTAAATCCATCGGCATGGACGAGGTGCGTATCATTGGTGCTCGATACAATCGAGGGACAAACCCATCTATTGAGAGAATAAAAGAAGACACCAGTTATGGGGATTTTATTGTGAAAAGATGGAATTTTTTTAGTCAGCTTTTAAGGTAGTTTATATGACGGCTAAAGGCGTTTTGATAAGGGTTTTGCTGTATACGGTTTACGTATCCTGTCTGCTGACGTATATAATTTTTCATGGTTCGCAATACGATTGGATGGAACCAAGTTCCATAGTGTCGCATATTGAGGACAGATCCAATACTCGCGGTGATATAAGAACCATGACTGTGCTGCTTGCGCTTTTTGTACAGTTCTTGATTTTCATAAGCTGTACTAGAAAGGAGTGGGTAGGTACTGCTATTCTTCTTGCAATCGTATTTGCTGTTTACTGGTGACCCAGTATGCCCGCCTGTTTGGTAGGCGGGCTTCTGCTGTGGCAGGGTACTCAGGGTACTGATTTATGCAAATGGCTTATTCGCGGTCCGGTCCCATCCGCCGGATACGATCCCAGCACTTCCACCGTCAGCACGGCGCTGCTGTGAGTACTCGAATTTTATTCGTCCATAGTTAAGTGTGATTAGCTCTACAGGTAAGCCTGCATGCTCAGCCCCATTTCCGCTAACGGTAGATATCAATACCTCTTCTAAGACGATATCCAGATACTTAAATTTTTCTGTGCCCGCCCGATGGACACGAATAGTTACTTTCTTGATATGCGACCCACGACAGCATAGCTCAAACAGTTTTGGCGTTGCTCTGTCTATATATTTACTTACTTTAAAGTCGCCCAGAGTAACGCCGCCTGCGCTCGCGCCGCCGTTAGAGCTGGCGGAGGTACTGATCGACTGAACCGCGTCGTAATGGTAGGACAGCAGTTCCACCCAGCCTTTGTGGGCGTCATCAAGAGATTCGCCCTCTACACCGTCGACCTGCATAAATGCGTCAAAAGACATATCAGCTTCCTGCTTTAAAGATTAGAGCGCTTAGCCTAGCTTATAGGGGGCGGGTATTGCCAGCATCCTCTAATCTGCGCATGAAAATAGATGACCGAGAACTCACATCATGGGGTTTATTCTATTTTGCGACTCGCTCCTACAAGCAGAGTAAGCGATCTGAATCGCTCGGACTGAAGGTCACTGTCTATCCACAACTGTTATTTCGCAGAGCCTCCAACGGCCATTAGCAGCCTTCTGGCACTGGGGGCTTACCCATCACAACGAATAGCAATCGACCCAAATCAGCCGTTCATATTGGAGGTTCCAGCAGAATCTAGGATCCTTGACACGTATCGCGTAATCTGAGGTCACGAATGAGGAGGATTTTATGGTTCAGGGACACGATGCACTTTTGTACCAAGCGGGGTGGATCACCGCAGAAGAGCTGTTCCGGCGGATGTTTTCCCCTCTATCTTTGGAATGGGTTTTCAGAGACCGGTTTGGAACATCTTTGGCCAAAGGGATTGACCGGATCAATGGCTTCCAGTTTAGCTGTAGGTCAGCATCCGAGCTGGAAGTCGTTTCGGCCAAATGTCTTGATAGCACTTTTAGATTTGCACCATTTCTAGAACAGCTAAAGTTGAAAGGGCGCGGAAAGGAACCTCGCGTTATAAGTATACCAATTGTCCGAGATCGTATAGTTCTTCATCAGCTTCAAAAATACCTAGCCCTGATTTTTCCTGAGCAGGTACCTAGAAACGTAGCTAGTAGTTATGTCCGCCAGGTAGCTTTGGATGTCAGTACGATGGACGCGGCTAGTGCATGGGTGTGTAGTACTGACATCCAAAAATTTTATGACTCGATTGACCAAGATCGAACGGTCATGCTGGTAGGGAGAAAGATCAAGATACCTCAGGTCTTGAACTTGATCGCTCATGCCTTGCGGACTCCGACAGTGCCCAAAAATACACCACGAAATAAGCACTCAGTCTATAAGCAAGAAGTTGGCGTCCCTCAGGGGCTAGCGATATCTAATATATTGGCAGCGATCTATATGGCTGACGTGGATCGGGCGATGCGGTCAGTACCAGGGCTTCACTATTATAGATACGTCGATGATGTATTGATGTATGGGGAGGAAAGCCTGGTTACCACTTCGTTTAATTCGTTGAAAAGAAGGTTGATGAGGCGTGGCCTTCATCTTCATGGCTTAAGCTCTGATAAGACGAAATTTGGCCCGCTAGATCAAGACTTTTCGTATCTTGGCTACGTTTTTGAGCTTCCTAAAATTACTGTGAGAAGAAACACAGTGGAGCGTTTTTTGCAATCGGTTGCCGCAAAGATAAGCGATTTTAAGCATAACCGAGCAAAGCGCCTTGAAAAGTTCAAATATCTCAATGAAGAAAGATTAGTCGATATTTTCTTTTTAGAGATAAATGAAAAGATTACTGGGGCAATCAGTCAAAATAAGAGGTACGGCTGGGTGGCCTACTTTAATCAGATTACAGATGAAAAACTCTTACACGAGATGGATAGAGCAGTCATGAGAATGGTTGCCAGGGTTCCTGACCTTGCAGCTGTAGGCACTATTAGGCTCAAGAAGTTAGCTCGCGCGTATTTTGCGATGAAATTTGATCCACGAGGTGGCTACATACGAGATTACGATGTGGTTAAGACATCGGCGGAAAAGCTCAGCTTTTTGGAGAGCCGGGGCAGAGTAGACCCAGCCGTGGCACTGACTGAGGTGCAGATAATAGAAAAATACGATCATTATATTCGGATGGTGCTAGCACGGATGAACGAAGACGAAGGAGAAATTTACTAGCCAGATGTGTATATTGGCATCGGGTGGTGCCTACCGCTATGCGGTACCTCTCGCCTTAGGTCGAGAGCGGAAGTGCTCCGAGCCCCTTCAAACGGGCGTGACACCAAGTGTTATACCTTCCTAGGGGCTGTCCAACGGCTGCTTGGGAAGTGGATCTGACTGATTACTCAGGCGCCACCCCATTTTTCTAGGGAGGGTCTGAAGTAAGCATCGATTTTTGATGCCTTCATGGCCTGAGGTTAAAAAACCTCGCCCGATCAGATAATCAGACGTTTTGCACTGTTAAC
>NZ_ATDK01000234.1 GCF_000444135.1 Pseudomonas avellanae BPIC 631
ACCCGACGAAGTCGGGCCGGAAACGGAGCCAGGATTTTGCTTGCTTTGATCCTTCAAAGTCAGTCGCCGAGGGGCGAAAAGGTGACCTGAGACTGGCCTGAATCTAACTGACTCTGTGACGCAGAGCGCCACGAATAGGACGCAGAGCGTCCAGAACTGCGTGCCGACGCAGAGCGCCGCACGATAGTCAGATCAGCCCTCGATCCCGAGCATGTCGCGTACCAGCGCTTCGGCGATGCGCACGCCGTCCACGCCTGCCGACAGAATACCGCCCGCATAGCCCGCACCTTCACCTGCAGGGTACAGGCCTTTGGTATTCAGGCTTTGCATCGTCGGGCCGCGAGTGATCCGCAGCGGTGCCGATGTGCGGGTTTCGATGCCGGTCAGCACTGCGTCATGCAGCGAGAAGCCTTTGATCTGCTTGTCGAACGCAGGCAACGCCTCACGGATGGCTTCAATGGCAAAGGCGGGCAGGGCCTCGGCCAGGTCTACCAGTTTCACGCCCGGCTTGTAGGAGGGTTCGACACTGCCCAGCGCCGTTGATGCTCTGCCAGCGATGAAGTCGCCGACCAGTTGCGCGGGGGCTTCGTAGTTGCTGCCGCCCAGCAGATAAGCGTGGGATTCCAGACGCTCCTGCAACTCGATACCGGCCAACGGGCTGCCGGGGAAGTCCTGCTCCGGCGAAATACCCACCACGATGCCCGAGTTTGCATTGCGCTCGTTGCGCGAATACTGACTCATGCCGTTGGTGACCACTCGGCCAGGTTCCGACGTTGCCGCCACCACCGTGCCGCCAGGGCACATGCAAAAGCTGTAGACCGAACGACCGTTGCTGGCGTGATGCACCAGCTTGTAATCCGCCGCGCCCAGTTTCGGGTGGCCGGCGTATTTGCCCAGCCGGGCGCGGTCTATCAGTGATTGCGGGTGCTCAATACGGAAACCCACCGAGAACGGCTTGGCTTCCATGAACACGCCACGGCCGTGCAGCATGCGGAAAGTGTCACGGGCGCTGTGGCCCAGCGCCAGAATGACGTGCCGGGACTCGATCTGTTCACCGCTGTCGAGCTGGACGCCCAGCAACTGGCCGTCCTCGATCATCAGGTCGGTCACGCGCTGCTGAAAACGCACTTCGCCGCCCAGCGCTTCGATCTGGTGGCGCATGTTTTCAACCACACCGGTCAGGCGGAACGTGCCGATGTGCGGTTTGCTGACGTAGAGAATTTCTTCCGGCGCGCCCGCTTTCACGAACTCGTGCAGCACCTTTCGGCCGATGAATTTCGGGTCCTTGATCTGGCTGTAAAGCTTGCCGTCGGAGAACGTACCGGCACCGCCTTCACCGAATTGCACGTTGGACTCGGCGTTGAGCACGTTCTTGCGCCACAGCGCCCACGTGTCCTTGGTGCGCTGGCGCACCTCGGTGCCGCGCTCGAGGATGATCGGCTTGAAGCCCATCTGCGCCAGCAGCAGCCCGGCAAAAATGCCACACGGCCCGAAGCCCACCACTATCGGGCGCTCGGTCAGGCCTTCAGGGGCGTGACCGACCACTTTATAGCTGACATCCGGTGCCGGGCCGACGTGACGGTCATTGGCGAGCTTGCGCAGCAGCGCGGCTTCATCCTTGACCTGAAAGTCGATGGTGTAGATGAAACACAGCTCGGACGACTTCTTGCGCGCGTCGTAACTGCGTTTGAAGAGGGTGAAGTCCAGCAAGTCGCTGCTGTCGATGCCCAGGTGCTGCAAGAGTGCAGCGCGCAGGTCTTCTTCCGGGTGATCGATCGGCAGCTTGAGTTCGGTGATTCGTAACATTAAGGGGTCCAGTTTTCGGGCCGCAGGTTCAGCCCGACAGCACTACAAGACCGGCGATTATAAGCGCTGAACCCCTTTGGCGGCGAGCCTGCCCGATCAGTCGTCGCGCGAACCACCGTAATAACCGCAGCCGCGCTGGGCCTGACCGTTGATACGCAGCTCTGCGGTGAGGTGCTGCACCGAGCCGTCGACGCTGTCAACGCAGCGCTGCGGGGCTACCCAGATCTCGATGCGCTGGTTGTTGGCTTCGCTGCTGACGCTGAAACTGCCATCGGGAAGCTTCTCTTCCACGTAAGGCAAAGCCAGTGGGGCGAGCCCTTCGCGCTCCAGCACCATGCCCTTGCCACTGACGTTGACGTTCCAGGCAGGTTTGTTGCCGTTAACGTGCAGCGTCAGGCGTTTGAAATTGAGGTCTTCACAGGCCTGACCGGGACGCTCGACGCGATACAACTGATGCAGGTCCACCTGGCCATCGCTGTTGGCCGCCTTGCTCGCGGTAAAACTGCCGCGCAGGTCGGCAAACACCTTGCCGTTTTTGTCGGCCAATGATGCGGCTTCCTGCAAAATGCCGGTATTGCCGCGATCCTTGACCACATAACGACGCTGCTCGTTGCACGGCTTGAACAGCAATTGGCCGTTGCTGCCTGTCAGATCGCCCTGCATACGGAGCATACCAGCCGTCGAAACCTTCGGCTCCTCGGCCTGTTTACCGAGCAGCTGGCACCCGGCGAACAGAGGTAAAAGGGCAAATACGAGGACGGAACGGGCAGTGAACATGGTGTGGTCTCCAGACAAGTGCCGCCACGTTACTCAGACTGAAGGTGCATCACAAGGGTTGGAGTGTCTATCGCGTGCAGGAGCGGCCCGAGCGACGCTTCGCTTGTCCGCGAACTGCCGTTTTTTGTGGGAGCGGACTTGTCCGCGAACTGCCGGGAACCGGCAGCGAAACCAGCCGCCTCGGTGGGCCTGACACAACCGAAGTGAGCGGCCTTGGGGCCGATTCGCAGCCCATCGCGGACAAGTCCGCTCCCACGCCCTCCGGGCAGAAGCGCGTTATATGTGCGGACCGGGCGACGCTTCGTTTGTCCGCGAACTGCCGGGGACCGGCAGCAAAACCAGCCGCCTCGGTGTGCCTGACACAACCGAAGTGACCGGCTTTGGGGCCGCTTCGCAGCCCATCGCAGCCGTTGTAACCTTCTGAAACTCCTGCGTCCTCCGGGCAGAAACCGGGGCGTGGATGACGGGTGCCTTGGGCAATCTCAACCGCCCAGGTACGCATCCCGCACTTTCGGATCGACCAGCAGTTCCTCACCCGTGCCTTGCATGACCACGCGACCGTTTTCCAGTACGTAGGCGCGGTCGGCGACTTTCAGGGCCTGGTTGGCGTTCTGCTCGACCAGAAACACCGTCACCCCGTCACGGCGCAGTTGTTCGACGATCTCGAAAATCTGCTGAATGATGATTGGCGCCAGACCCAGCGACGGCTCGTCCAGCAGCAACAGCTTGGGCTTGCTCATCAGCGCGCGGCCGATGGCGAGCATCTGCTGTTCGCCACCAGACATGGTGCCGCCGCGCTGATTGAAGCGTTCCTTGAGGCGCGGAAAGAGGTGCAGAACCTTGTCCATCTGCTCCTGATAGTCAGCCTTTTCCGTGAAGAAACCGCCCATCGCGAGGTTTTCTTCGACCGTCAGGCGCGCAAACACACGACGGCCTTCCGGCACGACAGCGATGCTCTTGCGCATGATGATCGAGGACTCCAGCCCGACGAGTTCTTCGCCCATGTAGCGAATGCTGCCGCTGTGCGCACGCGGCGAACCGCACAAGGTCATCAGCAGGGTGGACTTGCCAGCCCCGTTTGCGCCGATCAGCGTGACGATTTCGCCCTGACGCACCTCCACGTTGACGCTGTGCAGTGCCTGGATCTTGCCGTAGAAGGTGGAAACGTTTTCAAACTGCAGCATTTACGCTTCCCCCAGGTAAGCTTTGATCACGTCAGGATTGTCGCGAATCTGTTCCGGCGTACCGTCTGCCAGAGGCGTGCCCTGATTGATCACCACAATGTGGTCGGAAATGCTCATCACCAGTTTCATGTCGTGCTCAATCAGCAGGACCGTGGCGTCGTGCTCGTTGCGCAACACACCGATCAGGGCTTTCAGGTCGTCGGTTTCTCGGGGGTTCAGCCCGGCTGCCGGTTCGTCGAGCATCAGGATGCGCGGGCGCGTCATCATGCAGCGGGCGATTTCCAGGCGGCGTTGCTGACCATAGGCCAGTGTTCCGGCAGGGCGGTTGGCGAACTCGCGCAGGTTGACGGCTTCAAGCCAGTGCTCGGCGTAGTCCATCGCTTCGCGTTCGCTGCGACGGAACGCCGGGGTCTTGAACAGGCCGGACAGGAAGTTGGTGTTCAGGTGCCGGTGCTGGGCAACCAGCAGGTTCTCCACCGCCGTCATTTCCTTGAACAGGCGCACGTTCTGGAAGGTCCGCACCACGCCCTTGCGGGCAATCTGATGGCCAGCCAAGCCTTGAATCGGCTCGCCGTCCAGCAAAATGGTGCCGGCGCTTGGCTTGTAGAAGCCGGTCAGGCAGTTGAAGACCGTGGTCTTGCCCGCTCCGTTGGGGCCGATCATCGACACGACCTGACCTTTATTGACCGTCAAGGCCACACCGTTGACCGCCAGCAGGCCGCCAAAACGCATGCTCAAGCCTGTGGCTTGCAGTAATGGGCGGCTCATTTCGGCAGCTCCGCTTTCAATTTCATTTCAGGCCGTTGCATCGGCAGGAAGCCTTGAGGACGCCAGATCATCATCAGCACCATCAGGGCGCCGAACATCAACATGCGGTAGTCGCTGAACTCACGCATCAGTTCCGGCAGCAGGATCATCACAATGGCCGCCAGAATGACGCCCAGTTGCGAGCCCATGCCACCCAGCACAACGATGGCGAGGATGATTGCCGACTCGATGAAGGTGAAGGATTCTGGCGTCACCAGGCCTTGGCGAGCTGCGAAAAAGCTGCCGGCGAAACCGGCGAATGCAGCGCCCAGAGTGAAAGCCGACAGTTTGATGACGGTCGGATTCAGGCCCAATGCGCGGCAGGCGATTTCGTCTTCACGCAGCGCCTCCCAGGCCCGGCCGATCGGCATGCGCAGCAGGCGGTTGATGACGAACAGCGCCGCCAGTGCCAGCAGCAGGGCGATCAGGTAAAGGAAGACGACCTTGTTGATCGAGTTGTACGGCAGGCCGAAATACTCGTGGAAGGTCTGCATGCCTTCGGCCGCCTTGCGCTCGAACGTCAGGCCGAAGAAGGTCGGCTTGTCGATGTTGCTGATGCCGTTCGGGCCGCCCGTCAATTCGGTGAGGTTACGCAGGAAAATACGGATGATCTCGCCAAACCCCAGCGTCACGATGGCCAGATAGTCGCCGCGCAACCGCAATACCGGGAAGCCCAGCAAGAAGCCGAACAATGCCGCCATCATTCCCGCAATCGGCAGGCAGATCCAGAAGCCGAGCCCGTAGTAATGGGACAGCAGGGCATAGCTGTAGGCACCGACCGCATAGAAACCCACGTAGCCGAGATCAAGCAGGCCGGCCAGACCGACCACTATGTTCAGGCCCAGGCCGAGCATGACGTAGATCAGGATCAGCGTGGCAATGTCCACCGCACCGCGCGAGCCGAAGAACGGCCAGATGAAGGCCAGTACGATCAGGGCCGCGAGGCCCCAGCGCTGGGTTTTTGGCTGAGTCAGAAAGTCGCTGGTCTTTTGCGGGATCAGCGGCTTGTCTGAGCCGCGACGCAGGCCGCCGATCTGCTCGGCGAACAGCACGCGCAGAAACAGCAGCACCGAGCACACGGCAATGATGGTCAGGGTCAGCGGGCTGGCATTCTGCACTTGCAGGGTCACGCCGGAAAACGCCAGCTTCAGGCCGAACACCGGGTAGGCCACGGCCCAGACCAGTGCGGCGCTGAACAGCGCCTGTTTGAAAGACTTGCTCATACTTTTTCAACCTCCGGACGACCCAGAATACCGGTCGGTCGGAACAGCAGCACCAGAACCAGCAGGCCGAAGGCCACGACGTCCTTGTACTGATCACCAAAAATGTCGGCACCGAACGCTTCGGCGACGCCCAATACCAGACCGCCGAGCACCGCGCCAGGGATCGATCCGATACCGCCCAGCACCGCTGCCGTGAACGCTTTCAGGCCGACCAGAAACCCGGCACTCGGGTTGATCACGCCGTATTGCATGCTCAGCAGCATCGCGGCGACGGCGGCCAGTGCCGCGCCAACCACGAAGGTCAGGGCAATGATGTTGTTGGTGTTGATGCCCAGCAGGTTGGCCATTTTCATGTCTTCGGCGCAGGCGCGGCAGGCGCGGCCCATTCGCGAGCGGGAGATGAACAGGGTCAGGCCGGTCATGGCCAGCAGGGTGACGACGAACACCACGATCTGCATATAGGAAATAAGCACTTCCTGCGAACCACCGGGCCCGAACGATAGGCTGCCGGGCAGCAGGTTGGGGATGGCAAAGTTACCGGAACCCTGAGAAAGCTGAACCGAGTTCTGCAGAAAGATCGACATGCCGATCGCAGAAATCAGTGGAATCAGACGGTTGCTGTTGCGCAATGGCCGATAGGCCACACGTTCGATGCTGTATCCGTAGGCGCTGGTTACGACGATCGCTGCGGCAAAGCCGGCAATCATCAGCAACGGCAGGCTGTGAATCCCCAGCATCGCCAGACCGGCGAGTGCCATGAAGGCCACATAGGAACCGATCATGTACACCTCGCCATGAGCGAAGTTGATCATTCCAATGATGCCGTACACCATCGTGTAGCCGATGGCGATCAATGCATACGTACTGCCAATGGTCAGGCCATTGACCAGTTGCTGCATGTAGTGGAAAAACTCGGGCATTTACCGCGCTCCTAAAAACCTGATCTGCATTTCTCTGACGTGCGCCGGGGTGGCATTCTGTCGATGCGTAGCCTGTTGCGCCGTCAGCGAACCGCTGGTGACGGTTTTAAGATTTTCAGGGGGCCTCGTTACGCAGTGTTGTTTATATCGGTCTGCGTGCGGGCCTGGATGTGTAAAACAAAGCCCACTGCACAGGCAGTGGGCTTCGATGAGTGACGCAGCGCTTATTTGGCGGCTTCGGTCTTCGGTTTGCCGAAGTGCCACTCGTAGACCACGAACTGGAAGTTCTTCAGGTCGCCCTTGGCGTCGTAGCTCAGCTCGCCCATCGGCGTCTTGAAGGTGCCGGCATGGATGGCAGCTGCCACCTTGGCGGTGTCTTCGGACTTGGCGGCAGCGATGCCGTCAGCAATGACCTGAACGGCGGAGTAGGACGGGTACACGAACGGGCCGCTCGGGTCCTGCTTCTTGTCCTGGAACGCTTTGGTCAGCGCCTGGTTGGCCGGGTCCTGATCGAAGGATTTCGGCAGGGTGACCAGCATGCCTTCGGAAGCATCACCAGCGATTTGCGAGATGGATTCGTTGCCGACGCCTTCAGGACCCATAAACTTGGCGTTCAGGCCCTTTTCCTTGGACTGGCGCAGGATTTGCCCCAGCTCAGGGTGGTAGCCGCCGTAGTAGACGAAATCGACATTGGCTTGCTTGAGTTTGGCGATCAGCGATGAGAAGTCCTTGTCGCCAGCGTTGATGCCTTCAAACAGCGCGACCTTGACGCCTTTGGCTTCCAGCGTCTGCTTCACGGCTGTCGCGATGCCTTCGCCGTATTGCTGCTTGTCGTGAATGACAGCGACGATTTTCGGCTTGGCGACGTCGGCAATGTAGTTGCCTGCTGCCGGGCCCTGAGCGCTGTCCAGACCGATGGTGCGGAACACCATCTTGTAGCTGCGCGCGGTGATGTCCGGGCTGGTGGCCGCCGGGGTGACCATGATGATGCCTTCGTCTTCGTAAACATCGGACGCTGGCTGAGTGGAGCTGGAGCACAGGTGGCCGACCACGTATTTCACGCCGTCGTTGACCACTTTGTTGGCGACTGCAACGGCCTGTTTCGGGTCGCAGGCATCGTCGTATTCGACCGCTTCAAGCTTTTTGCCATCGACGCCGCCTTTGGCGTTGATCTGCTCGATGGCCATTTTGGCACCGTTGAACTGCATGGTGCCGTACTCGGCAACAGGACCGGTTTTCGGGCCGGCGATGCCGATCTTGATGGTGTCAGCTGCGAACGAATGGCTGGCAACCCCCGCCATAACCAGTGCGGCAAACAGCCTTGAAAGCTTATTGGTACCCTTAGTCATGATGCTCCACTCTTGCGTTTGTAGTTTTTATAATCCTGATGGCCAAGGCTCCAGGACCGGATTCGATTACCGGTTTTCCCCGCTCCGCCAACTGTACCGGAACAGTTTAGAGTGCCGGTCAATGGCTTGGAAAGCTGCGTGCCGGGGAGCCAACCGATGCGTGTCGCTTAATCGAAAGAAAGTTACAGAAACCAGCCACTTGAGTGCCTGAAAAACCTTCAAATCCATAAGGTTATCTGCACTTCCCTGCGACTTTTCACCTGCTTCTGGGCTTGCCGGCGGGAAAGTCGGCGTTATCATTGCGCCGATTTTCTTTCTGGTGAAACCCATGACGCAAGAACCTAGCACCCTCTATGCCAAACTGCTTGGCGAAACCGCCTCAATCACCTGGACTGAATTGCAACCATTCTTTGCCAAGGGTGCCCTGTTGTGGGTCGAGCTGCCTCTGGATTTGATCGAAGTTGCCGAGGCCGTGGCCGAAAATGATGCAGCCAGGGTGTCTGCATGGCTGGCCGACGGGCAGGTTGGCAAGGTGTCTGAAACCAAGGCGCTTGAGCTGGTAGAGACCGATCCGCCGCTGTGGGCGGTGGTGGTGGCACCTTGGGTTCTGATTCAAAACAGGGCGAATGCCTGAATTTCGCACCCTATGAGTGCTCGCCTGTCTGCCTGATTGGGTTGGAAGGTAACTCTCGGGCGGTCTGCGTGGCGTAAAACCACACCTGCCGATGAGCGTTTTACCGATCCCCATGGCAGAAGCGTCAGGTACGAACGGGGCGATAGCTGACAAAGCTGTCACTGTCGGGCAGTTCGTCGAACGGGTCGATGGGTTCTGATACATCGATGTCCGGCTCTTTCAAGACCGGAAACGGCAGCACGGGCCATCGACTGTTGGCTTCGCGTGCGTTCATCTGTTTGGCAAGAGGCAGGATTCGCTCCAGTGGCTGCGGTCTGCTGAACAGATAGCCTTGCACGTAATCACTGCCGAACTGGTTGAGAAACTTCAGTTGTGCAGGGGTCTCCACGCCCTCGGTGACTACTTTCAGGTGCAGGGTATGCGCCATGATAATAATCGCCTGGACAATTTCCATGTCCTGCGGTGACTCGGGGATGTCGATAATGAATGACCGGTCAATCTTCAGCGTGTCCAGCGGCAGACGCTTGAGGTAGGCGAGCGACGAATAGCCCGTACCGAAGTCGTCGATCGACAGCGACACCCCCAGGCTGCGAATGTGCTTGAGCATCAGGATGGTGTTGCTGATATTGCCCATCAATGCGTTTTCGGTCACTTCCAGTTCCAGCCGACCTGGCGTGGCATCGGCGTCGGCCAGCGCCTGCTCGACCTCTTCGACCAGCTCGTCGCGGCCAAGCGTCAGTGCCGAACAATTGACGGTGATGATCAACTGTTCCAGCCCCTCTTCGCGCAAGGTGGCTAGATCATGACAGGCACGGCGCAGCACCCAGTTGTCCAGCTCGGCAATCAGGCCGTTGGCTTCGGCAATGCCGATGAAGCGAACGGGCGCCAGCAGGCCGTGCTGCGGGTGACTCCAGCGCACCAGCGCCTCCAGCTTGGCGACGTGGCCGGTGCGCATGTCGACGATAGGCTGGTAGTAGACCTGCAGGCCTGTCTCTTCACGCAGGGCATTGCGCAGTTCTTCCTCAAGGTGCAGTTCCAGGCTGGCCTTGGTTTTTAGTGCCGGGCTGAAGAAATTCACCCGGTTACGCCCGTTACCCTTGGACTGGTAAAGCGCAAGGTCTGCGTGCTTGAGCAGCTCATCGCAGGTCGAGCCGTCACGCGGGAAGACCGCGATGCCAATGCTGGTGGTCATGACCATGCGCCGTCCTGCCAGCGCGATGGTTTCCTTCATTTTGTCCATGACCCGATGCGCCAGATGCCGCGCCTCTTCGTAATCGGGAATGCTCAGCAGAATGCAGAACTCATCACCGCCGAAGCGTGCAACCACGTCTTGAACACGCGTGGCGCTGCGGATGCGCTCGGCGATCACCTTGAGAAGCTCGTCCCCGGCATCGTGCCCCAGGCTGTCGTTGATGCGTTTGAAGTGATCGATGTCCAGAAACATCACTCCCAGCATGCCTTTGCTGTGGGTGTGCTCCAGCAGCTTTTCAGCGAATATCTGATTGAAGCCGCGGCGGTTGATCAGGTTGGTCAGCGGGTCGTAATGCGCCACTTGCTGAAGCGAAACGCGTGCCTGATCCAGCTGGCTGAGCAGGGCGTTGACCCGTTGCAGGTCATGTTCCTTGCCCTGCAGCTTCTTGTCGGCCATTGCCGCGCTGATGCTGCCGGCGATGATCAGCAAGGTAATGGCCGCAATGGTCAGCCCCAGTTGCTGGCTGTTTTCGGTACCGGGAATGTGCAGCTCGGCGTTCTCGGGGATAACCAGGCGCAGCGCCCGCATGCCCATCAGGTGCATGCTCAGCAGGCCTGCGCCCAGCAGCAGGCTGACGCCATAGCGAAACATCTGATGGAACATGCCGGCGTACTGACGCAGGTGGCGTGACAGAGTCAGCAGCGCGATGCTGGAGAGCACTGCGACCACGATCGACAGCGCGAACATTCGCGGCTCGTGGTATTGCGTGGCTGCGGAGCGCATGGCCGACATGCCCAGATAGTGCATGGTGCTGATGCCTATGCCCATGATCACCGAGCTGATCAGGCAGCGCTTGAGGGTCAGCTCCGGGATGGTCAGGGCTTTCATGGCGCCCAGTGCCGTGATCAGTACGATCAGCAGCGACACCAGGGTAATGGTCAGGTCGTAGGAGATTTTCAGCGGTGCCTGAAACGCCAGCATGCTGATGAAGTGCATGGCCCACACACCGCCCGCCAGGCAGAGTGCGCCCAACGCTTTCCATACGCGCCGGCTTCTGGTGGCATCCACATGAATGACGCGGTCGGCGATGTCCAGCGTGGCAAAGCACGCCGCACACGCCACGCCATAGGCCAGCGCTACCAGAAACAGATTATGACTGCAGTCGACCAGCAATTGCCCGTCCGCTGGCAGGCCAGCGAACATGTTCAAACCCAGCCATTCCATAGCGTGCCCTATTTTGACTATCAGGGCGCCAAGGCTTAAGGCCTGGCGATTTGAGCTGAGTATAGAAGTTGTTTACAACCTGCCACCCAAATGCGGGGACATTTTGACATCAGTTCAATAACGAATAGTTATAAAAGGCCATCGCGCACCTGTCGTAGTTACGAATATTTACAGACAGGCAGCCTTCCTGCTTCTAGATTTGAGTGACTGACCATAGAAGGACGAATGGTGCCATGAACAAGCTCCCGCCGGAAAACGCGACGCAAGCGGCCAATGCCTGGCGTGTTCTGTTCCTGTTGTTTTTGGCCAATCTGTTCAACTTTTTCGATCGCACCATTCCGGCAATCATCGTTGAGCCCATTCGTCTGGAATGGCACTTGAGCGACTTTCAGCTGGGCAGCTCGGCACTGCGTTCACACTGGTCTACGCCATCGCCGGCCTGCCGCTGGGGCGCATGGCGGATAACGGGTCGCGCAAAAAACTGATGGGCTGCGGGCTGGCGGTATGGAGCGGCTTGACGGCGGTCAATGGCATGGTCGGCAGTTTCTGGACGTTCCTGCTGGTGCGTATGGGCGTCGGGATAGGCGAGGCCAGTTATGCGCCTGCGGCCAACTCGCTGATCGGCGACCTGTTTCCTGCCCATCGGCGTGCGCGTGCAATGGGCCTGTTCATGCTCGGCCTGCCATTGGGCTTGCTGTTGGCGTTCTTTACCATTGGTGCGATGGTCAAGGCGTTCGACAGCTGGCGTGCGCCATTCTTCATTGCGGCGGTGCCCGGTCTGTTGCTGGCGGTGTTGATCTTTTTCATCAAGGAGCCCAGGCGCGGCGCTGCCGAAAGTGTGCGTATCTCGCAAGCGAAGATCGACAAGCCAATCCGCCGCGTGCTGTCGATCCCGACCTTTCGCTGGCTGGTGCTGGGCGGTCTGACCTTCAACTTTGCGACCTACGCCTGCAATTCGTTCATGGTGCCGATGTTGCAGCGCTACTTCCTTCTGCCGTTGCAGGAAGCGGCGGTGGCGACGGGGATAATTGTGGGCGTGACCGGTTTGATCGGCCTGACGCTGGGCGGCTGGATTGCCGACAAGCTGCACCAGCGCTCCGCCAATGGCCGGCTGCTGTTTGCAACCTTCAGCATGCTGGTCGCCGCGCTGGCGACAGGCTATGCGTTGCATGCAGGACGAATCGAGATCGGCGTCTTTGTCGGCGTTTTCAGCCTTGGCTGGCTGTTTGCCTACAATTTTTACACCTGCGTCTACACCGCGATTCAGGACGTGGTCGAGCCACGGCTGCGGGCAACCGCCATGGCGTTGTTCTTTGCCGGGCTCTATCTGCTGGGTGGCGGGCTTGGGCCGGTGTTGGTCGGTCTGCTGTCTGATCACTTCGCCCACTCGGCGATGGCCGTGGCGGGTGTCGAGGTCATGAACGAAAGCTTCAAAGCCATCGGCCTGCACGACGCCATGTGCCTGATCCCGGTCGCGCTGTTTCTGACCCTGCTGTTTCTGTATCAGGCATCGCGCTGCTTCAGCCGGGATGCGCAACGAATGACGGCGCGCATGGTGGCTGAAGAACCAGTGGCGGAGTTGGCGGAAGGGGTTGCGGTGGTCAGGCAGTGATTGCTCTGATGCAAGATCGGACGCAGAGCGTCCAGAACGGCATGCCGACGCAGAGCGTCGCACGATAGTCAAAAATGCTTTAGATGTGCTTTTCAAACACGATGGCACTAACGACGCCGATTGCGACGTAAGTGACGGCTGAGCTCTGGCGCTAATCCGGGGGATGCGAGGCAGGACGCCGAGCAAGCCG
>NZ_ATDK01000235.1 GCF_000444135.1 Pseudomonas avellanae BPIC 631
TACAGATGCCCTATCGAAATGATGACGGAAATGATGTCCAAGCATCATGAGAGTCCATCCCTAACTCAATAGCCGGGTGTTGCACTCAGCCTCTGAAACCGCCAACATAAAAAACTTCGGCAGTACGTGGGACGTAGCTGATGATATGTACGGAGCTCTAGGATCCGCCACACTGAAAGTTGGCGTGATTGGAGAAGCAGTAGAAATAAAAAACAGATCAGATGAGAAACCTCGTTATTTCTTCAACATTCATAAGGCAGGCTTTTACATCCGCGACCATTATGACTTCAATGGGCTTCAGTACCTTGGAACATGGACAGAAGATCGGCTGCTCACAAAAACAGAGACAGTGATCGCTCTTACCCCGCAAGGAAATCTAATCATCAGGCTCAAAGATGGTCCTTTTGCAGCGATCACCAACGAAAACTTTCGCGACTACAGAGCTGCGCGCCATAAAGGTGGCGACTTTATTGTCTACTCAGACGTACTATGGAAAACAATTGTAAAATGCATTGATCTCGGCGAGTGGGCATGAATATTCTGGGGCGACGCTTATTATTTTTATTTTCCTACATTACAGTTTCAACAGGCGCCTGGACCGCTTCAGAGTGGTGGGAAAAGGGCTTAGCCACAAAGGAAAATCAAGTCATCATTAGCCCCAACAAATGTTACCGAATCGAAAGCTATACGCCAGCATGGCTGCTTCCTACATGGTTACATCCATGGGGAACTCCCGATAAAGTCGAGAAACCTCAGTGGTTTGTTCAATGGATAGCTCCAGGCTTTGACCGGCTATATGACAACCGTACCAACGCTTTTCTGGGAGAAAGCGAAGTGTATGATTTTGGACGTACGGGCGGCGGCGGTACTTTCTGGGGTGACCGACTGCGGCCCGGTGTATACGAAGGAATGATCTATATCGGCCCGAATGCCCCTGATTGCATCGGCGACCTACCCACACAGCTGACACCAGAAGAATGAAACACCTTCGAAGGCGCATTTCCTTTCTAACAGCCTACACCGCCGTCGCCCTAAGCCTATGGACTGCTTCGGAGTACTGGGAAAAGGGCTTGGCGGAAAGCCTGAACGAACCTGATATCAGTCCGGGTGGATGCTATCGAGTTGAAACGTTCAAGCCGTTCTGGATTTTGCCCATGATGTTTCATAGAAAAGCCAACCCCTATAAAGATCATTCACCGAAGTGGCTTCCTTGGTGGGGCTACCCTGCATTTTTCCGTCTCTACGATCACCACACTGGCGAATTGATCTCGGAAACCGAGATTTATGATCTGGAGTCGGCAGGCGGGCCAATGTCTTGGGGCGGTGGGTCAGGGATGGTCTACGCCGGAATGATCCCCATCGGCCCGAATGTCTCTGACTGTATGGGGGACCGTCCCACCACACGTGGTGCGCCCCAAAAATGAAGTCGCCATCGACTTGCACTGCCTATTTGGCAGCCTACATTGCCATCGCATTCAGCCTATGGACTGCTTCGCAATGGTGGGAAAAAGGCTTGGCGGAAAGGTCAGGTGACCCGATCGTCAGCCCTGATGGCTGCTACCGACTCGAAACATTTAAACCATTCTGGGTACTGCCGAATATGTTTCATCGCAAGCCTCATCCTGACGAAGACGTACCGCCAAAATGGTTCCCGTTGTGGGGCTACCCTGGCTTCTATCGGCTGTATGACAATCGCAACGGTGAACTGATTTCAGAAAACAAGATTTATGACCTTGAAACAGCAGGATGGGGAATAGATTGGGGAGAAGAGTCGGGTTTCGTCTACGCAGGAATGATCTTCATCGGGCCGAACGTCTCTGATTGCATCGGTGATCAACCTGCCATTCCTTGAATCCCCGACAACCTCTCACCCATCCTCGAGCGCATCAAAATAAAAACGGAACCGAATCGACATTTCGACCACCCATCCAGACAGGTCCGAAAACCTCCCGCTCAAGCAGGAAAACGTTTCAGGCACCTGCCACAGCTGACCCACCAAAGGACGCAAACCGCGAGTCAGCAACGTAGCCCCCGTTTTGCCCCCGAGCAAACACGCCTCCCCCGTGCCGCCCTGGCAGTTTGAAGAAGTGTCGCCTGCAACCTCTTGGCGTCATGGCGACAGCCCTTCGAACACGTTTTACGCACCACCGAATGTGCAGTGTCGATTACCACCACCTGTATTGATCTGTCGAACTTGATATCTGAGCCGATGGAGCCCGCTCATGACCTTAAGAATCAATACTCGTTCTGCTACCCCGGTTGTACCTCTGGAAACAGGATCTTCGTCGCAGCCGACACCACCGCCGGTCACGGCAAGACCGACTGAGCCTCCCCCCGTCGCCAATCCTGCTGCACCTAAATCAGCGCCAGGTGTTCAGCAAGCTCACGGGCTGAAGACGCGCATCGCTGGCAAGCTTTCCGAACGTCAGACCAATTTCAGTCTTGGTATTCCCGGCACCGGTCGTACTCTAAACCGGCCCCTGCGCAGCGGGATTCCGGAGGAAGGTGAGCACCTATCGAGCGAGGAGAGTCATGACCCGTTGCTAAAAGAAGCGCATGAACTGCAGCGCATGGTCGATTCGGCGCTGGCCCATCTCAAGGCGGCACCGACGTCTCTCTGGGAGCGCCCCGCCCCTTCAACGGTGAGGCGTATTACCACCAAGGTTTTTCCGTGGCTAAAGCCTGCCCCGCTACGCGAAGTCGCCAGCAATGGCAGCAACGCCAAGACCAAGGCCTATAACTCACAGCAAAGCCCTGAAACCATCGCAGCGGCGGTGAAAGAGTTGAGCACCCGGCTGGATCATCAGAGCAAGGTGCTCGCCACAGCCACCCACGCACTGGTCGCTGCGCGCGAGCATCTTGAATCGCTCGAACAGGCCACCCCACCCACGTCGACCGAACGACTGGACCACGCCAGGGCTCGCGCTCAACAAGCCGACTCCACCACCCGCCTGGCCAGCCAGCAACTTCGGGAGCTGACTCAGGGCACAGAGGTGTTGCAACTGGGCGCGCTGAGTGAGGGGCAGGATCAGGTTGAACAGAAAGCCGACTTCTCTCAACAGTGGCTGGGCGAGTTGCGTACACGCATGCAGGCGGTGGATGTCCGTTTCGCCGACCGGCACGCTGCCATCGAAATCGAACTGCAACTCAAGGTGGCGGAGACTCGTGAGCTGATTTCGCTCGATCACGACATGACCGCTGCCGAGCACACGGCCGCGCACGCCAACGCGCAACTTTCTGCCTTGCGCGCCCAGCGACAGGAAACGCCCGAAGGGTCAGACGAAGCCGACAGACTGGATACCGCCATTGGGCAGACGCTTGCTACGCGTTCTCAGGCCATGCAAACGCATCAGCAACTGGCAAAAAGACTGGTGCGGGTCGATGCCGATGTTGCACGCCTGAACGACGAACTGGACGAGATTCATCAGCGAATCGCGATCGTCAATGACGAGCGCTTTGCACTCAAGACACTTGATCAGAAACTGCCCGCATCAGACCAGGTCACCACGCCTGCAGAGGGCGAGGCCCAGGAACGAATCGACAAAACCGCTCTCAAGAACGTCCGCGAGCAGTACCTCGCCAGTCAGATCGGTGAAGCGCACGCTTTTGCAGCAACCGGTGCGGATGAAATTCAAGCGGCCCTGCAACGTATCGGCGATCGCCTGCAAGGCACGCCGCCACCCACACCGCTGCCAGCTTTCGCGGTTATCGAGATGGTGACGTCGGCGCTGGCAGACGTGACGGGCAATGACGCCACGCGCGCCAACCGCGTGCTCGACATGCTGAACCAGCACCCACTGGAACATTGGCCACGTGTTGCCGAAGAAATGTCGAAGTCGGTCAGGACCCGCAGCGCCACTAACAACAGCATTCAGCAGGACACGCTCGACCTCTGTCGAAAACTGGCAAATGTGCCGCGTGGCATGGAAATGCTGCAAGTGCTATCCAGCGACGGCACTGCACCGATAGTGGCCGAGCGGGCCAAACCTTTGCGGGTGTTCTGGAATGCCGACGAAGCGCAGCAGAAAGAGCCCGACGGCAAGGTCAAGGCATGGCTGCAAACCGCCAAACAGGTGGCGCGCAGCAAGCTGGATGGAGACGAGAAGTCCTTCGACGATGTTGATCACGCTGCCTTCAACGCGGTTCGTAACGGTTATTTCAGCAACGCTCCCGGCACGCCCTATGCGCAACATGACCAGCGCCTGAAGAAAGCGACGATGGCATGGGTCATGCGCGCCGTGGCGGCCAATACCCCGGAGCAAACAACAGCAACTGCCCCGGCGAAAAGCTCGTTACCACGCCGTCTGGTCCCCACGCTGAACAAGACACCTTTCGCCAAATCGACGCTGGATCGGGACTACTCGGTGGGCGAAAGCATGGGCCTGCAATCGCCCAGAAAGCAGGTTGATCAGGTTATTTCCGCGCGTATCAGCATGCTGGAAGAAACCCTGAAAAACGCCAAGGGTGCACCGGGACTGCAACTTGAAATCTCGGCAGCCCACGCCATGCTCGATCACCTTAAATCTCTGGAAAAGAAAGGCACTCACCTGTCGCAGGTGACGCTTAAAAAGCGCGATGGCAAATCGATGCAAAGCTTGCTCAAGGCCCGCGTTCAACAGCAGCGGCTATCACAGATATGGGATAAGCCGGACGCGAACGGCAAGCGCGCAGTCAACGTACTGCACAAAGCTCAGCACATCGAACTGCCGCCGC
The DNA here is from genome assembly GCF_000444135.1 of Pseudomonas avellanae BPIC 631. Taxonomy (GTDB): domain Bacteria; phylum Pseudomonadota; class Gammaproteobacteria; order Pseudomonadales; family Pseudomonadaceae; genus Aquipseudomonas; species Aquipseudomonas avellanae. The sequence continues at coordinate 4,714 of NZ_ATDK01000235.1, forward strand.
TGTACAGCGAACTGGCGAATAGCAAGCTGTCGGTCTACGAGGCCATCAATCGTGTCGATGAGCACCTGCGCGAGATATTGCCGCCAGCGCTGCAACCTGCTCAGTCTGTTGAAGAGGTGCTTGATCAGGACTTGAGCGCGGCGATAAAACTGCTGAAAACCCGGCACTTGAGCGAGAAAAGCGACATTGTGACGTTTTTCAAACCCTTCATTCTTGAAAGCCGCCTGCGCGACAGGCTGCGGCTGGGCGGCGGAGGCACGCTGGGCGTAGGCTTGCCGTCGCTGCCCTACAGCTTGATATCGCCCATCGTGTCACCGATCTTTTCGGCAGAGAAATCTCGCAGTGACGAAGCGTTTGCCCAGCTGTTCATGCCGATTCTGGGCATGGAAATGTCCTTCGGCAAAGCACGAACCGAAGCCGCCGAGGCCACCATCGGTGTGGCGGCAGGAAGTGCGGTGGCAGACGGTGTGGGGATACAGGCTGCGCTCACTGGCCGCTTTACCGCTCAGGAAACCCAAACCAGCTCGACCCTCATGCGCTTTTTCCGCACCCGTCACAAGGACGATGAAATGCGCGGCAACATGCTGACCGCGCTGGACAGCATGGTGCGCTGGGACATCATCGACCCGCAAAAGGGCCAGCGCTACGCCGGGCCGCTGGAAGCCATACTGGCGCGTAACCCGGAGGTCTCTGTCAGCCAGATAGATGCGACGTCCAGCACCCGCAACGTCGCGGCGCGTGTGGCATTGCGCGTCCCGGCGGTACGTTTCAAAGATGGCGCCAGTCACGCCTCTCAAACCCTGACGCCGGAACCCTCGGTGTACGTCGAAGCGGATCGAATCAAGGAAACACGCACAGAAACCGGCGGATTCATCAGCGTTGTCGGCGCCAAGGGTGACACTGCTCAGCAACGGGCCGGCGTCACCGCCAACCTGAACTTCGCGCCGATTGCCAGCTCGGCCACGCCAGCAGAAAAAGGTGCCAACCATGGGGTTCAGGGTCAGGGGCTGGGTTTGCAACTGGGCATGTCCCGAGACCTGGCCTGGGCGCTGGAAAAAAACGAAATATCGCCCTTCCTGATTGGCGACAAACAGGACGCCGATCTGGACCGGCACTACTCCACGCCGCGCGACATGCAGGCCGAAATCACCGCCAACCGCGATCTGTGGTTGATGCGTTGCATCGAAACACTGGAGCCGGATGAGACAGGCAACAAAAACACCCCCGACAACCGCCTGCGCGCGGCCATGCACCTTGACGCTTTCGAGACGACGATCAAGCGTCTGGGCAAGGACAGCAAGTATTGCCAGTACAACGTCAATTACTCGATGAAGGGCCGGGCAGGCGCCGAGATAGACGGCTATCGCGGCATTCAGGCTCTGGCTTTGCAGCGCGGGGATGTGCAAGCAGCGGAAAAGGCCCAGCAGGCCATTGACGATATTTTGCTGACCAAAGAAACGTGGCGACCACTGGTGTTGATCGTTCGTGAACGGGCGCGGGACTCAACCGTTGTCGGCTGGCGTAACCTGCTGCGTTGGCAGAAGCTTTCCAATGTCGACGGTCAGCGCACCGCGGCGCAGTTTCCGCCGCCGTGAAAACGGGAATCGGCACGCTGGTCATTCAACTGCACGACTAACGCGTCAATTCATTCCCAGCTCACGCTTCACCAGCTTCACCAGTTGCTTGGTGTTCAACGGCTTGAGCAGGAAGTCCACCACGCTCAGGTGCATGGCGTCGATGGCGTCGCGCACGTTGGCGTCGCCGGAAACGATGATGATGGGTAACTCGGCGCGGTCCGACTCACGGACCTTGCGGATCAGGTCCAGACCGTCGAAAGGCGCCATGCGCAAATCGGTGATCAACAGGCCGATGGACTGGCGCGTCTGAATCATTTTGAGGGCGCTGTCACCACCGGGCGCAGTCATGCAACTGATGTCATTGAGACTCAGAATCTCGGCCAGCAGCTCTCGCGCGTCACTGTCGTCATCGACGATCAGGACCCGTTGCGGTGCGCCGCGATCGGGCGAGAGCATGACCTCATGGAGGGCATTGCGCTCATCGTCGCTCAGAATATCTTGGTCAATCATTGCAATCTCATCGTTCCCTGGGCTATCCGACAGCAGATTCTGTCAAATCTGCGATGCAGTTCGTCGGCATCCCGGCCAGTCTTCGCTCGCAGTCCATTGCGCTCGTCAAATCGGTTCCAGCAATCACCATCACTTTGCCAACCGCCTCAGGCGTAAGACTTACGTCCAATGGGCACCTGGCTGCAAGCGGCCGACCATGAGCACCAATAACAAGAGTGCGGAACAGGCCATGAGCAAGGCAGATGCGTTCACCCAGGCAGGCAAGACAGCCGTGCTGCAGAACATACACGGCACCATGCAGTTCCTGCAAAAATTCCCGCCTTTCAACCAGATGGAAAATGCTCACCTGGCGTACCTCGTCGAGCAGTGTCAGCTCAGGTTCTATGCGGCAGACGAGAGCATCATAAAGCCCGACGACGGGCCAGTAGAACACTTTTACATCGTCAAACAGGGGCGAGTCGTCGGTGAACGCCCTCATTCCGCGAAAAGAGGCACAGAAACCACCTTTGAAATCACCACGGGCGAGTGCTTCCCGCTCGCCGCCCTGCTGGGTGAGCGTGCCACGCGCACCGAGCATCTGGCCGCCGAAGACACCTTCTGCCTGCAACTGAACAAGCAGGCGTTCATCAAGCTGTTCGCGCTGTCCACGACGTTTCGCGACTTCGCCCTGCGCGGGGTCAGCAGCCTGTTGGATCAGGTCAATCAGCAGGTCCAGCAGCGCGCCGCCGAAACCCTCGGTACGCAGTATTCGCTGAACACGCGCCTGGGCGAGCTGGCCATGCGTCATCCGGTGATGTGCAGCCCCGACATGCCCATGCGCGATGCGGTAAAACTGATGCATGAACAGCAAGTGGGCAGCATCGTGATCGTCGACGCGCAGCAAGCGCCGTTGGGTATTTTTACCCTGCGCGACCTGCGTGAAGCGGTTGCCGATGTGAATGCCGACTTCAGCGCGCCGGTCAAAAACACCATGAGCCCCTCACCGTTTCACCTGAGCCCTGACGCCAGCGCATTCGACGCAGCCATTGCCATGACCGGGCGTCATATCGCCCATGTGTGCCTGGTCAGAGACGGGCGATTGTGTGGTGTGGTGTCGGAGCGGGACCTGTTCTCCCTGCAACGGGTCGATCTGGTGCATCTGGCGCGCACTATCCGCAATGCGCCGCGCATCGAAGCGCTTGCCGGTTTGAGGGGCGACATCGTCCAGCTTGTTGATCGCATGCTCGCGCACGGTGCCTCGTCCACGCAGATTACCCAGATCATTACCCTGCTCAACGATCACACGGTGTGCCGGGTGATCGAACTGACGCTTGCGGAAAAAGGCGACCCCGGCGTGCCGTTCAGCTGGCTGTGTTTTGGCAGTGAGGGCCGCCGCGAACAAACGCTGCATACCGATCAGGACAACGGCATTCTGTTTGAAGCCAGCGATGCCGCAGAGGCAGAGCAGATCCGCACACTGCTGCTACCGATTGCCGAGCGCATCAATCAGAGCCTGGCGCAGTGCGGCTTTACGCTGTGCAAGGGCAATATCATGGCCGGCAACCCTGATTTGTGCCTGTCGCGGCTTGAATGGTCGAGGCGCTTCTCGGCCTTTATCCGCGAGGCCACCCCGGAGAACCTGCTGGCGTCGAGTATCTACTTCGACCTGCGCGTGGTCTGGGGCGATGAAAGCGGCGGCGAACAATTGCGCCGCGGCATTCTCGATCAGGTGGCAGACAACCGGCTGTTCCAGCGCATGATGGCCGAGAACGCTCTGCGTCAACGGCCACCAGTGGGCCGCTTCAAGGATTTCGTGCTAGCGCGCAAAGGCAGCGAAAAAGACACCCTGGACCTCAAGACCGAAGGCCTGACGCCGTTTGTCGACGGCGCACGCTTGCTGGCGCTGGCCAACGGTATTGGCGTCAACAATACCCAGGAACGGTTGCGGCAACTGGTCGAGCGCGAAGTCATCGACCCGCTGGACGGTGCCGCCTACGAGGAGGCTTATCACTTCATTCAGCAGACCCGTATGCAGCAACACCAATTGCAGAGTCGCCAGAACCTCGCCTATTCCAACCGCATCGACCCGGACACGCTCAACCACCTGGACCGACGCATTCTGCGTGAATCGTTTCGTCAGGCGCAGCGATTGCAGATGAGCCTGACCATGCGTTATCAGCTATGAACCTGTTCGAGTGGCTGAAGCCACGTCCGAAAAAGGCGCCTTTGGACGCTCATCAACTGAAGCGACTCAAGCGATTGCCGACCTGCGCGAAGCTCAGCGACAAACCGCTGCGCCAACAGCGCTGGGTGGTCCTGGACCTGGAAACCAGCGGGCTGAACATGAACCGGGATCAGGTGCTGTCCATCGGAGCGGTTGTGATTGAGGACGGAGCCATCGATCTGGGCCAGCAGTTCGAGCGCACGCTGTTGCGCGTCGATCACAAGGTCAGCCCGGCCGTGCTGATTCACGGGCTGGCACCCAGTGCGATTGCAGCGGGCAGCGAGCCGGTCGAGGCATTGCTGGATTTCATGGAGTTTGTCGGTGACAGCCCGATTCTGGGCTTTCATGCGCCGTTCGATCAGCACATGCTGGCGCGCGCGCTTAAAGAAAGCCTGGACTACCGCTTGCAGCATGCGTTTATCGACGCCGCCGAAATAGCCCCGATGCTCTGCGAACAGGCCAACCTGCGGCACGCCGGGCTGGACGACTGGACGCAGTTTTTTGGCCTGCACGCCGAAGAACGCCACAACGCCAGCGCCGATGCACTGGTGACCGCAGAGCTGGCGTTGATTCTGTTCAGCCACGCCCGCCGCCAGCAGATCGACAGCCCCTTGCGACTGGCAGAATCACTGGGGCAATGGCGCAGGCGCAAGCAGTCGCATTCGTTCTGATGGCAAGTCTTGATCACTACCGAGAACCAGGCTTCTGCCCTGAAGGCGTAGGAGCGGACCGGGCGACGCTTCGCTTGTCCGCGAAGGGTTGCGAAGCGATCCTAAAAAACCACCTTGATTTTGCCGGATGCACTGTGCGTACCTGTTTTGCTGCCGGTGCCCGGCAGTTCGCGGACAAGCGAAGCGCCGCCGGGTCCGCCACGCAAGCCCCATTCTGCGAGCTTCTCAAGACGTGTGTATAACGACCGCTCAGCCTTGGGAAATGGTCTTGGCGATCACATCCACCGTGGCATCGACCTGCTCGCGGTAACGCTTCAATTCAACCTTGTGCAACTGCTCAAGCTCGATCTGCTGCGAGCAGAGATTCAGGGCTGCCAGGACCAGCAAACGGTCGCCGATCAATGTCGGGTATTTGCGCTTGGTGTCGGCCAGCGACGCATTGAGCATCGCAGCGGCCTTCATGAGGGTCAGGTCTTCGCCAGCCGGGGCCTTGACCGAGTACTCATTACCCAGAATTGAAAGAACGGTTACACCGTTGCCATCGACGTTCATGCGCCAACAGCACTTGCGCTGGTCGCGCGGTCAACCAGTGCCTGGATACGGGCGGCGGTGCTGCCCTGCTTTTCTTCCTGCTCCATCAGGCTCAGTTGCAAGTTCTCGTTCTCGTCCTTGGCTTTTGCCAGCTCGGCGTCGAGCTGTGCATTCGTGTCCTGCAAGGTCTGGTTTTGCTGCACCAGGTCACCGACAAGTTGTTCCAATTGGCTAAGGGAGGCTTCCAACATTTTGATTTCTCGAGCAAATTTCAACGGGCGCGTACGATAAAGAAAAGTCGCGGCGCATGCCAGCGCTCAGGCTTTGATACCGATCTGTCATCACATTGACATGTCGATAACGTAGACGCATAGGGGGCTTGTGACTACGTATTCGGAATCCGGTTCCTGCTGTTCGTCAGACCGCCCCGAACTGCGACAAATGCGCACAGCCAATGGGCAAACTGATATCACCCCAAACCCCCTCAACCCAGTTTTTTCAAGGGTTTGCGCGGATGTTTGCCATATTCCAAAAATAACCGTCAGTAATAAGTCGTCAATATTTAGTGCCTACTGACTCAAGACGTTAGTCGCATGACCGATAGGCAGCCATTCACTGCATTCCCTTCACCGTTAAATCGCATGGACCGCGTACCTACCCTGGAAGCTTTCTATGTCCCTGCGAAACATGAACATCGCGCCCCGAGCGTTTCTTGGCTTCGCCATGATCGGCACACTCATGCTGATCCTCGGTGTATTCGCCCTGTCCCAGATGAACAAGATCCGTGGCGCGACTGAAGACCTGGCCGATGGCAATGTGCCCAGTATCAAAAGCCTCGACCGGTTCGCTGAAGTCAGTATCCGCCTGCGCGTCCTGTCTTACCGATTGCTGGTCAACCGCGACCCGGAAACCCAGCAGAAGACCATTGATCTGCTGGCGATGCGCAACAAGCAGATCACCGACGTTCAGGCGATTTACGAGAAGCTGATCAGCGACCCCGATGAGCGCAATCTTTACGGCCAGTACGTACAACTGCTGGGGCAGTATCGCCAGCTCGAAGAGCGCCTGAAGACGCTGACCCGCGCCAACAAAATCGAAGAGCTGCAGAACCTGCTCAACAACGAACTGCTCAGCAACTCCGATCAGATGAACGTCGTGCTCGGCAAGCTGGTAGAGATCAATACTGCTCAGTTGAATCAGGTCAAAAAGGACGCTTCCCGCGAGTACGACTCGGCATTCAATATGGTCATCGGGCTGCTCATAGCTGCCACGCTGCTCACCATCGTGTTTGCCTGGATGCTGATCAAAAGCATCACCGCGCCGATTGCCACCGCGCTGCATGCGGCGGAAACCATCGCAAAAGGTAACCTGACCCAGCCGATCCAGATCGATGGCAGCGACGAAGCCGGCCGTTTGCTGCTGGCCATGAAAACCATGCAGGACAAGCTGCGCGACACGCTGCAAGGGATTTCCGGCTCGGCCACGCAACTGGCCTCGGCGGCCGAAGAGCTGAATGCCGTTACCGACGAAAGCGCACGTGGGCTGGTGCAGCAAAACAACGAAATCGAGCAGGCTGCCACTGCGGTCAACGAAATGACCAGCGCCGTGGAAGAAGTTGCCCGCAATGCTGTCAGCACGTCGCAAGCGTCTCGAAATGCGGCGACGTCTGCTGGCGACGGCCGTGATCTGGTTCAGGAAACCGTCAGCGCCATCGAACGCATGAGTGGCGACGTGAAAGACACGTCCGAACTGATCATCAACCTGGCCAGCGAGTCCCGCGATATCGGCAAGGTGCTGGACGTGATTCGTGGCCTGGCCGACCAGACCAACCTGCTGGCGCTCAACGCCGCCATCGAAGCGGCACGCGCCGGTGAAGCAGGGCGCGGTTTTGCTGTAGTGGCCGACGAAGTGCGCGCCCTGGCACACCGCACTCAGCAATCGACCAGCGAAATCGAACGCATGATCGGCAGCATTCAGAGCGGTACAGAACAAGCGGTGAGCTCGATGCGCAACAGCACCGAACGCGCTGAATCCACCTTGAACATCGCCAAAGGCGCGGGCATGGCGCTGAACACCATCAATGTCGCGGTCGAAGAGATCAACGAACGCAATATGGTCATCGCCAGCGCCGCCGAAGAACAGGCGCAAGTCGCTCGCGAAGTGGACCGCAACCTGGTGAACATCCGCGACCTGTCGGCACAATCCACCACCGGCGCCAACCAGACCAGCGCAGCCAGCACCGAGCTTTCCCGCCTGGCCGTGAACCTCAACAGCATGGTGTCGCGCTTCGCGCTTTAAAGGTCAACTACTGCAACTATCGTGCGACGCTCTGCGTCGCATGCCGTTCTGGACGCTCTGCGTCCTCTTTGCGCGGGCCCTGCGCAACGATCAGTCAAATTAAAGCCGCACACTCGCAAACGTCGATTCATTACGCGCCTGACTCAACGCCGAGAGCGGTCCCGACAACGGCGCGAGCACCAGTGCCTGCGGGATTGGCATCATGGCAACCTGCTGCGCGGTGTTGGAACCTACGCGCTCGTCGCGCGGCGGGATGCCGAAGTATTCGCGGTAGCATTTGGAGAAGTGTGGCGTCGATACGAAGCCGCACACTGACGCAACCTCAATGATCGACATCGGTGTCTGCTTGAGCAATTGCCGGGCGCGGATCAAACGCAGTTTCAGGTAATAGCGCGACGGCGAGCAGTGCAAGTATTTCTGGAACAGCCGCTCCAGCTGCCTGCGCGATACGGCGACATACACCGCCAGTTCATCAAGGTCGATCGGTTCTTCGAGATTGGCCTCCATCAAGGCCACGATTTCCTGCAGCTTCGGCTGATTGGTGCCCAGCATGTGCTTGAGCGGCACGCGTTGATGGTCCTGCTCGTTACGAATGCGCTCATAAACGAACATCTCGGAAATCGCCGCCGACAGCTCACGGCCGTGATCACGGCTGATCAGGTGCAGCATCATGTCCAGCGGCGCGGTGCCACCGGAGCTGGTGAAGCGGTTACGGTCCAGCGTGAACAACCGGGTGCTCATGGACACACGCGGGAAGGCTTCCTGCATCGACGCCAGGCATTCCCAATGCACGCTGCAATCAAAACCATCGAGCAAACCGGCGCACGCCAGCGCCCAACTGCCGGTGCACACAGCGCCCAGGCGGCGCGACTGACGCGCCTGGCCCTGCAGCCAACTGACATGCTCACGGGTTACGGTGCGCTGAATGCCGACGCCGCCGCAGACGATTACAGTATCGAGCGCCAGTGCCTTGTGCATGGCAGCGTCCGGGGTGATCTGCAAGCCATCGCTGGCCCAGACCTGGCTGCCATCGACACTCAGCGTGGTCCAGCGATACAGCTCGCGACCCGACAGCTGGTTGGCCATGCGAAGAGGTTCTACCGCCGATGCGAGGGAGATCAGGGTGAAGTTATCCAGCAGCAGAAAGCCGATGGATTGTGGCGCGCGGTTCTGGGGTTGAGCCCCTTGATTGAACGATGTCATCACACTATCTCCTCACATATGGCTATGGTTGGCCTCAGGGCGGGCTCTTCTTATACCCCTCGTCGCTGAAGGGGTTTGTGATGACATCGCAAATCTCATGCCGGAAATTGATCAGGCATTCAATAACACCTGAAAACGACGTCGCGAAGCGTCTATCCGGCAGCGACCCGAGTGTCTGTTTGCGACGCGCAGGCGTGCGGGCTGCGCTGCCTGATGAGCAATTCGGTAGCACTGAGGGGAAACGCCCGAAGGCTGAGCGTGCGCCGAGTGCTACTCAAGGCACGCCCCGGAAAAATCAGGCAACCCGCGGGTTTTCGCGCTAAAAGGTGGCGGCCATCGAAGCGTGTGATCAAAAAGTGCGCAGTGGTCGAAGGCCGTCACTTATTCAGCGCGGCGATGGCCCGACTACAGCCCATAATGAACTTGTCGGCGTTACCCCCCTCCAAAAGACCGCGTTCGCGCAGGCATCGACCTGCCAACCGACCGCTGCCGATCTGCGCAGCAACCGTGTAACGTACTGGCCGCTTTTCCAGCAGTCCCGACACTGCAACCGGGCGCGTGTACGATGCAATGAATCTGTAAGCGACCTTGCGCGCACTGGATACGACGCCTCCTGCACTGGATACGACGCCCCCTGTAGGCGTTTGATTTTCCCTGTTACATGATCGGTTCCGACTCGATCGCCCGGCGCAGTGATGGAGCTTCGCGAAAAGCCTCGCCACCCCATAAGCCGCGTCAGCGTTCACCTGCTGATGACTAGAAGAAACTCACAGGAGTCCACCCCATGAAAGGTTCCAAATCGTTGCTGTTGGCCGCTACGCTCTGTATGCCGGTGCTTGCTCAGGCAGCCGAGCCAGAGGCCTGTCATACGGTCAACTTCTCCGACGTAGGCTGGACTGACATCACCGTCACCACAGCGGTGACCAGCGCTGTACTCGAGTCGCTGGGCTACAAGACCAAGACCACGATGATTTCCGTACCGGTGACCTACAAGTCGCTGGCAGATGGCAAGAACATGGACGTTTTCCTCGGCAACTGGATGCCGACCATGGAAAACGACATCAAGCCTTATCGCGAAGCCGGCACTGTCGAAACTGTGCGCGCCAACCTCGAAAACGCCAAATACACTCTGGCCGTGCCGCAAGCGCTTTACGACAAAGGCCTGCATGACTTCGCCGACATCGCCAAATTCAAGAAGGAACTGGGCGGCAAGATCTACGGCATCGAACCTGGCAACGACGGCAACCGCCTGATCCAGAGCATGATCGACAAGAACGCCTTCGGCCTGAAAGATGCGGGCTTCAAGGTGGTGGAATCCAGCGAGGCGGCCATGCTCTCGCAGGTTGATCGCGCCGTGAAACGCAAAAACGATGTGGTGTTCCTGGGCTGGGAACCGCACCCGATGAACACACGCTTCAAGATGAAATATCTTACCGGCGGCGATGACTTTTTCGGCCCCAACTATGGCCAGGCGACTATCTACACCAACACCCGCAAAGGCTACAGTCAGGAATGCAGCAACGTAGGCCAGTTGCTCAAGAACCTGTCCTTCACGCTGGAAATGGAAAGCACCCTGATGGGCAACGTGCTGGATGACAAGACCAAGCCTGATGCCGCCGCCAAGGCGTGGATCAAGAAAAACCCGCAAGTGCTCGACACCTGGCTGGCTGGCGTGACCACCGTGGATGGCAAACCAGGCCTGGAGGCAGCCAAGGCCAAGTTGACCCAGTAAGCCGACAGCAGGCGGGCCGGTCCCGCCTGTTGCCCTCTTCACCTTCCGCAAGCGGACACCCGACACCATGCTGACTGATCAAAAAATCCCTCTGGGCGAGTACATCGCCGCATTCGTCGACTGGTTGACGGCCAACGGCGCCGACTACTTCGACGCGATTGCCTCGACACTGGAAATGATGATCCACGGGTTCACCTTCGCCCTGACCTGGTTCAACCCGTTTGTATTGATCGGCCTTATTGCCGCGCTCGCGCATTTTATTCAGCGCAAGTGGGGCCTGACCGTTTTCGTCATCCTGTCGTTTCTGCTGATTCTCAACCTGCATTACTGGCAGGAGACCATGGAAACCCTCGCGCAGGTGCTGTTCGCCACCCTGGTCTGCGTCGTCATCGGCGTGCCGCTGGGCATCATTGCCGCGCACAAGCCGCTGTTCTACACGATCATTCGGCCGCTGCTCGACCTGATGCAGACCGTTCCCACCTTCGTTTACCTGATTCCGACACTGACCCTGTTCGGTCTGGGCGTGGTGCCAGGGCTGATCTCGACGGTGGTCTTCGCCATCGCCGCGCCCATACGCCTGACGTATCTGGGCATCCGCGATGTGCCGCAGGAATTGCTCGACGCCGGCAAGGCCTTTGGCTCGACGCGCCGCCAGTTGCTGACCCGCATCGAACTGCCATACGCAATGCCCAGCATCGCCGCCGGGATTACCCAGTGCATCATGCTGTCGCTGTCGATGGTGGTAATTGCTGCGCTGGTCGGTGCCGATGGCCTGGGCAAACCGGTGGTCAACGCACTGAACACTGCCGATATCGCGCTCGGTTTCGAAGCCGGTCTGGCAATCGTATTGCTGGCAATCATGCTCGACCGCATCTGCAAACAACCCGAAGCCAAGGTAGGGTCCGACGCATGAGTATCATCAAATTCGACAAGGTTGACGTCATCTTCTCCAAGGACCCGCGTGAAGCCCTCAAACTGCTGGACGAGGGCCTTACGCGTGACCAGATTCTCAAGAAAACCGGGCAGATCGTCGGCGTTGAAAAAGCCAGCCTGGACATCGAGAAAGGCGAAATCTGCGTTTTAATGGGCTTGTCCGGCTCGGGCAAATCCAGCCTGTTGCGCTGCATCAACGGCCTCAACACGGTAAGCCGTGGCTCATTGTTCGTCGAGCATGAAGGCTCGCAGATCAACATCGCCAACTGCAGCGCTGCGGAGCTGAAAATGATGCGCACCAAGCGCATCGCCATGGTCTTCCAGAAATTCGCCCTGATGCCCTGGCTCACGGTGCGCGAAAACATCAGCTTTGGCCTCGAAATGCAGGGTCGCCCGGAAAAGGAACGACGCAAGCTGGTCGATGAAAAACTCGAGCTGGTCGGCCTGACACAGTGGCGCAACAAGAAGCCCGACGAGCTGTCGGGCGGCATGCAACAGCGGGTCGGCCTGGCCCGCGCACTGGCAATGGACGCCGACATCCTGTTGATGGACGAACCGTTCTCGGCGCTCGACCCACTCATCCGCCAGGGCTTGCAGGACGAACTGCTGGCCCTGCAAAGCAAACTGAGCAAGACCATCGTCTTCGTCAGCCACGATCTGGATGAAGCGCTGAAGCTCGGCAGCCGGATCGCGATCATGAAAGATGGCCGCATCGTTCAGTACAGCGTGCCGGAACAAATCGTCCTCAACCCGGCAGACGAATACGTGCGCACCTTCGTGGCGCATACCAACCCGTTGAACGTGCTGTGCGGCCGCAGCCTGATGCGTACGGTTGACGACTGCACGCAGGTCAACGGCTCGGTGTGCCTGGACCCGAGCGGCGACTCATGGCTCGACCTGGCCGAAGGCAATGTGATCAAGGGCGCCCGGCAAGGTGCCGCGCCACTGGATCTGCAGAACTGGGCGCCCGGTCAGGACGTTGGCACGCTGGATCGCCGCCCTACCCTCGTGCACTCCAACATCGGCATGCGCGACGCCTTGCAGATCCGCTACCAGACCGGCAACAAGCTGGTCTTGCAGGATGGCGACAAAGTGGTCGGTATTCTCGGTGACACTGAGCTGTACCATGCCCTGCTGGGCAAAAACCACGGCTAACGCCTGAAACAGACAGGCCCGCTCCCAGGCGCTGGAGTCACTCCAGCCGGGCGCGGGCTTTTTCGTTTACCGCTTCGTCACCGCGCAACTTCCCTTCGGCCATATTTGCTGCCCAAGCCCCCATGTCGTAAACGCACCTTTGTGTGGCGTCCATAGGCATTTGGCGACTTCGGTCCGGCCCTACCATCGCTCTCAGAGGGCTCTGTTCGGCCCTAACGACAAGTCAGGCGCCGCGCCGCCGCTGGGAGATCCGCGATGTTCAGCAAGCAAGACCAGATTCAGGGTTATGACGACGCACTCTTGTCGGCGATCAATGCCGAGGAACAGCGTCAGGAAGACCATATCGAGCTGATCGCCTCGGAAAACTACACCAGCAAGCGCGTGATGCAGGCCCAGGGCAGCGGCCTGACCAACAAATACGCCGAAGGCTATCCGGGCAAGCGTTACTACGGCGGCTGCGAGCACGTCGACAAGGTCGAGCAACTGGCCATCGAACGCGCCAAACAGCTGTTCGGCGCCGATTATGCCAATGTCCAGCCGCACTCCGGCAGCCAGGCCAACGCGGCGGTCTACCTGGCGTTGCTGCAGGCAGGCGACACGGTGCTGGGCATGAGCCTCGCGCACGGCGGCCATTTGACCCACGGTGCCAAGGTCAGTTTTTCCGGCAAGCTCTATAACGCCGTGCAGTACGGCATCGACACCAGCACTGGCCTGATCGATTACGACGAAGTCGAACGCATTGCCGTCGAATGTCAGCCAAAAATGATCATTGCCGGTTTCTCGGCCTATTCCAAAACGCTGGATTTCCCGCGCTTCCGTGAAATCGCCGACAAGGTGGGTGCCTACCTGTTCGTCGACATGGCCCACGTCGCAGGTCTGGTGGCTGCCGGTCTCTACCCCAATCCACTGCCGTATGCCGATGTGGTCACTACCACCACGCACAAGACCCTGCGCGGTCCTCGTGGCGGCCTGATTCTCGCCAAAGCCAACGAAGAACTGGAGAAGAAATTCAATTCAGCTGTCTTCCCCGGTGGTCAGGGCGGCCCGTTGATGCATGTCATTGCGGCCAAGGCCGTGTGCTTCAAGGAAGCGATGGAGCCAGGCTTCAAGGCGTATCAACAGCAGGTCATCGATAACGCACAAGCGATGGCGCAGGTGTTCATCGAGCGCGGCTTCGATGTGGTTTCCGGCGGCACCGACAACCACCTGTTTCTGGTCAGCCTGATCCGTCAGGGCCTGACCGGCAAGGAAGCCGACGCCGCGCTGGGCCGTGCACACATCACCGTCAACAAGAACTCGGTGCCCAACGACCCGCAGTCACCCTTCGTGACCTCGGGCCTGCGCATCGGCACACCGGCCGTCACCACGCGCGGCTTCAAGGTGACCCAGTGCACGGAACTCGCGGGCTGGATATGCGACATTCTCGACAACCTCGGCGACGCCGATGTCGAGGCCAACGTCGCCAGCCACGTCGCAGCCCTGTGCGCCGATTTCCCGGTTTATCGCTGAGTCAGGAGTAGCCTTACATGCAGCATTACTCAGGCTTCGGCCTTCTCAAGCATTCCCTCAGCCATCATGAAAACTGGCAGCGCATGTGGCGCACGCCAACGCCGAAGAAGGTCTACGACGTGGTGATCGTCGGCGGTGGCGGGCATGGTCTGGCGACCGCTTATTACCTGGCCAAGGAACACGGCATCACCAATGTGGCGGTGGTCGAGAAAGGCTGGCTGGGCGGCGGCAACACGGCTCGCAACACCACTATCGTGCGTTCCAATTACCTGTGGGACGAGTCGGCTCATCTCTACGAACACGCCATGAAACTGTGGGAAGGCCTGTCTCAGGACCTGAACTACAACGTAATGTTCTCCCAACGCGGCGTTTACAACCTGTGCCACACCTTGCAGGACATGCGCGACTCGGAACGCCGTGTCAGCGCCAACCGGCTAAATGGTGTGGACGGCGAATTGCTCAACGGCAAGCAGGTCGCTGAAGAAATCCCTTACCTGGACTGCTCGAAAAACACCCGTTACCCGATCATCGGCGCAACCGTGCAACGCCGTGGCGGCGTGGCCCGTCACGACGCCGTGGCCTGGGGCTTCGCGCGTGCCGCCGACGCGCTGGGCGTTGACCTGATTCCGCAGACCGAAGTCATCGGCTTTCGCAAGGAAAACGGCGTGTGCATCGGCGTCGAGACCAACAAGGGCTTCATCGGTGCCAAACGGGTTGGCGTGGTAACCGCCGGTAACTCGGGGCACATGGCCAAGCTGGCAGGCTTTCGTCTGCCGATCGAGTCACACCCGTTGCAGGCGCTGGTCTCTGAGCCGATCAAGCCGATTATCGACAGCGTCATCATGTCCAACGCCGTGCACGGCTACATCAGCCAGTCCGACAAGGGCGATCTGGTGATCGGTGCCGGTATCGACAGCTGGGTCGGCTATGGCCAGCGCGGCTCGTACCCGGTGATCGAGCACACCATCCAGGCCATCGTCGAAATGTTTCCAGTCTTGTCCCGCGTACGCATGAACCGCCAATGGGGCGGCATCGTCGACACCACGCCGGACGCCTGCCCGATCATCTCCAAGACGCCGGTGCCGAACATGTTCTTCAACTGCGGCTGGGGCACAGGCGGCTTCAAGGCCACACCGGGCTCGGGCAACGTTTTCGCCGCAAGCCTGGCCAAAGGCGAAATGCACCCGCTGGCCAAGCCGTTCTCCATCGACCGTTTCCACAACGGCGCGCTCATCGACGAACACGGCGCTGCAGCCGTAGCCCACTAACAGGAGAACCCGACCATGCTGCATATCTTCTGTCCTCACTGTGGCGAACTGCGCTCCGAAGAGGAATTCCATCCGTCCGGCCAAGCGCACATCCCGCGCCCGCTGGACCCCGCCGCCTGCACGGATGAGCAATGGGGCGACTACATGTTCTTCCGCGACAACCCGCGTGGCCTGCACCACGAACTGTGGATTCACGCTGCCGGTTGCCGTCAGTACTTCAACATGACGCGCAATACGGTGACCTACGAGATTCTCGAAACCTATCCGATCGGTAGCAAGCCGCAGTTCACGGATCAGGGAGAAAAGGCATGAGCCAGAGCAATCGCCTGCCCAACGGCGGCCGCATCAACCGCAGCAAAGTGCTCAATTTCACCTTCAACGGCCAAACCTATCAGGGCTTTGAAGGCGACTCGCTGGCGTCCGCGCTGCTGGCCAATGGCGTTGACATCATTGGTCGCAGTTTCAAGTATTCCCGGCCACGCGGCATCTTCGCGGCGGGTTCGGAAGAGCCGAATGCCGTGTTGCAGATCGGCGCGACCGAAGCTACGCAGATCCCCAACGTGCGCGCCACCCAGCAAGCGCTGTATTCGGGGCTGGTGGCGACCAGCACCAACGGCTGGCCGAGCGTAAACACCGACGTAATGGGCATTCTGGGCAAGGTCGGCGGCAAACTGATGCCTCCGGGCTTCTACTACAAAACCTTCATGTACCCGCAATCGTTCTGGATGACGTACGAAAAGTACATCCGCAAGGCGGCAGGCCTCGGTCGCTCGCCCACCGAGAACGACCCGGACAGCTACGACGCGATGAACCAGCACTGTGATGTGCTGATCGTCGGCGCAGGCCCGGCCGGTCTGGCCGCCGCACTGGCAGCGGGCCGCAGCGGCGCCCGAGTGATCATCGCCGATGAACAGGAAGAATTCGGCGGCAGCCTGCTCGACAGCCGTGAAAGCCTGGATGGCAAACCCGCTGCCGAGTGGGTTGCAACAGTAGTTGCCGAGCTAAAAAGCCTGCGTAACGTCACCCTGCTACCTCGCGCCACGGTCAACGGTTATCACGATCACAACTTTCTGACCATCCACGAGCGCCTGACCGATCACCTCGGTGATCGCGCGCCCATCGGCATGGTTCGCCAGCGCATGCACCGGGTGCGCGCCAAACGTGTGGTGCTGGCTGCCGGCACGCACGAGCGGCCGCTGGTCTACGGCAACAACGATGTGCCGGGCAACATGCTCGCGGGTGCAATCTCGACGTATGTACGTCGTTACGGCGTCGCGCCGGGCAAAAAACTCGTGCTGTCCACCAACAACGACCACGCCTACCGCGTCGCACTGGACTGGCTCGACGCCAGCCTGCACGTGGTCGCGATTGCCGATGCACGGCATAACCCGCGCGGCCCGCTGGTTGAAGAGGCTCGCGCCAAAGGCATTCGTATTCTGACCGGCAGCGCCGTGATCGAAGCGCGTGGCAGCAAGCGCGTGACCGCTGCACGCGTTGCCGCCATCGACCTCAAGACACACAGCGTCACCAGCCCCGGCGAGTGGATTGAGTGCGATCTGGTGGCCAGCTCCGGCGGTTACAGCCCCATCGTCCATCTGGCCTCGCACCTGGGCGGCAAGCCGGTCTGGCGTGAAGACATCCTCGGTTTCGTGCCGGGCGAAGCGCCGCAGAAACGCATCTGTGTGGGCGGCGTGAACGGCGTCTACAGCCTGGCAGACAGCCTGGCCGATGGTTTCGAGGGTGGCGTGCGCGCTGCCAGCGAAGCAGGCTTCAAGATTGTTGAAGGCGTGATGCCCAAAGCCCTCAGCCGCGCCGAAGAACCGACGCTGGCGCTGTTTCAGGTGCCTCATGAAAAAGGCACCGCGCGGGCACCCAAGCAATTTGTGGACTTTCAGAACGACGTGACTGCCGCCGCCATCGAGCTGGCGACGCGCGAGGGCTTCGAGTCGGTCGAGCACGTCAAACGCTACACCGCGCTGGGCTTCGGCACCGATCAGGGCAAGCTGGGCAACGTCAACGGGCTGGCCATCGCCGCCCGCTCGCTGAACGTGTCGATCCCGGAAATGGGCACCACCATGTTCCGCCCCAACTACACGCCGGTCACCTTCGGCGCGATTGCCGGGCGTCATTGCAAGCACATCTTCGAGCCAGTGCGCTTCACCGCACTGCATGCCTGGCACATCAGAAACGGGGCCGAATTCGAAGATGTCGGCCAGTGGAAACGTCCGTGGTACTTCCCTAAAAACGGTGAAGACCTGCCCGCAGCCGTTGCCCGCGAATGCAAGGCGGTGCGTGACAGCGTTGGCCTGCTGGACGCCTCGACGCTGGGCAAAATCGACATTCAAGGCCCGGATGCGCGCGAATTCCTCAACCGCATCTACACCAACGCCTGGACCAAACTGGACGTGGGCAAGGCGCGTTACGGCCTGATGTGCAAGGAAGACGGCATGGTCTTCGACGACGGCGTAACTGCATGCCTTGCCGACAACCACTTCCTGATGACTACCACCACCGGCGGCGCTGCACGCGTCCTGCAATGGCTGGAAATCTATCAGCAGACCGAATGGCCGGACCTGAAGGTGTATTTCACCTCAGTGACCGATCACTGGGCGACGCTGACGCTGTCCGGCCCCAACAGCCGCAAGCTGCTCGGCGAAGTCACCGATATCGACTTGAGCCGTGAAGCCTTCCCGTTCATGACCTGGAAAGAAGGCCTGGTCGCAGGTGTGCCGGCGCGGGTGTTCCGTATCTCCTTTACCGGCGAGCTTTCCTACGAGGTCAACATCCAGGCCGACTACGCGATGGGCGTTCTGGAAAAGATCGCCGAGGCCGGCAAACAGTACAACCTGACGCCTTACGGCACTGAAACCATGCACGTACTGCGTGCGGAAAAGGGTTTTATCATTGTCGGCCAGGACACCGACGGCTCGATGACCCCGGACGACCTGAACATGGGCTGGTGTGTCGGCCGGACCAAACCGTTCTCGTGGATTGGCTGGCGCGGCATGAACCGCGAAGACTGCGTGCGTGAGCAGCGCAAGCAATTGGTCGGTCTCAAACCCGTCGACCCGACCCAATGGCTACCGGAAGGCGCTCAGTTGGTGTTCGACACCAAGCAGGCGATCCCGATGAGCATGGTCGGCCATGTGACCTCCAGTTATGCACACAACTCGCTGGGCTATTCGTTTGCGATGGGCGTGGTCAAAGGCGGCCTGAAGCGGATCGGCGAGCGTGTGTTTGCGCCGCTGGCAGATGGCAGCGTGATCGAAGCCGAGATCGTCTCGTCGGTGTTCTTCGATCCGAAGGGCGAGCAGCAGAATGTCGAGTAAACAGCAGGGCCACACAGCATTCAAAGCAGGTGAATCATGAGCACAGCCAACGTTTACCAGCAGCGCCCGACCACCGACGTCAAAGCCGAGTCGCCGCTGTCCCACGCAAGTCTCGACAGCCTGATCGGCAAGGGTCGCGCCAGCCCTGGCGTGTTCCTGCGCGAGAAAAAGCTGTTGGGCCATCTGACGATTCGCGGTGATGCCCACGACCAGGCCTTCGCCGCTGGCGTACACAAGGCGTTGGGCATGGAACTGCCAGCAGCCCTGATGCTGGTCATCAACGGCGAAAGCTCGCTGCAATGGCTCGGCCCGGACGAGTGGCTGCTGATCGTGCCGAGCGGCGAAGAATTCGCCGCAGAACAGAAGCTGCGTGAGGCGCTGGCAGGGCTGCACATCGCCATCGTCAACGTCAGCGGCGGCCAGTCGATTCTCGAACTGACCGGCCCGAAAGTGCGCCACGTATTGATGAAATCCACCAGCTACGACGTCCACCCGGACAACTTCCCGGTGGGCAAGGCCGTCGGCACGGTGTTCGCCAAATCACAACTGGTGATCCGCAGGACCGGCGAAGAGACCTGGGAACTGCTGGTCCGCCGCAGCTTCTCGGATTACTGGTGGTTATGGCTGCAGGATGCGAGCGCAGAGTACGGGCTAAGCATTCAGGCGTGAAGAGCCCGGAATACGACGCTTTTATGGGAGCGGACCGGGCGACGCTTCGCTTGTCCGCGAAGACGGCAGTCCAGACGATGCATTTCCGTTGAATATACCGCCCCCTTTGCGAGCAAGCTCGCTCCCACAAGATTTGTGTATAACGCGGAGCATTGGCACGAGAATCAGTTGGACCTGCACATAACGAACATTCAGGAGCATTGATTTAATGAGCCGCGCCCCCGACACATGGATTCTGACCGCCGACTGCCCCAGCGTGCTGGGCACGGTAGATGCGGTGACCCGCTTTCTGTTCGAGCAGGGCTGCTACGTGACAGAGCACCACTCCTTTGATGATCGCCTGTCAGGGCGTTTTTTCATTCGTGTGGAGTTTCGTCAGCCCGAGGCCTTCGACGAGCAGGCGTTCAAGGCCGGATTAAGCGAACGGGGCGAAGCGTTCGGCATGATCTTCGAACTCACAGCGCCCAACTACCGGCCAAAAGTAGTGATCATGGTTTCAAAAGCCGATCACTGCCTGAACGACCTGCTCTATCGCCAACGCATCAACCAGCTGTCAATGGACGTGGTCGCCGTGGTGTCCAATCACCCGGATCTTGAACCTCTGGCTGGCTGGCACGGAATTACGTACTACCATTTCCCCCTGAACCCCGCCGACAAGCCTGCGCAGGAAGCCAAGGTCTGGCAGGTGATCGAAGAGTCAGGTGCTGAACTGGTGATTCTTGCCCGCTACATGCAGGTGCTGTCACCGGAGTTGTGCCGCAAGCTGGATGGCAAGGCGATCAATATCCATCACTCCTTGCTGCCCGGTTTCAAAGGTGCAAAACCGTACCATCAGGCCTACGACAAAGGCGTGAAGCTTGTAGGCGCCACGGCGCATTACATCAACAACGATCTGGACGAAGGCCCGATCATTGCCCAAGGCGTCGAAGTGGTCGATCACAGCCACTACCCCGAAGACCTGATTGCCAAGGGTCGAGACATCGAAGGGCTGACACTGGCCCGCGCGGTGGGCTATCACATCGAACGACGGGTGTTTCTCAACGCCAACAGGACGGTGGTTTTATAGCTGCAAGCTGCAAGCTGCAAGCTGCAAGCTGCAAGCTGCAAGCTGCAAGCAAAGAGTTTTTCTTGTCGCTTGAAGCTTGCAACTGTTTCTCTCTGCTACATAACAATAAAAGCGAGGCGACATGTATGTCTGGTAATCGCGGTGTAGTTTATCTCGGCGCTGGCAAGGTCGAAGTGCAATCCATCCCCTTCCCGAAAATGGAAGACCCACGCGGCAAGCGCATCGAACACGGTGTGATCCTGCGCGTTATCTCCACCAATATCTGCGGCTCGGACCAGCACATGGTGCGTGGTCGCACGACGGCGCAAACCGGGTTGGTACTCGGTCATGAAATCACCGGCGAGGTACTGGAAGCCGGTCGCGACGTCGAGCATCTCAAAGTCGGTGATCTGGTCTCAGTGCCGTTCAACGTGGCGTGCGGTCGTTGCCGCAGTTGCAAGGAGCAAAACACCGGCGTCTGCCTGACGGTCAACCCGGCACGCCCCGGTGGTGCGTACGGTTATGTCGACATGGGCGACTGGGTCGGCGGTCAGGCTGAATACGTTCTGGTGCCTTACGCAGACTTCAACCTGCTCAAGCTGCCGGACCGCGACGCAGCGATGGAGAAGATCCGCGACCTGACCTGCCTGTCCGACATCCTGCCCACCGGCTACCACGGCGCAGTGACTGCCGGCGTTGGCCCTGGCAGCACCGTTTATGTGGCAGGCGCAGGCCCCGTCGGTCTGGCCGCCGCAGCTTCAGCACGCTTGCTGGGTGCAGCGGTGGTGATCGTTGGTGACGTGAACCCGACCCGCCTGATTCACGCCAAGGCCCAGGGTTTCGAGATTGCCGACCTGTCTCAGGACACGCCGCTGCATGAACAGATCGCCGCATTGCTCGGCGAGCCGGAAGTGGACTGCGCCATCGACGCGGTAGGCTTTGAGGCTCGCGGGCATGGCCATGCTGGTGCGCAGGCCGAAGCACCCGCCACCGTGCTCAACTCACTGATGGGCGTCGTGCGCGTTGCCGGCAAGATCGGCATTCCCGGCCTGTACGTCACCGAAGACCCAGGCGCGGTGGACGCCGCCGCAAAAATGGGCAGCCTGAGCATCCGCCTTGGCCTGGGCTGGGCCAAATCCCACAGCTTCCACACCGGCCAGACCCCGGTCATGAAATACAACCGCCAGTTGATGCAGGCCATCATGTGGGACCGCATCAAGATTGCCGACGTGGTGGGTGTCGAGGTGATCAGCCTGGACGATGCGCCGCGTGGTTATGGCGAGTTCGATGCGGGCGTGCCGAAGAAGTTTGTGATTGATCCGCATGGGTTGTTTGGTGGGGTGTAGCCTTGGCAAGCGGGTAGTCGACACTGCCCGCTTTAAGAAAACATCATACAGCAGGCTACAGTACTGAATACCAGACAGGCTTATATTCAAATTGCTCATGAAACGCCGAACCCTTCTTGAATTTATTTTCGGCGGTTTCAGAGGCTGAGTGCAACACCCGGCTATTGAGTTAGGGATGGACTCTCATGATGCTTGGACATCATTTCCGTCATCATTTCGATAGGGCATCTGTA
>NZ_ATDK01000236.1 GCF_000444135.1 Pseudomonas avellanae BPIC 631
TGTTTTCGAAAAAATCAGCCACCAACTAACGGAAAATTCAAATCTTATCAATAGCTTAGCTTGCAGGTTATGGGTAACTTATTTCGAAAACAGTACACTAGACGTTCTTTTCCAGCAACGACGCAGTAATAAAAAAACCGCCATGCTCAGGCGGTTTTTTTATGTCGACGCTTTATGTCGGAGCGTTATGTTGGCGCAGTGTCTCGAAAAAAGGTGCTGTGTTGAGGGGGCGTTTTTAGTGATGCCGACGGTTAACCAAGAAAAGTACTACAACAAAAAAGGCCAGCTTTCGCTGGCCTTGGTCATTTGCGCTGAGTCTCAGGACTCTTCGGAAGCGAGTTCCGTGTCATGGGCGATCAGCGAAACGAGAGCATTCTGTTGACGATGTGAAAGCTGGCGAAAACGTTGCAGCAGCTCGCGTTCGTGCAAGGACAGCTCAGGACTATCCAGACGCAGGCTTGGCTCATCGCCAAGTGCACCTTCCTGAATCAGGCTTTGTTCGAGGCGGGCAATGATTTCCGAGTTCATGCTGCGGTGATGATTCTTGGCTACTTCTTGCACGCGATTACGCATGCCGTCTGGTAGGCGAACTACGAACTTGTCAGCCGTGCGGCTGGAATAAGTAGCCTGTTTCATAGGGCTCATATATTTAACCGGTTAGTTCAGGGGAAGCGGTTCTAGCAAGTGGCCGCAAGATTGTCTTCGTCAGACAGTCGTTTTGGCCAAATGTTCAACCGGGGATCCAAGGGGCCAACATAATGCCGTAAAACGTCGAGTCCTTGGCGTCAATTCTGTGACAAATATTGACTCAGATAAAGGCATTTAGCCAGCGCCAATTATCAGAAATGCGAGCAAATTTGCAAAGTCATTACGCTTGCCCACAGATAAAAGGAACCGCCACCGAGCTGCTTTTTGCCATCATGGCTATTTGACTCTGAGATTAGGTCGGAATTCAGCTCAGACGAAGCCAGCCGACAAAGGGTTGGCGGGGAGGGGCGAGGAGGTATTTCAGAGGTTAAGAGGTGTAGCCGAGCGCTGTGGCCGGTTTGCTCGAAGGGGGGAGGCTATAGGTTTTAACGCAGTACCGGGTCGAACTTGAAGCGACGGCCGAGGAACAGCGCTACGACGAAAAGGCTGGCGAACACGCCCGCAGCAATATTGGAAGCGATACTGAAGGCCTGCGCATGAACAGGCAGCAACAGATCGACGATCACAGCCATGATCGCCAGGACCAGAAATGACAACGCGGATTTTGACATGGCTACACTCTCGTAAGTGGGTGGTTCAAACGGTCTCAGAAAACCCAACGCTGCTCGGCGCGTGGCATCTGGACGGAGGCATCATCGTCAGTCGCCAATACGGCTGCACTGGCAACACGGTCAGTCATGATTGCCAACTGAGGCGCATGGCTGATCTGGTGGTGGACAGGAACAGGCGCAGTGACCTGAGTGTCCTTGGCACCGGAATCCTGGAAATGAAATGCCACCAGAGCCACCAGAGCTGCCGCATTCAACGCTGAGAGAGTCTTGTTCATTTTCCAGTACCTGTGCCCGACCGTTTGGGATGAGATGTGTTCACAGATAGTGATAATGCAGTCTGCATGCCAAGCTGAAATAGATAAAAAACCTATTAAAATCAATAATTTATAAAATGAAAAAAAGTGGCCTGCAGTGCGTTTTGCAATGATGGCTTTTTGGGGTATTGCAAAATGCATGATCGGTTTATTCAGCTGTGTTTCGTAGCGACATCGGCTACAGCCCTGGAGGGCAATGACGACATGACAAAGGCGGTGCATGCCGCTAAGATGCACGCCGTCCTCGCTGGCACCGATCGGTGTGCCGGCACGCAGTGTCTCAGTAGCTCAATTGGATAGAGCATCCCCCTCCTAAGGGGAAGGTTGGCAGTTCGAACCTGCCCTGGGACACCATGTTTTTCAGCGGTTTTCGGCCTGTGTGACTTCTCGAGTTTTTCTCATGGGTGCATGCTGGGTGCAGAAACCTATGCTTGACCTTGAGATATGCACCTGTTCGCAATGAATCTTAGATCTGTCCATCCTCGTCTAGCCTGATCTGCCCCGTGACCTTGGCGACTCGGTGGGTTTCAGACTGTCTGATTAAGTCGCGGAGTGTTGTAGAGGCATGTTAGTGGTTTAGGGGCTATTTATTGATGCGTTAGGCAATAAGCATGGGCATTGCGATCCCCTACACTGGGGATTCCACGCGCACTTGGACACCCATTCCACGAACACTTGGACAGTGATTCCACGCTGACTTGGACACTGATTCCACGAGCATCTGGACAGTGATTTCTCACTGACCAG
>NZ_ATDK01000237.1 GCF_000444135.1 Pseudomonas avellanae BPIC 631
GAAATAATTTACCCGTGTCCCGCAACCTAAGTTATTGATAAAATTTGAATTTTACGTTAGTTAGTAGCTGGTTTTTTCGAAAACAGTACACTAGGTTTGCTTCTCCAATCACTCATGGCTGCCTCCAGTCGGGCGCTTCAAAGCCCCAACCTAGCAGCTAGTGCAACGCAGTGCAACAGAGTGCAATCCAATGCAACAGAGTGAGAAATAGTGCAACTTAATGCAAAACAGTGAGACTTAATGCAACTCAATGCGACGTAGTGCAAATCAGTGCAATTCCAGATTGCCTACCCCTCTCTCGAATTCGCAAAACAGGCACGTTACCGATTGTCTACAAAAAAGAGCTTCGCCTTTTTCGTATCCAATCGACGTGCCAAAGGGGATACCCCTTTGAAACCCCGCAGAGCGGGAAAGCGTTGTCGCTGTCGTTGTTGGTTGTCGTCATCCAGGTTCCCTCAGGAGGTGATCTTGTGGCCAAAAAAGTGACCAAATCATGCCCCGTGTCATGCCGTTTCACGGATGAACAGTTCGCTCGGTTTGCCGAGCCCATCGCGCAATCCGGCCTGAAGCCAGCCCGATTCTTTCGTGACCTGGTGATCAGCCGTTCGCCTACCTTCGAGCAGTCCGCAATCGACAAGAAGCGGATGCAGCAGGTATTTGAAAAGTCCGGGCATGCTCTAAACCGAGTTGCTTACTCCGCTAACTCGGCACCCTATAACGGCACGCTTTATCAAAAGCAGTATCTCCACTGGCTTAATAAGCTGAACGCTATTCAACAGCTGTTGCTCACGGTTTTGCCCGAGACTGCCCCGCC
This sequence comes from Pseudomonas avellanae BPIC 631, assembly GCF_000444135.1. GTDB lineage: Bacteria > Pseudomonadota > Gammaproteobacteria > Pseudomonadales > Pseudomonadaceae > Aquipseudomonas > Aquipseudomonas avellanae. Next base: position 815 of record NZ_ATDK01000237.1, read on the forward strand.
AAAACCGTCGAGGTCAGTCCATAACGGCAACCGTGGCTCACCTAACGAATCCGGCAAAAAAGTTCACATCATCCGGTTTCGACTCACCCAAGACGAAATGGCCCAGTTTGATGACATGATCAAACGGGCGGGCTGTTCTGCATCAGCCTTTTTCAGGGAGCTGATTTTAAATAAAGCTCCTGTGTTTAGAGAGTTTACCGGGTTTAGGAAACGAATTGTATTTATCGTCAATAAAGCCGGTAACAATATTTCTCAGTTGGCTTACATTGCAAAAGCGGCGGGTGACAGGGGCATTATCACCGACAGTGTGAGAGACAAGTGGTTTGAAACGCTGATGGTCATCGAGACGATTTTATTAGCAGGTATAGAATATGCTGATTAGAGTCAGTGGCTATAACACCGGAGCGCAGGAGTATTTAGAACAAGGCAATAAATCAGGTCGAGAGTTTACGCGTGATGAATTGGACCATCGATTGATCATTGAGGGGCAGCTCAGCGTGACCAGGGCCATCTACGAAAGTATCCCGGATCATGGGCAAGATCGTTACCTCACGTTCACGCTAAGCTTTAAAGAGGACACGGTGTCACCTGAATTGCTCAAGGCAGTGACGACCGACTTCAAGAACTTCTTTATGCACGCGTACAAGCCTGAAGAATTCAATCTGTATGCCGAAGCGCACTTGCCCAAAATGAAGACGGTCACCGACAGGAAAACCGGTGACGTAATTGAACGCAAGCCTCACATTCACATCATTATCCCACGTATCAACCTGTTGAGTGGCAATGAGGCCAATCCGGTTGATGTGTACAAAAATCATGAGAAGTATTTTGAGGCTTTTCAGGAGCATATTAACCAGAAGTATGGTCTGTCTTCGCCTCGTGAGAATGTCCGTGCGGACATCACCGACGCGGCTAGTGTCCTGTCCCGTTACAAGGGCGATGACTTCTATGGCAAGAACCGACAGTTCAAACAGGACTTGGTCAAGCAGGTCATCGAACGTGGTGTGACTACACGTGCCGATTTTTATGCACTGGTAGCTGAACACGGCGAGACGCGCATCCGTAATGAAGGTAAGGACACTGAATATATTTCGGTCAAGTTGCCAGGTGACGCAAAGGGCACGAATCTGAAAGACACCATCTTTCAGGATGACTTTATTGTCAGGCGCGAACTCAAGAAACCACCGCTTGAAACCAGTGTTATTCGGGAGCGCTTGCTTGCCTGGCCGCAGCGAGCGAGGGAAATCAAATACGTCAACAAGGCCACCCCCAAGTTTCGCAAACAGTATTCCGAAGCATCCCCTGAAGATCGTGTTCGGCTACTGGCTGATCGCGAAGCCAAATTCTACCAAGTCCATGGAGAACACAATGACAACGTACACACCGGGCAACGACAGAGAGATCACCAGCGAAGTTCTGCTGAAACTGCGGGGCGACGCACTTCCGCACCTGCCGATGGCCTGCAAGACCTGTCCGTCAGCCATGTGGCAGATCACCGGCAAGCCGGATCGGCCCGAAGCCGTGACGGTGCGGTGTTACTGCCCAGTGATGCACACGTTCACCTGGGACAGTCGCAACCAGGAGGAGATTCTGGATTGCGATCATCTGTACCAGGAGGAGGACGAGGAAGACGGAACGGGTCCACAACTGAGCGAGGAAGAGGAGGAAGCGGGCCTGCCGCCGTTTCTCAGGAAGCAACGGGAACAGCAACGCCAGCAGGCGCAACAGGCCGACGCCGGGCCGGAGCTGGAAAGCCCCGAAACGCCCGAGTACGAGCTGGACGAATAATCCCGCCGTATGCCAAGAACCCTCACCGTGTCGCCACCATCGCTGACATCGAGGAGCGAGGCCGACGCCTGTTTGATCCGCTCAAGAAGCCTTCTGACAACGCGCTGGTGTTCTACAGAGCACCTTCCGTCACAGCGGTGCCCAAGGCGGTGACTGCGACAACAACGCCTGGACGATCCACTGCCGGTCGTAGGCCCAGGACTTCCGGCAAGCCCCGCCCTCCCCGTCAATGGCGGCCTGGGTCTGTCGTCCCGCCCTACGCCAAGAACCCGCATCGGGTCGCGACGGTGGCTGACATCGAGCAGCGCGCCCGGATGCTGTTCGATCCGCTCAAACGGCCCGCAGACAAGGCGCTGGTGTTCAAGCGCGCCTCGATCAAGGCCCTGACCGTTAACAGGCAGGCCTCGACGGTGGCCGCGTATTTCACGCGCGAAGCGCAGCACAACCAGATTCCCCCGGCTCATCGCCGGGCCATACGCCGGATCGATCAGCAGTATTACGCGCTCAGGCGCGCCGTGTTCTCCGATCAACGCTTAACCCGCCAGGACAAGGTGCAGCTGGTTTCCGTGCTGACCTTCGAACGGCTTAAAGCGCGTGAACAGTTCCACAAACCCCAACCCAACACCGAGGTGAATCTCATGGGCAGTGCAGCCATACGCAATCTCCTAGACGATGAAAAAGAAGACCCAGGCTTTAGCATCAGCGGCGCGAGGGGCCCAGGCCCTGAAGGCGTGCGTGACCGTGTGAAGCGGGTCATGGATCGCTTTGCCAGTCAGGTTGACCCCGCCGCCGCCAGTCAGCGGGCCCGCGACCTCAGCGCCAAGGATCTTTACACACGCAAAGCCAAGTTCAGTCAGAACGTGCATTACCTGGACAAGCAGACCGACAAGACCCTGTTTGTGGACACGGGCAAAACAATCTCTATGCGCCGCACGGGGATTACCGAATCCGGGGTGTCCGTGGCCCTCCAGCTGGCCAGGGAGCGGTTCGGCAGCACACTGACCATCACCGGCACCGCCGAATTCAAAAAGCTGGTGATCGAGGCGGTGGCCAAGAACGGTTTGGACGTGCATTTCACCGACAAGGCCATGAATCAAAGCCTGGCAGATCGCCGCGCAGAGCTGGAGATTGAGCGTGGAGGTCTGAGCATTGGTCCTGCCAACGACCTTACCCGGCACGTAAACGATTCCACACGGGACGTGCGCGACCAGGCGGATCGGATGGGCGTTACGGTGCCGATCGAGGCGCTGTATGGAGAAGGCAAAACGACTGAGCAGGTTAGCCAGGCGCTGGCCAGCCAGCTGGACACAGTTCCCGAGCCGGAGCGCATTGCGTTCGTGGAGACGGTGGCCATCACCCTGGGCATTCCTGAACGCGGTCAGCCCAAAGGCGACCAGGCGTTTGCGCAATGGCAGGCGCAGCGTGCGCAACCGGCGGCGGATTCCACCGCGCCGGCCACGTCTGAGGCACAGACCAGCACGCCTGAGCCGGTGAGTACTTCAGCTGGCACAAGCCCAGCGCCGGCACCAGTGAACCCGGAAGCCGCAAAGCCTACGCCGGCTGATGCCAAAGACCTGCCACGGCACGTTGATGACTCCTCACGGGAGATACGGGACCTGGTGGATAAGTTGGGCGTTACAGTGACAATCGAGGCGCTATATAGAGAAGGAAAAACCGCTGAGCAGGTTAGCCAGGTACTGACCAAAGAGCTGGACTTCGTGCCAGAGCGGATGCGCGTTTCGTTAGTAGAGCTGGTGGCGACCACGCTGGGCATTCCAAAACGTGGTGAGCCCAAGGGCGATCAGGCCTTTGCGCAATGGCAGGCGCAGCGTGCGGAATCGACTGCCGATTCCGCAGCAACAGCCACAGCTGAAGTGCAGACCAGTCGGGCCAACGACCCTGACCTGCAGAGCCCCAGCGAGCTGGTCAGGCGTGAAGCGCAATGGCGTCGTGATTTCCCGATGTCCGAGGCTGATGTGAGGGCTTCTGATGTCGTCATGGGCTTGCGAGGTGAAGACCATGCCGTGTGGATCATTGCGACGGATGACAAGAGCCCGGAAGCGGCTGCGCTGCTGACGGCGTACATGGAAAACGACAGCTACCGCGAAGCGTTTAAAGGCGGCCTTGAAAATGCCTATCGGCAAGTCGAGACCTGGCCTGAATCGGTCAAGGACCTGGATGAAATCACCGCCATGGCGGTTGGCGTCGTCAACCAGGTTGAGCAGCGTCTGTACCCAGACCCTCAAGCAACAACGGGCCAGACAGCCCCGTCCAGGAGCAACGTCATCGATGGCACGCTGATCGAGCACGGAGAAGCACCGTATCAGCACAATGATGACAATCAGATGAGCTACTTCGTGACGCTCAAGCCCGAAGGAGGTAAGCCCCGCACGGTGTGGGGCGTGGGGCTGGAAAAGGCCATGAACGATGCAGATCTGAAGCAAGGCGACCCGGTACGTCTGGAAGACCTGGGCACCCGACCTGTTGTGGTGCAGGTCATTGAGGAGGATGGCACGAAGACGGACAAAACCGTAAACCGCCGCGAATGGTCAGCACAGCCGACCGCGCCTGATCGGGAAGTGGCCGAGACCACGCCCAAGGGCCAGGCCATCGCCGCCGGCACCCCGGAGCTGTCATCCCCGGATGAAGATGACGGCATGAGCATGGACTGAGCCGTTTGGATCAGCCACCTCCAGCTCCCGAGGTGGCACCCACGAAATCAACTGCTTAACCCTGCGCCGCGCCGAGTCCGGCGCGCCGGCGCAGAGTTCTGTTCGCATGCATGGAAAGGAGACGTAAATGAGTAACACTAGAACGCAAAAGCTGCACGCGCAGCACGTGCTTGAAACCATTGCCCTCGGCATTGCACAGCCTGTAGCGCTGCCCCGCGCGACGATAGAAGAAGCGCTTCGCGAAGCCATCATGGATGGACGGCTTGAACCGGGTGAACGGCTTGCGCAGCAAGCCATTGCCAATGCCTTTCAGGTCAGCCGAATGCCCGTGCGCGAGGCGCTGCGCTCGTTGGAAACGCAGGGTTACATCGCCGCGCAGTATCACAAAGGCTACCTGGTCACGAACGGCAATGAGCCGCCCCAGTGCGGACACCTGCCTGGCTTGCTGAGGTGCGTTGCAGAAGGCCATAAGAAGTTGGGCGACCTCGAATCAAAAGTGGCCTTTGAAAATGAAATCCTGCTCATCCTTGGCCGGCTACGCCCTACCCCTTCCTGATGCACCGGTAGATCACGATGTCTTGGCTATTCTGCTATCCAAAGGCCGTCTAGCTCAAATCAAGCAGATGTACAGTGGCAGTTTCGTATATCCTCATAGCAAAATTTCAGTAACTTATGTAAGTTATGTCACTTTAGTAATCCTACAAGGGCTTCTCATGATCTTACTTTTAGGCGGTGAAAAGGGCGGCAGCGGGAAAAGCTGTCTAGCTCAAAATCTGGCCGTTTGGTTGCAGGCTCGAGGAGGTGATGTCCTGCTTCTAGATGCGGACCCTCAGGGCACGACTGCTGACTGGGCTGCAGAACGGTCTGCTCAAGGAGACCTCCCTGCGATTCCTGTCGTGCAAGCGCACGGCAATATTCGTCAAACACTCACAGACTTACGTGGCCGGTATAGGCAAATTGTGGTCGATGCTGGAGGATCCGATTCAGAGGCGCTGCGATCAGCGATGACGGTAGCTACTCATATGTTGATTCCTTTTCGACCCAAGCGCCGAGATCTCAAAACCCTTCCCAAAGTCGACAACCTGGCGCGACTGGCAACTGCGGTAAATCCAGCATTGAATGTACGTGCAGTGATCACCCAATGCCCAGCCCTTCCAAGTCAGATACAGCGGATATTGGATGCCAAAGAAGCGTGTCGCTCCTTTGGCATCCAACCTCTTGACGCTATTACTACAGCTCGCAATGTCTACGACGATGCTGATGAAGACGGATGCTCGGTCCTGGAGAGCAACTCCGACCCTCGAGCTAAAGAAGAAATACAGACGTTGGCAGCGGAGCTTTGGGGGGATGCCAAATGGGACTGAAAAATTTGATTCGTAAGCCTGAGGAAGTCTCCCCATCATCCGAAGCTAACGATGAAGCCGCGCTGGCTTTCATATCTGCTGCACCAGTCAGTGCTACCCCAGAGCCTAAGCGCAAGCGTAAGAAAGCGCCCACGTTTGTGCGTACTACTTTTTCCCTGTCCAAAGACCTGAACAGACAGATTGATAAGATTTCTCTATTGCCACGGACCTTCCGCATATCGCGTTCCGATGTGATTCGGGCTGGAATCATGGCCCTCCAGGAACTGGATAAGGCTGATCTGCTTGCGCTGCTTGAGAAGGCATCTAATGCCGAGCCGATTACAGATTTCATGGAAGACGAGTAAGTGCTTTAACTTACGTAAGTTGTTACTGTTGCGTAAGTTATTTCACTATTTACTCTGGAACCCCCGTATCACAAGGCCTATAGCCATTCGTATTAGCTAAAAAATCAGCTGTTAAAAATGGCATTTTCATTGCGGATAGGGAGTTCGGGTGATAGTGTTCACCCACTTTGCCTGCCCACCGTTGCTGGGAAGCAATATTTTTCATGCTCGAACGAGCGTAGACGGGAATATGTTAACGATTTAGCCAAATAGCAGAAACCAAAAAGCCCCGGTTGGCGCCGGGGCTTTTTGGAAAATCCTGAACAGGCCGTTTGCGAAGCGGATCACCTGTTCAACACACATAACGTGAGCTGATTATGGCTTTCACTGAGGCTTTGTGCAAGTCGTCAAAAGTGAAGTCTTCAGTTCACCGCTGAACGGTGGACTTATGGAAAAGATTCTTCATCAGATGTGCGTCGTCGATGACCGCACCCTGCCCCCCCAGTTGACCCCTTGCGTCACACCCTTTCACCGCGTTGGCCAACCAGTTGGCCAGGGCGGTGAAGCATGAACCACGACAACGCGGCCAGTCTTTCCCTCGCGACCTCGCCTACGTCTCACGCCGATGCGCTGGCCAGCAGCACCCACCTGCCACCTGCCCGCTTCTTTGAAGACGGCACCGCGCTGAACCGGTTACTGCTGGAAGCGCCATACCTGGCACGGTGCAGTGACGACAAAACCGCTACTCGCGTTCGCCCTCGTGAATACGCGCTGCGTTACCCCTACATGCAAGTCAATCGCCCTGGCATGGTTTCCTGGTTGGTGTTTGACCTAGACCATGCCAACGCCTTGGCCTGGGACGATGCGGGGTTGCCCGCTCCGAATCTGATGGTGCGCAACCGCAAAAGCGGCCATTCCCAGTTGTTCTATGCAGTGCCGTCCGTGTGCACCACCGAGAATGCACGGGCCAAGCCGATTCAGTACATGAAGGCGATCTATGCCGCGTTTGCCGCTCGCCTCGACGCGGACGTGGACTACCACGGTGGCCCTGTGGCCAAGACACCGGGTCACCCTTGGTGGGAGACGACCGAATTTCACAGCCACGTGTACGAACTGGGCGAACTGGCGAGCGCTGTGGAGTTGACCGTCAAGCCGTGGGCCACAGGTCCCAAGCTTGACCAGGTCA